>NZ_PIRF01000002.1 GCF_003049705.1 Campylobacter concisus
CTAAAGCTTCTTGTGCTTTTAGGAAGTGGGTGGTTAAGAGAGTTTCGATCTTGCCACCAAGCGGGCAAGCTTTGGGTGAGTCAGAGTGGATCTTGAAAAGTTTTTCTTTATTATTTACTGCTTTAAAAATTTGAAGGAGGGTTATATCTTTTGGCTCTTTTGCAAGACTCACACCACCAACTCCAGCTACGACATTCACGAGTCCTGCAGCCTTTAGAGTGCCAAGCAGACGCCTAACTATGACCGGATTTGTGTTTATACTACCTGCTATAAATTCGCTCGTGACTTTCTCGTCTTTGAAAAAACAAGCTGCTAAGACTACATGAATCGCGATTGAAAACTTAATCCCTACTTGCACAATCGTCCTTGAAATTTTTTCTGATTATACTTTAAATTTTTACTAAAAACAGTTTATTTTCAGTTTGGATTTGACAAGCCGACTTTTTGTGCCAGCTATGTCAGATCTATAATTTTTATGCTCGCTCGCTAACTGCTGTGAAGCGTTTTTGTATAAATTTTTTGTTTTTTAGCTCGTCTATGATCGCAAGCGCAAGGTCTGCATAACTTATATAACTCTCATTTTTTGAGTTTAAGATGAGATTATCTCCACCAAGCACGTATTTGCCAGTACGAGCACCATTTGCGTCGTAGTCGCCTGCTGGGCTTACGTATGTCCAAAGCAAATCGCTCCTATCTTTTAGCTCAAAATAAGACTCCGCAGTCGCCTTTGCCACACCCATATACGCAGCCGGGAAGCCTGGCGTATCCATGAGCATAGTGCCCTTGTCATCAACAAATAACGTACCAGCGCCGCCAACTACGATGAGCCTTGTACTAGTGCCTTCTAGTAAATTTATAAGGTGAGTGGCCACTTTTTTGTGAAGCGCAAAGGTATCTGGCGTCCACGCTGCAAATGCACTGATCACTGCGTCAAAGCCAGCCAGATCAGTCTTTGTAAGCTCGAAAATATCTTTATAAACGACCTTTACGCTTTTGTTTTTATACTCTTTATTTCTAACGATCGCTGTGACGTCGTAACCTTGTTTTATGGCCTCATTTACTAAATTTGCACCGCTTTTGCCGTTTGCGCCTATGATTGCTATTTTCATTATTTCTCCTTTAAATTTTGTTTTTAAATTTTACAGCCAGCTTGGCTTTACGTCATCAACTATCACGCCGTCACTCATTGTGTATTGCTCTAGGCTACCGCGTTTTGTCTGGATACAGATCATTTTGATGCCGTTTTTGCCAGCTTTAAAGCACCTTTTGCCCTCTGGATCTATGCGTACCGCATCTCCTTTGCTTACTTTTAGCACCTCACCGTCGATGAAAAGCTCACCCTCACCCTCTAGGATGATGTAAAGCTCCTCGTTTTGCTTATGTGCATGGACAAATGGCACGCTCACATTTGCTGGAAGCTCGTTTATAGATACCTCACAGCCGCTTAAATTTAAAGCCTCTTTTAGCTCGACTCTTGGCTCGTTTGCGATCTTTGCAACCTGAAAATTTTTCATTTTGTTCTCCTTATTTTTTGTTGTAATATTTTTATTTACAACTGATGAGTGAAGTATAATAATTTTTTGTTGTAATGTCAATAGTTACAACAAAAATTTTTCAAAATTTATAAATTTTGGCTAGAATTCGCGAAAATTTTAGGATTAAATTTGCAAAATAACGCCTTTAAAACGCTAAAGAGCATAGCGACCGAGCACAATAAAAATCTCATTTTGACCTTTACTTTGGTGCTAGCAGAGAACGGACTTTTTCTAGCATACCCAATATTTGCGGGCTTTGCGATCAATGCAATCATGCAAGGAAATACGTTAAATGCTCTCATTTACGCACTTTTTGTGCTCATAGCGTGGCTTGTAGGAGCCATTAGGCGCCGCGTGGATACGCAAGTTTTTGCAAATATCTACGCAAAGCTTGCTGTAAATGTCATCATGAATGAAAAACAAAATGCCAAAGACGACTCCGCCATTATCGCCAGAGTAGCGCTCTCGCGAGAGTTTGTAAATTTCTTTGAGACGCATTTTCCTATGTTTTTTACATCGGTTATTTCGATCATCGGCTCAGCGTTTATGCTCATATTTGTCGAGCCAAAGGTCGCTGTGGCGTGCTTTGCCGTGATGATCACTTTTCTTATATTTTTGCCAAGATATATCAAGAAAAATGACGACCTTTATCTTCGCTTAAATGACCGCTTAGAAAAAGAGGCAAAGGTGATAGGTGTTTTTAATAAAAGCACGCTAAATAGGCACTACGACGTCGTTTCTAAATTTCGTATAGCGATCTCAAACAGGGAGGCGATGAGCTATTTTATCATCGGCATTAGCGCTTCACTGCTCTTTTTGGTGGCGATAATAGTGCTAAGCTCGCAGCAGACAAATGCCGGCCACATCTACTCTGTGATGACCTATATATGGAATTTCGTCATCAGCCTTGACGACTCGCCAAAGCTCATCGAGGAATTTTCAAATTTAAAAGATATCGGCAAGAGGATCGATGCCCAAAAGAAGGACAATGATGCACAACAAGAGCGTTCTTAGAAATTCATTTTTTCTAATTTTCACGTTTATGATAGTTGAGGCCGTTTTTGGCTTCGTTTCAAACTCGCTTGCGCTTATTAGCGACGCATTTCACATGCTCTCAGACGCTGCGGCTCTCTTTTTGTCGCTGGTCGCTTTTAAGATCGCAGAAAAAAGGGCAAATTTGCAAAAGACCTTTGGCTACAAAAGGGTCGAGATCATTGCTGCTTTTGTAAATGCCTCGGCTCTTGTTGCTCTAGGTATTTTTGTGATAATTGAAGCAGTTGTGAGATTTTTTAACGAGCCGCAGATCGAAGCCAAAACGATGCTTGCTATTAGCATTTTGGGGCTTATTATAAATTTGATCGTAGCTATTTATATACATAAAAGTAGCGATATAAAAGAGAATTTAAATATAAAAGGAGCTTATCTTCATGTCCTTGGAGATACGTTTGGTTCGGTTGGAGCGATCATTGCAGCACTAGTCATCATGAAATTTGGCCTTACGCAGGCTGATAGTATTGCAAGTATATTTGTTTCGATACTTATCATAAAAAGTGGCTTTGGCTTGCTAAAGGATAGCTTTAATATCCTTATCGAAGCCGTGCCAGTCGAGCTTAATGCGGATGAAATTTTAGCTATCATAAAAGGCGTAGATGGCGTTAGGCAGGTGCATGATCTGCATATTTGGGCGATAAGTGCCGGTTCAAATGCAATCATCGCTCATGTGGTGGTAGATGATGAGCTAAGTGTAGGTGAAATTTCAAAAATGATAAAAGATATCGAACATGAGCTATTTCATGTTGGAATTAGTCATGTGACGCTTCAGTTTGAGAGCAAGACCATTGGGCACAAAGATGAGCTCATCTGTGAGATAAAAGGCAAAGAAGAGCATAGACACTTTGGTCACAAGCATTAACATCGCTTTTCTTATGCAAATTTTAAATCAATTTTAGGCAAAATAAAAGTCAAAAATTTAACAAAAAAGTAAAAGAGTAAATGAAAAATATTAGAAATTTTAGCATCATCGCTCACATTGACCACGGCAAAAGCACGCTTGCTGATCGCCTCATTCAAGAGTGTGGCGCCGTTAGTGACCGTGAGATGAGCTCGCAAATCATGGACACGATGGATATAGAAAAAGAGCGTGGCATCACGATCAAAGCTCAGTCTGTCCGCCTAAACTACGCACTAAATGGGCAAAATTTTGTTCTAAATTTGATAGACACCCCAGGACACGTTGATTTTAGCTACGAGGTGAGCCGTTCTTTGGCTAGCTGCGAGGGCGCGCTACTTGTCGTGGATGCTTCTCAGGGCGTGGAGGCGCAAACCATCGCAAATGTCTATATCGCACTTGAAAACAACCTAGAGATCATCCCAGTCATCAACAAGATCGACCTACCAGCGGCTGATCCTGCTAGGGTAAAAGACGAGATCGAGCATATCATCGGACTTGACTGCTCAGGGGCTATCGAAGTGAGCGCAAAAACAGGCGTTGGCATAAAGGAGCTGCTTGAAGCGATCATCACGAGAATCCCTGCGCCAAATGGCGACGCAAACAAGCCTACAAAGGCGCTCATTTACGATAGTTGGTTTGACAACTACCTTGGCGCGCTTGCTCTTGTGCGTGTTTATGATGGTGAAATTTCAAAAAATGATGAAATTTTAGTCATGGGCACGGGCAAAAAGCATATCGTGCTAGACCTCATGTATCCAAACCCTATAGCTCCGATCAAGACCAAAACGCTTAGCGCTGGCGAGGTTGGCATCGTGGTTTTGGGGCTTAAAAATGTTAGCGACGTGCAGGTGGGCGATACGGTGACGCAGGCTAGAAACCCGCTAAAAGAGCCAGTTGGCGGCTTTGAGAGGGCTAAGCCGTTTGTTTTTGCGGGACTTTATCCTATTGAAACTGATAAATTTGAAGATCTGCGTGACGCGCTGGATAAGCTAAAGCTAAATGATAGCTCCATTAGCTACGAGCCAGAGACCTCGGTCGCACTTGGATTTGGCTTTAGGGTTGGCTTTTTAGGTCTTCTTCACATGGAGGTCGTCAAAGAGAGGCTGGAGCGCGAATTCGACCTTGATCTCATCGCCACAGCGCCGACTGTGACTTATGAAGTCATCCAAACTGATGGGCTAAATTTAAAAATTCAAAACCCAAGTCAGTTGCCACCAGTCAATAAAATAGACTCGATCCTTGAGCCATACGTGAAAGCGACTATCATCACACCAAGCGAGTTTTTGGGCAATATCATCACACTCTTAAACAACCGCCGCGGCATACAAACAAAGATGGACTACATCACGACTGACCGCGTATTACTCGAGTATGACATACCGATGAATGAGATCGTGATGGACTTTTACGACAAGCTAAAGTCAAGCACCAAAGGCTACGCGAGCTTTGACTACGAGCCAAGCGACTACCGCGTGGGCGATCTAGTGAAGCTTGATGTCAAAGTGGCCGGCGAGACGGTCGATGCGCTCTCTATCATCGTGCCTGAGAGCAAGGCGCAGACAAAGGGCAGGGACTTCGTAAAGGCGATGAAAGAGATCGTGCCACGTCAGCTCTTTGAGGTGGCGATACAAGCTAGCATCGGTAATAAAATAATCGCCCGAGAAACCGTAAAATCAATGGGTAAAAACGTCACAGCTAAGTGCTACGGCGGCGACATCACGCGTAAGAGAAAGTTGCTTGAAAAGCAAAAAGAGGGTAAAAAACGTATGAAGGCGATAGGAAAGGTGAATTTGCCGCAGGAGGCGTTTTTATCCGTCCTAAAAATAGACTAATGCGTTGTCTCGCTTTGTCATACTTCGTTGTGTCTAAAATTTACTCGGTCATTACCTGCCATGGTAACTCCCATCGTAAATTTTATCCACGCCTTGTCTGACTTTGCGATACTGCCGCAGCAAGGATATTGTTTTGGTGGATAGGTCTTTGATTAAAATTTAAGTGCTAAATTTACAAAAAGGAATGCTATGCCGTTTGTGAAAATTTGCGTGACAAAAGAGGGTGATAGCCCAAGTGTGGAGCAAAAAGAGAAGATAATAAGCGGAGTTACAAAGCTAATAAGCGAAATTTTAGGTAGAAGCGCTCAAAATACCGTTGTCATTATCGATGAGATCGATACGAACAACTACGGCATTGCAGGCGAGAGCGTGAAAAATATCCGCAAAAAACAAAAAGAGCAAAAGGAAGTAAAATGCTAAGAACGACATTACTAGCAGTTTTTGTAGCTATCTTTCTAACTGGCTGCGTGGCTAAAGCTAGCCTTTGTCTATCATGTGAGGGAATAGATGGTGTGCAAAGTGCGAGCATAAACAGCGAAGATAAGATGTATTTTGAAGAGGTTATGAGGATACCGGCTGATTGCAGTGCTTGTAAAGGCAGGGGCGATGGTCTTTTTATAAATGGTGTTAAATACAAAAGTGATGTAGCAATAAACTGCTGCTTAGAAAAAAACATGATCGATACTAATGTTGGATTAAAAAAGGTTTATTTCCACAGGATCGTCGATGCTAGAAGTAGTGCAAGATCGATATATTACACAGGTGTTGAAGGAAATACTGCAGTTTTTAACTCAAACCCACGCCTTGAAGTGCTTTTTTACATGTTTTTGCAGCGTGAGTTAAATTCTCGCGGAATCGTTGTTGTCGATACTCAAACATCACCTTATACGTACAGGCTTGATTTTAGATTTGACGAGCTTAGAGGAAGCTATTCGGGAAGTTCAGAAATTTTAAATGGACATCTAAATGGGCTTCTTATTCTTTCAAATATAAATTTCAAAAAAACATTACCTATCTCGACTAGGCACCATGTGGAGAAGCTAGAGGCTTCAGAGTCTGGTCAGTTTGACTTTTTTATCGCACTTTTGGTTAAACAAGCCGCGATAAAAGTAGCCGATGAGATTACTAAACTTTAAAAGGAAAAACGATGAATAAATTTAAATTTTTAGCTATTTTTGGACTTTTTGTTTTATTTTTAACTGGTTGTGCACCAAGTCAAAGTGTTGTCGCATTTGATCCATATAAGGCTGCTGCGAGCCAGCAAAATAGCGGTTTTGAGGCCTACATAAGCGCAGTGCATGATAACCGCAAAAATAAAAGTACCATTGCTACGATCACTGATAGCAAAGGTACCGTAAAAGAATATGTCGTGCTTCAAAACGATCTTGCTACTTATTTTAGTGATTCGCTCAAAAAAGAGCTTATGGCGCGCGGTGCAAATGTAAATGGCATGGGTGGCGTTGTAGTTGAAATTTTTATCAACGAGTTTGAAGCAAATATGAGCGGATACGGCACTGATAATACAAAAGGTAATATTAAGATTACACTTAAGATCCAAAAAGGCGATCAAAGCATCGTTAAAAACATTTCAAATAATCAAACCAAATTTGAGTTGATTCGCATAGGTGGAGCATTTAAATCATTTTTAACTGAGATCATAAATGATGCCATCAAACGCACAGCAATTGCTATTTTAAATAGCTAATGTTTTGTGCGTTTTGCAAGAGCTTTACGCTAAATACATTTTGTAAAATTTGCTCACAAATTTTAAGCGAGCCAAGCCCGATAGTAAGAGAACTAGAGGGCTTTAAAATTTATAGCTTTTACGGCTACTCTGAAATAAAAGAACTCATCCACTCCAAGCACCAAATGCACGGATATCTTATATATAAAAACTTAGCCAAATTTGCATTTAATAAATTTGCTAAAAGCTTTAGCTTTCCGGAGAAAGTCTATGCTCTGCCTATAGATGATAGAGTTCATTTTGGCTACTCACACACGGCTATTTTGGCAAATGCACTAAGGGCTAAAAATCTAAAGCCCATATTTCATGCACTGCATGCAACCAGTAAGATCAGCTATAGTGGTAAGGATTTACAATTTAGACAAAATAACCCAAGAAATTTTAAAATCCTAAAAAAGATCACTGCGCCAGTTATTTTGGTAGATGATATCGTAACCACTGGCACAACGATACTTGAGGCTAAAAATACTATAGAAAAAGCTGGTGTAAAAGTACTTTTTGCTCTAGTTTTGGCTGACGCTAAATATTAAATTTTAATTTTTCGCTCAAATCTTTTTGGCTAGAAATTTACATAGCTCTAGCAGTAATCTACTTCGTTAGCAGCAAGAGCATGCAAAAGCGATAAATTTATAGATAAAGCATTGTCCCAAGGCGAATCATATTTGATCCACATTTTATTGCTAGCTCGAAGTCACTACTCATACCCATCGAGCAGATAGTCGCACCTTTTGGCTTTAGGCTATCAAAAATTTTATAAGTTAGCTCAAAGCTCTTTTGAATCTCTTTTAGCTCATCCACATGCGCTCCGATACTCATCACGCCTTTTAGATTGATATTTTTGCACTCGCTTTGGATACGCTCATAAATTTCTGCCGCATTTGCTACGCTTACGCCTTGCTTTGTATCTTCATCAGCTGAGTTTATCTGAAGCAAAGTATCTAGCTTATAGCTAAGCCTTTTATCGACTTCTACGGCTCTTTCAAAGCTATCGCAGCTTTGCCAAAGTGTAGGCTTTAGACTTACCATTTGATTTATTTTGTTATTTTGCAAGCGGCCGATCATATGCCATTTTATATCAGTAAAATTTTGCAGTTCTAGCTCTTTTTTGGCTAGCTCTTGGACTCTATTTTCACCAAAATTTCTTTGCCCTTGTGCGTAAAGCTCTCTTACTTCAGCGCTTGTGACATTTTTACTAACGGCGATGAGCGTCACATCTTTGCTTAAATTTTCTATCTTTTCAAGCAGCTCTTTTAAAACTATCATCATAAACCTCCACTTAATCTCATAATATCATTAAAGGTTGCAAGCATCATTATGCCAAGCAGTAGCGCCCAGCCGCAGTAGGTGAGCATGATGAGCACTCGCTCATTTACCTCGCGTCTAAAAATTAGTTCATATAGGTTAAAAAGTATGTGTCCGCCATCAAGCGCTGGGATTGGGAATAAATTTAAAACGCCTAAATTTACTGAGATTAAAGCGACAATCGTCAAAAGCACGCCAAGACTTATTTTTGCGGCTTTTGAAGTGACATCAGCGATTTGTACGATGCCACCGACCTCTTTTAGCGGCACAGCTCCACTTACTAGTTTGGTAAAGCTTTTAAAGATTAGTTTTGATGCCTCGATCGTCTCACTAAAGGCAAAATTTATGCCTGCAAGACCAGTGTGGTAAATTTTTATCACTTCGCCATTTGGAGAGATCCCGATCAATGGGCGCTGTACCTTTTCATTAAATAGATTTATCGTCTCGCCTATCTTTGGTGTTAAATTTATAGTCATTTGCGAGCCGTTGCGATCTATCAAAATGGTGCTTGGCTCTAATTTCACATTTTTACTGATCTCATCCCACTCGTTTATCTTTACGCCATTTATTGCTAAAATTTTATCATTTTTAGCTAGTCCAGCGCTTGCAGCTGCCGAGCCTTCAGCTATGTGGCCTACACTTGGTGCAAGTCTTTCAACTCCGATAGATCCAAGCAAAATGTATATAAAAAACGCTAAGATAAAGTTAAAAAATGGCCCTGCAAAGAGGATGTAAATTCGCTTTATAGGACTTAACACGTTATAGCTGTCCGTGTCGTAATTTTTGGCCTTTGGGTCGGTGTCGTCTTGTCCTTTTAGCTGTACATATCCACCAAGTGGGATCGCGCTTAGGCAGTAGTCGGTGCCACCAATGTTTTTGGTATAAATTTTCTCACCAAAGCCGATACTAAAGGTATTTACCTTTACTCCAAGCGTTCTTGCTGCCAAAAAGTGGCCAAGCTCGTGAAAAAATATGAGAAAACTAATGGCTAAAATGGTCACTAAAAAATAAAACGAATACGCATAAAGCCCAAGGCAAAATAGGACTAGCGTGAAGAGAATGCCTTTCAAAACTTACCTTTTTTGAAAAATTGATGAGATTTTAGCCAAAATTTATAAATTTACTCTCAAACGGCGTTTAGCTAAAAATTTCTCTTAGCTAGGAGAAATTTTTAACTTGATTTTACTTATTTTGAAAATGAAGATTTGATTATTTTATATAAGAATTTGAAAGTAAAAACTTTGGGTCTTACGAGCGAAAGAAATTTTAGCTCTTTTTCATCGCCTTTATATAGGCAAAGATATATTCAAATCCAGAATAAAGCGTAAGCGCAACAGCTATCCACAGCAAAAGCTCTCCGCCTGGCCAGCTCATCAGTAAAAATCCAACCGCAAACATCTGCGAGACTGTTTTTACTTTGCCAGCCATTGATGCAGCGACCTCGACGCCGTCACTTGCCATCACGACACGAAAACCAGTTATAAAAAATTCCCTCACCAAGATAAGATAAACAGCCCAAGCGCTCGCTCTGCCAAGCATCATAAGACCTAAAAATGCAGCCAAGATCAGCATCTTATCAGCTAGCGGGTCAAGGATAGCGCCAAGCTTGGTCTTTTGATCCCAGCTTCTGGCGATGTAGCCGTCAAAAAAGTCAGTCACCGAGGCGATCACAAAAATAAGAGCTGCAAAGTAGTTTATCCAGCTTATGTGAATCTGCGTAAAAATTCCTGGCGCATTTACAAGCATAAAAAACATAAGTGGAGCCAGTAATATCCTAAAAAATGCCAATGCGTTTGGTAAATTTAAACTCACAAATATGCCTTTATGCTTAAAATTTCAATCTTCTCATTTAAAAGTCGTGCCACCATCTATTATGAATGTATGTCCAGTCACCCAGCTAGCCTTAGATGAGCACAAAAATAGACATGCTCCAGCTAGGTCAGTCGGCTGTCCCATGCGGTTTAGTGGGCTAAGCTTTGCTGTCATATCGCGCACCTCTTCGTAGTTAGTAAAGGCTCTTAGCGCGTCTGTCTCGATAGGGCCGCCACTTACGACATTTACACGGATATTTTTCTCGCCAAGCTCGGTCGCGGCGTATCTTGCCATGGCTTCAACGGCTGCTTTTGCTGTGCCGTGACCTGCGTAGTTTTCGATATAGACTAAATTTCCAGTAGATGATAGGCTAATGATGCTACCACCGCCAACTTTTTCCATGCGTTTTGCAGCTTCTTGGGTGCCTACGACAAAGGCATTTACGGTTGCTGTAAAGATATTGTTTATGCCTCTTGGTTTTAGCTTCATAAATTTAGTGTATCCACCAGCTACTGCGCGACCTGAGATGATAGCATTTGAGATGAAAAAATCAATCCTATCAAAATCCTCGTCTATCTTTAAAAATAGCTCTTTATAAGTCTCTGGCTCGAGGATATTTAGTGCATATGCTCTTGCTTTTATCTTATAAGTAGCTTCAAGCTCTTTTGCCTGCTCTTTGGCAAGCTCTTCGTTTGAGTTGTAGGTAAATGCTATATTTACGCCGGCTTTTGCAAATTCTTCAACTATGGCTCTGCCAATGCCTCTAGTGCCACCACTGATAACTAGCGTTTTACCTTTAAATTCGTTTAGTGTGTCCTTCATTAAAAACCCTTTATTTCGTAATTTTTTATTACTTCTTCTATCTTTTTGAAATTTTCTTTACTTGGTTTGCAAAGTGGCAAGCGGTACTCTAAAGAGTCGATTAGTCCAGCTAGATACATCGCTGCTTTGATTGGTATTGGATTGCTTTCGCAAAAAAGTGTTTTATTTATCGTGTATAGATTATCATTTATTAATTTTGCTTTTTTGTACTCTTCGTTCATCGCAAAGTGCGTAAGCTCTGAAATTTGATCTGGCAAGAGATTTGCTGTAACTGAGATAACACCTTTGCCGCCATTTGATATGATAGGATAGTTGATCGCATCTTCACCGCTAATGACTACTAAATTTGGCTCGTGAGCTAGTAGATCGACGCATCTATCTATGCTGCCTGTGGCCTCTTTGATACCATAGATATTTTTACACTCTTTAAAAAGCCTAAAAACAGTCGCTGGCAAGATATCCACGCCAACTCTGCCAGGAACATTGTAAAGAAGCACAGGGATTTCAATGCTATTTGCAATGGCTTTGTAGTGCTCGTAAAGCCCTTCTTGTGTTGGTTTGTTGTAATAAGGGGCAACTGAAAGGATACCATCAGCACCATGAGCTTGGGCAAATTTAGCGATACCAATAGCCTCGTGAGTCGCGTTACTGCCAGCCCCAGCAAGTACTTTTACATTTGTACCTTTACATGCATCAACGGCTATTTCGATACAAATTCTATGCTCATCATGCGTTAGTGTTGCACTCTCGCCAGTAGTTCCAACTGGTACAACGACATCTATACCGTGCTTTATCTGTCTTTTTATTAGTTTTTCAAAACTGACTTCATCTACTTTTTGATTTTTAAATGGCGTAATGAGTGCGGTCATCGCACCTTGAAGCGAATTTTCCACGTTTATTCCTTTTTTAATATTATTGTTGTGCTGGTTTTTTCATTAAAATATCTATTTGCTATCTCTTTTAAAAGCTTGGCATCTATCTTATCGATATTTTTTTCAAGCTCGTAAAGTGGCTTTATGTCGCCTCTAGCAAGGTATGAGCCATATAAATTTGCAACCTTGCTTGCACTCTCAAATGAGTAAATAAAATCAGTTTTTATCAAATTTTTAACTCTTAAAACATCATCTTTGTCGATTGGCTTATTTTTTAAATCATCTATGATCTTTAAAATTTCAGCTTCAACTACGTTTGCTTCGACATCTGGGTTGCAAACTGCTAAAAATATAAATAAATTTTCATCAACACAGCTCATATTATAAGCATAAATTTGGTTTACAAGCATTAGCTCATCGACTAGGCGCTGCTGCAAAATAGAGCTTTTGCCAGTGGCTAGATACTCGCTTATCGCGTTTAGCCCCACTTGATCAGCGTGTTTAAAATTTGGGATTTTGTAAGCAATCGCTAGCATTTGTGTTTGGCTATCTTTATAGATGATTGCTCTTCTAGCGCCGTCTTGCTCAGGCTCTTTGCAGTGAGTTTTTGGGATAGCTCTTTTGTTTTTTATGCCGCTAAAATTTTTCTTAGCTAGCTTAAATGCCTCATCCTTGCCGATGTCGCCACTTATCATCAAAATCGCATTTTTTGGCTGATAAAAAGTAGCGTGAAATTCTTTTATGTCGGAGATATTCCAGTTTTCGATATCTTTTATAAAGCCTATCGGTGTCCAGTGATATGGATGATAGATAAATGCGTGGTTGTAGAGCCTAAAGTATAGATATCCCATAGGGTTGTTGTCTGTTCGCCACCTGCGCTCTTCATGCACCACGTCTCGCTCTGGCTGAAATTCTTTATCTTTTAGGCTTAAATTTTTCATAAGCTCGGCAAAAAGACCAAGCGTTTTGTCTAAATTTTCATTTGAGGCTTTTATGAAGTAGTGAGTGTAGTCAAAGCCTGTACTTGCGTTATTTACGCCGCCAAAGCCTTTTACGATCTCATCAAACTCCCCGGCTCGTAAATTTTTGGTTGACTTGAAATTTAGATGCTCTAGCATGTGAGCTATGCCACTTTTGCCCATTACTTCGTTTCTTGATCCAACTTTATAAAAGACATCTACGCTTATCACTTTTGAACCAGGATTTACTGGTACGTGATAAATTTCTAGTCCGTTTTCTAGTTTTGTTTTATTAAATTTTATCAATCTTTTGCCTTTTATTTTTTAACATCTATGCCGACCGCTTCGCTAATAGAGGCAAAGCCATCTCTTTTTAAAAGTTCTAAAATTTCTAAATTTATATCTCTTGCGATCATTGGCCCTTTAAAGATAAAGCTTGTAAAAATTTGGACCAAATTTGCTCCCATTTTTATGCGCTCATAAGCCTCTGCACCGCTATCTATGCCGCCACATGCGATAAGCGTCGTCTTGCCGTAAAGCTCGTCTGCCACGGCTTTAAATATCTCTTTTGACTTTTTAGCGATTACCTTACCGCTTAGTCCGCCAAAATCCTTTAAATTTGACGAGTGAGAGAGTGAGTAATCAACGCTTGTATTTGAGACAAGCACGCCACTAGCACCGTTTTCTACAGCGCAGCTGCAAAGATTGATCGCATCTTCGTGACTCATATCAGGAGCGATTTTAAAGATGATTGGCTTTTTAGTAAGTGGTAAAATGACACTAAAAAGCTCTTTTATGAAGCTCTCATCTTGCAAAGCTCTTAAATTTGGTGTATTTGGCGATGAGACGTTTATGACAAATGTGTCGCAAATTTCACTAAATTCCTTTACTAAAATTTCATAGTCTTTTATTGCGTCTTCGTTTGGTGTAACCTTGTTTTTACCGATGTTTGCCCAGATAGGTAAAGTATAAGGATAAAGTTTTTTGACTCTATTTTTAATAGTCTCACAGCCGTCGTTGTTAAAGCCCATCGCATTTTGGATGCTCTCTTCGTCTACGAGCCTAAAAAGTCTTGGTTTGTCGTTGCCAGGTTGAGGTTTTGGAGTAAATGTGCCAAATTCTAAATACCCAAATCCAAGAGCTGTGAGCGCTTCAAACATTGTGGCGTTTTTATCAAAGCCCCCAGCTATACCAACTGGGTTGTGATAAGTGCTTGAGAATAAATTTTGTTTTAGTGCATTGTCATCGACCACGCACTTATTTGCTACAAAGCTTAATGATCCTGGAAAAATTTTATTTGCTCCGATCATTGCAAGTTCTGCTATTTTATGGGCAGTTTCAGGATCAAATTTAAAAAATATAGATTTTAAAGTATCGTAGTTTAAGCTCATTTTAACCTCTTTAAAATGCCTAAAAATTTATGCAAATCTTAGCAAAAATCGCCTTAAACTAAGGCTTTGCCTTTAAGTTTTGCATAAATTTCATTTCTCTTGCTAAGCTCTTCATCACTTCCGATATCAACGACCTTTCCACCACTTAAAACCGCGATCTTATCAGCACTCTCAACCGTGCTTAGACGGTGAGCGATGACAAAGATGATCTTTTTGTTTCTTAGGTTGTTTATAGCCTTTGTGATCTCTTTTTCACTCTCGTTATCAAGCGCTGAAGTAGCTTCGTCAAAGATAAGAATTTGTGGGTTTTGATAAAGTGCTCTTGCTATTGCGATGCGTTGTCTTTGACCGCCTGAAAGGTTTGTGCCAAATTCGTTTAAAATGGTGTGGATACCATCATCAAGCTTGCTTACAAACTCATAGGCATTTGCCATTTTTAGAGCATTTACGACTGCTTCTTCGTCAAATTCTCTGCCATAAGCTACATTTTTAGCAATCGTATCATTAAAGATATAGACACGCTGTGTTACAAGGCCAATATTTTGGCGAAGTGAGTGGATCTTGATATCTTTTAAATTTGTATCATTTATTAAAATTTCGCCGCTATTTACGTCGTAAAATCTCATAAGTAGATTCATGAGCGAGGTTTTTCCGCCACCACTTGAGCCAACAAGGGCTATAAATTCTGATTTACGAGCCTCCAAATTTATACCTTTTAAAACCTCTTTATTGCCGTAGCTTAGGCAGGCATCATTAAATTTAATTAAATTTATCTCTTCACTTAATACTTTTTCGCCATCTTTTATCTGGCTTACTTTATCTATCAAGAAAAAGGTTCTCTCGCTTGCAGCGATCGCATCTTGCATTTTATTGTATATATTTACGATACGTTTTAGAGGGGTGTAGAGCATGAAAAGCGCAGTTAAAAATGAAAAGAAAGCACCCATGTTTATATTTCCGTCGATGACGTCTTTGCCGCCTATTATGATGACAGCAGCTACGCCAATTGAGCCAATTGTTTCCATTAGTGGGCTTACTAATTGCTCGATTTTTACGGTTTTAAGGTTTAACTTAAAAAATTTGTTATTTTCTTCAACAAAACGTGAATGCTCGTATTTTTGGGCATTATTTGCCTTGATGATCTCGATATTTGTAAAAATTTCACTCAAGGCTGAAGTGATATCGGATGTCTTTTCTTGCGACTGCTTTGAAATTTTTTTCATCTTCTTTGCAAGGCGCGAGATCGGATAAATGGCTACTGGCATGACCACAAGTGCAAAAAACGCCAATTTAGGGCTTTGATATATGACTACACAAAGCAGACCCATGATAGTTACAAGCTCTCTAATAAGCTCAGGTATGAAACTTGAAACAATAGATCTTATGCGCTCTATGTCGTTCGTGGTTCTGCTTATTAGCTCGCCTGTTCTAAAATCATTAAAAAATTTCATGTCCAAATTTAGTAAATTTTCGACCATCTTTTCACGAAATCTTCTAATCGTATCTTGGCCGATATATGCCGTAAAATAAGCCTGCATAAATGTGCCTATATTTTTTAACAGATAAATAGCGATGATCGCACATGGTAACAAATAAAGCAGTGTTTCGTTTTTTTCAACAAAAATTTTATTAAGTACTGGCTCCACCAGATACGCACTGACTGCTGTTCCACCACTTGCAAGCCCCATACCTATAAAGGCTAGGATAAAGTGTGGAATGTAGTCTTTAAAATACGGGCCAAAGCGCTTTAGCACATCTTTTAAGCCAAAATTATTCATTATTTCTCTCCCAAACTGCGCCATTTGGCGTATCCATGATAGAGATATTTATTTTTGCTAGCTCATCTCTTATCTCATCAGCTCTTGCGAAATTTCTCTCCTTTTTAGCTACCGCGCGCTCATCAAGAAGCTTTTGAATTTGCTCTTTTTGCTCGCCAGTTATGCCAAACTGAAAATACTCCACATAGTTTGTGATAGCAATGCCTAAAATTTCGCCTATCAGCTCTAAATTTGCCGCTACTTCGGCCTTATATGCTTTATCTTTTGGATTACTATCAAGTCTTTCATTGGCCGTTTTTACAAACTCATCGACACTTGCAAGCGCTTTTGAAGCGTTTAGATCATCGCTTAGCGCCTCAAGCAGCTCATTTTTAAAACTCTCATTTGCCATGCCTACTTGCACGCCATCAACTCTTTTTTTGAGGCGATAAATTTTATCAAGTCTCTTTTTTGAAGCTACTAGATCTTCATCTGAATAGTTAAAATGAGCCCTATAATGGCTCGTAAGCAGGTAATATCTAAGCACTTCGCCATGAACGTTTTTTAGGGCGTCTTTTACAAAAAAGCTGTTGTTTAGGCTCTTGCTCATCTTTTCGTTATTTACCTTTATAAAGCCATTGTGCATCCAGTATTTGCTTAAATTTTTGTGATAGGCGCATCTGCACTGGCTAGCTTCATTTTCGTGGTGCGGAAAGAGTAGGTCGATACCGCCAGCGTGGATGTCGATCTCAAATTTATCATTTTCTTTATCGCTTAGAAATTCTCTTATCATCGCCACGCACTCAGTGTGCCAGCCAGGGCGACCCTTGCCAAATGGGCTCTCGTACCATTTCTCGTCAAATTTCCAAAGCACAAAGTCTTTTTCATCTCTTTTCTCGCAAAAACATACTACGCGTGCGATTAGATCGGTGTTGTTGTCCTTGCCGCTAATGCTAAAATAGCCACTATCCTTGCTCGTATCAAAGTAAATTCCATCGCTCGTTTTATACGCCACACCTCTATCCATAAGCACTTTGATGTAGTTAATGATCGCCTCCAAGCACTGCGTAGCCTTTGGTTTAAAGTCTGGATCAAGCACGTTTAAAGCGCCCATGTCGCTCTCATAGTGTGCTATATATTTGCTTGTGATCTCTTCTAGGCTTTGTCCGGTTTGCGCCATTTTATTTAAAATTTTATCGTCGATGTCGGTGTAGTTTCTTGCAAATTTGACCTTGTAGCCAAGCGCTTTTAAGACCCTTCTTAAAAGATCAAAGCTAACGGCTGACTTTGCATGTCCCAAATGCGCGTCGTCATAGACCGTTGGACCGCACAGATAGATGCTAGCTTCGCCATCTTTGATCGGGCTAAACTCAACCTTTTCTCTTTTAGAAGTATCAAAAATTCGCATTAAATATATCCTTTAAAAATGTTAAACCAAAATAGAGCAAAACCGCCGCAAAAGCGATAGCGGCTATAAATTTAGGCTCGATTATAGCTAAAAATCGCTTAGCCCCAAAGGCTCTTATATATAAAATAAGCTGCAAAAATCCCCCAAGCGAGCTTGCAAATGCAAGGCCAGCTGCTCCAAATTTCTGCATCAAAATGACAGCTAGGATCAAATTTGCCACAAGGCAGATGATAGAAATTTTGGCTGCCTCTTTTTGCTTCATATTTGCGTAGAGCCAAAGTGAGAAAATTTTAGCCAGTCCAAATGGCGTAAGCCCCACCAAATAAGCACTTAGCACCTTGGCGCACTCAATGGTGTTTGCTCTTACGAAATTCCCTCTCTCAAACAAGAGCCAGATGATAAACTCACTTAGCACAACGCCTGTGATCGTGGCTGCTAGCAGGGCACAAAGGAGCGGATAAAAGCTCTTTTTCGTCCAAACTATGGCGTTTGCTTCGTCTTTTTGCTTTAAAAGTCTGGTGATCTTTGGAAATAGTGCCTGAGAGAGTGCGATCGCAAAGATGGCAAGCGGGAGCTGAAAAATTCTATTTGCATAAAAGAGGTAGCTTATTGAGCCACTTACCAAAAAACTAGCTAGCCAAGTATCCATAAATGCGCTTATCTGCATAGCACTTGAGCCAAGCAAGCCGTGATAGAAATTTATAAAAAAGCCTTTGCTCTGCGCTCTTTTGCCTTTAAAATATCCGCTTAGGCCACCCCAAAAAATTTTATTTAAGGCGTTAAATTTCATAGCGATTAGATGCACCAAAACCTGCAAGATGCCGCCTGCAACGACACCAAAACTAAGATAAAGTGCGACCACGCTCTCACTCTTGCCACGAGCTAAAAGTAGCGATGCGATCATGGCTAAATTTAGTAGCACAGTAGAAAACGCAGTCGTTGCAAAGTGCCCTTTATACTGAAGCAGTGCACCCATGAAAGTGACGATATAAACAAGGGCTAGATAGTAGAAATTTATACGCACAAGCGGCACTGCATCTATGATATTTTGCTCGCTTAAACCGCTTGCGATGATCTTTATAAAGTAGGGCGTAAATAAATTTACAAGAAGCGTCAAAACGCCTATAAAAAGTAGAAATTTGATGAAAATTTCAGCCTGAAAGATCGCTTTTTTCTTGTTATTTGTAAAATTTGGCAAAAATGCCTGTGTAAAAGCGCCCTCGCCAAAGATACGGCGAAATAAATTTGGTATCTTAAATGCTATGAAAAAAAGGTCGCTAAATATGCCAGCACCAAGGATAGAAGCCGTTAAAAGATCTCTTATAAGCCCTAAAATCCTTGAAGTCATGATGCCAACTGAGTTTGAAAAAAAGCCTTTTATAAACATCGCCCACCTAGTAAATTTAAAACGCAATAGTAACAAAAGATGCTTTAAAGCTTACATAACCCAAATTTAATAAAGTTTTAGAGATAATAAGAGCCAAAATTTTATGTGAAATGGATCAAATTTGAGCGAGAACGTGCAAGAAAACGAGAGATTTTTACCGCCAACGCAAATTCAAACTTCTACGCCTTATCTATCGCTTAAAGAGCTAAGCAAACAATATAGCGTGCCGGTGGAATTTATAGACTTTAAACTCTCAAATATCTTAACTTACTACAAAAATAAAGATAACGTCGAGCCAGTTTTTGTCCCTGAAGAAAATTTAAGCTTTTTTGATGACAACACATTTTATCTTGACGAGACGCTAGAGATCGAGCAGGTCTATGATGTGGAATTTTTTGATGTTAGGCTAAATGCTGTGCCAAAGCTTCCAAAGATAGAAATCGGCGTAAATTCAACAGTTACAAAAGTAGTCGCAAAGGTAAAAGCTACAAAAGATTGTGAATACGAACAGCATTACGAAGATAAACTTTTTGAATATATCGCCAAACAGCTTATGAAAGCTCAAATTTTAATAGGTATAAGGATTGGCAAACTAAAAGACGAGTTAAAACAAATCGCCTCAGTTGTGCATGTAAAGGGCGAACTTGATAAAGACTACATACTAAACATAACACAAGGTATAAATCCAAAAAAAGCTACCGATGCAAAGATACTTTACTACTACAAAGATAAACTTGATGCGATAAAAGAGGAAGATAAGATTGATTACGCTGATAGAGGTTTTGTTTTTGGCGTGGCACAAGATGAAGTGATAATGGAAGAGAAAAAGTCTCACGAAGGGCAAAATGGCCGTGATGCGAGAGGCAAATTATTAGCAGTAGAAAAGCCAAAAGAAGATACTGGCAAAGAGATAAGTATAAGCGAAAATATAGAGAGAGTAGAAAATGACGATAGCATAATATATATCGCTAAAAAATCAGGATATGTAGTTGAGAAAAATGGCTCATTTGATATTGAAGAGCGTATAGAGATAAATGAAGCAAATTTTAAAACAACTGGCTCTATTCAAGCAGGTACTGATACAAATGTGACTTTGGTGGTTAGGGAAACCGATACTATAAAAGATGCCATCGGCACTGGTATCATCGTGGAGGCTGACGAGATCGAGGTTAAAGGAAATGTCGGTGCAAATGCGATGGTTAAAGCAAATGAAGTAATAATCGGCGGTCAAACACACCAAAAGGCTAAAATTTATGCAAAGAATGCAAAAATTTCTATCCATATCGGTAAGGTTGAAGCTGAAAATGTCGAGATAGATAGGCTAGAAGGCGGAAACGTCGTAGCAAAAAGAGTTAAGATAAATAGCGTCGTTGGTGGCTCTATAACTGCTCAAAATATCCAAATAAATACGCTTGGCTCAAACTGCACTATCACAGCTTCACACTTAATAGACGTAAGATATCTAAGGGGCACTGACAATAAATTTATAATCGATACTAGCAAAATGCCTGAAAGTGCTGAGGCTACGCAAGAGCAATTAAATAAGATCGAATATACAAAAGCAGAGCTTGCCTCACTTCTAAAAAATATTGAAACAAAGAAAAATGTCATAAATGAAAATAAAGACTCGATTTATACCATAAAAGCAAAGGTAGAAGAGCTCTCAAAAGCTAAAGTGATACCGCCAGTTACCTTTATGAAAAAGCTAAAAGAGTATCAAGGTCTAGTCAATGAATATAACACTTTGTTAAAAATTTTTAAAGATAAAAAAGAGTTGCTAGCTACTCTAAAAGATGAGCTTGAGATCATGCAAAATGGAATATTTTCTGCAAAAGTGATAAATAGAGGCAACTGGGTTGAACTAAATGAGATTAGATTTGTTATCGTTGATCCTCCACAAAATGTCACTTATATCTCAAAACAAAATGAAACCGCTCATGCTATTACTTTGGAGAAGATCTGCGATGGCGATGAGGCTGAGTATAAGATCAAAAAGTCAAATAAATTAGAAGACTACACAGATACAAATTTTTAATAATAAAAGGTTAAATGATGATAAAAGCGATCGAAGGTATCGTCAGCAGAAAAGATCCCGCATTTGTGATACTTAAAACAAATAGCGGCGTAAGCTATGGAATTTTTATCTCGCTTTTTTGCTCGGCCAAGCTTAGCAAGGGCGAAAAAGTCGAGCTTGCCATAACACAGATCATAAGAGAGGATGCAAATTTACTCTACGGCTTTTTAGACGCAAACGAGCAAAAGATGTTTGAGATGCTTATAAAGCTAAATGGCATCGGAGCTAGCACGGCTATGGCAGTTTGCTCAAGTCTTAGCTCGCA
Organism: Campylobacter concisus; assembly: GCF_003049705.1. NCBI lineage: Bacteria > Pseudomonadati > Campylobacterota > Epsilonproteobacteria > Campylobacterales > Campylobacteraceae > Campylobacter > Campylobacter concisus. The sequence continues at coordinate 21,112 of NZ_PIRF01000002.1, forward strand.
AGCATTTACAAATGCCATAATAAGCGGCGATGCTGACACTTTTAAAAGCGTGCCAGGCATCGGACCAAAGACGGCTAGACGCATAATAGCCGAGCTAAGCGACGCAAAACTTATAAGTGATGAGAGCGTGCCAAGCTACCAAAATGAGGCACTTTTGGCACTTGAGGCGCTTGGCTTTAAACGTGAGAAGATAGTGAAAATTTTGCCTGAGTGCAAGAGTGAAAATACGAGCGATCTTATAAAAGAAGCATTAAAAAAATTAGGATAAGGATTAAAAAGATGAATTTAGGTGTGGTATTTGGAGCAAAGAGCTATGAACATGAGATAAGCATAGTTAGTGCGATAGTTTTAAAAAATGTCCTAAAACAAGAGCTAAAATTTATATTTTGCGACACAAATAGAGATTTTTATCTTATTGAGCAAAAAGATATGAGAGCAAATTTCTTTAGCTCTGGTAAATACAAAAATTCAAAAAAGCTCATTTTGTCTAAGGGTGGATTTTTCATACACTCTCTCTTTGGCGATAAAAAAGTAGAGTGCGATGTTATTGTAAATTTGATCCACGGCATGGACGGTGAAGATGGCAAGATAGCGGCACTTTTTGACTTTTACGGCATAAAATATATAGGTCCAAGGCTTGAAGCAAGCGCACTTAGCTACAACAAAGAGCTTACTAAATTTCTAGCGCAAAAAGCTGGTGTAAAGATGCTTGATTATGAGATGCTAACTCGTGAGAGCCAGCCAAAATTTCACTATCCTATTATCTTAAAGCCAGCAAGACTTGGAAGTAGCATCGGCGTAAATATAGTGCATGACGCCAGCGAACTAGCTTATGCAAAAGACGTAGCATTTGAGTTTGACAAGGATGTGCTTGTCGAGCCTTTTATAAAGGGAGTAAAAGAGTACAACCTTGCAGGCTGTAAGATAGATGGAAAGATAAAATTTTCTATCATCGAAGAGCCAAAAAAGAAAGAATTTCTTGACTACGAGCAAAAATATCTTAGCTTTTCAAATGAAAACAAGGTAAAAGAGGCTGAAATTTCTGAAGAGCTAAAGCAAAAGCTTAAATTTAACTTTTCAAAAATTTATGATTGTGGATTTGACGGAGCGATCATTAGATGCGACTTTTTTGTGATAGATGATGAGGTCTATCTAAATGAGATAAATCCAAATCCAGGAAGCCTTGCAAACTATCTATTTGAGGATTTTGAGAGTACTTTAAATGCTCTTGCAAACTCACTTCCAAGAGAGCGTAATATAAAGATCGATTATAGCTTCATAAACTCGATCACTTCAGTAAAAGGTCGCGGGAAAATTTAGACCATTTAGTAGATTATAAAGTAGTTTGTGATATTTTACGTAAAATTTTACACAAAGAGCGACAATGGTAACTTTTACAAAAGATGAAATTTATACGGCAACTGAGGTGGTTAGAAATTTTAGCTCTGTCCTTTCTCGTGTGGGAGCTAGCGAGCTAAAGCGCGCTGTCATCGTTAAAAATAATAAATTTGAAGCGGTGCTTTTAAATATGGAAGAGTATGAGCGCCTTTGCGAAGCAGTGAGCGTGCTTGAGAGTATTTATACTGCAAAAAAAAGAGAGAACGATGGCGAGTAGGGCGGTAAAATACGGCTCAGACGAGTATGAGATCAGCTACGAAGTAGTAAATCCAAAATGTAAAAAAATAGTGCTTTTCTTGCACGGCTGGGGCGCTAATAAAGAGATAATGAAAAAAGCTTTTGGCTCATATTTGAGCGAGCTGTGCCACGTTTATATCGATATGCCAGGCTTTGGTAAAAGCTCAATTACTGATCCTTTAAAAACAAGCGATTATGCAAAAATTGTTGAAAATTTCTGTGATGAGCTTGGCATAAAGCCAGATATCATCGTAGGTCATAGCTTTGGTGGCAAGGTCGCAACGCTTCTAAAACCGCCACATCTTGTGCTTTTAAGCTCAGCCGGTATAGTTGTTAAAAAGCCATTTATCGTGCGCGCAAAGATCACTATTTTTAAAATTTTTAAGCTTTTTGGATTTGGAAAATTTTATAAACTCTTTGCCACAAAAGATGTAAGCGGTATGAGTAGAGTGATGTATGAGACCCTAAAAAACGTCGTTGATGAGGATTTTACAAAGCATTTTGCCAGCTTTAGTGGCAAAGCTTTGATATTTTGGGGCGAAAATGATAAGGCAACGCCCATAACAAGCGGGGAGAGTATACATAAGCTCATAAAAAATAGTTCATTTTTTCCGCTTAGTGGTGATCATTTTTTCTTTTTACTTCACGCTAAATTTATAAGTGACGAGATAGAAAAAGGGATAAATTTTGAGCCAAATGAAGCAAAAAATGTTGTACTTGACGATGAGAGCGGTATTGAGGAGATAAGATGAATATATTTTTAAGCATAAGCACAGTTTTGTTCATCTTTGCGCTCGCTTTTTATGTGATTACTTGCTTTCAGTGGTTTTCATATAGGCCTGAGCGCGTACTCTTTCACTTCACAAAGCCTGCTTGGCACGTCCTTTTCTTCATCGTGCCTTTGGTGCTATTTTACATGACTGGCAAGTGGTTTTTTATCTATTTTTACTTTGCACTTTTGCCAGCTCTTTATCTTTGGCACAAAAAGCTTGATAAAAAGCTAGTAATTACTGGCAGGATCAAGCACTTTTTTGTAATCCTTACTTGCGCTATTATCTTAAACTACGCTCTAAATTTCATCATTCACAAGGCGTTTTTGGCTCCGATGCCACTTTTTGTCTTGGTTGTGAGCCTATTTTTTAGTGAAATTTTAGAAAAGATAAAATTTCAAGGCTTTAAAAACAAGGCACTTAAAAAACTGGGTGCAAATAAAGATCTAAAAATCATCTTGATCACAGCAAGCTACGGCAAAACTAGTATCAAAAATTTCTTATTTGAAATTTTAAAAGATAGCTTCGTCTGCTATAAAACACCACGCAGTGTAAATACAATGGCTGGCATAATTAAAGACATCAATGAAAATTTAAGCGAGCAAACGCAAATTTACATCGCAGAAGCAGGTGCTAGGCTAAAGGGCGACATCCTAGAGATCACAAAATTTCTAAACCCGCAAATCGTCATCGTTGGCGAGATCGGCGCACAGCACATTGAGTATTTTAAAACGCTTGATAATATCCGCTCTACCAAGCTTGAAGCACTTCAAAGCGCTCGTTTGCAAATGGCATTTTTACATAGCTCGACAAAGAAAGAGCCAAGCCAAAATTTAGAAATTTACGATGAAAGTCTAAAAGATATAAATGCAAATTTAGATGGAATTTCATTTATGCTTGATGACAAGAGTTACGCTTCGCCGCTGCTTTGTAAATTTAATGCTACAAATTTAGCCGTTTGTATAAAGGTGGCAAAATACCTAAAAATGAGCGATGAGGCGGTAGATAGAGCGCTATCTAAGATGAAAAACGTCGAGCACCGCCTAAGCAAGATCGAGGCTGGCGGTAAGTTGATAATTGACGATAGTTTTAATGGGAATTTCTCAGGCATGAGCGCAAGCTACGAGCTAGTAAGCACCTATGCTGGCAGAAAAGTGCTGCTAACACCTGGTATCGTAGAAAGTGATGCGGAGCAAAATGCAAGTTTAGCCAAGGTGATAAATGAAATTTTCGATCTTGTCATCATTACAAGCTCACTAAACGCCGAAGTTTTGCTAAAACACATCATAAAGCCAAAGATCATCATCTTAAAGGATAAAAATAAAATGCAAGAAATTCTAGCTCAAAATACGCGTGCTGGCGATCTCATACTATTTTCAAACGATGCACCGAGCTTTATATGAAAAAGATAGTTTTTTTAATCCTAGCTTTAAGTTTAGCATTTAGCTTTGACATCGATGATTATGACAGAGGTATTGAGGCGCTAAATGCCGGAGATTACGCAACTGCGTATGAAATTTTCTATGATGGCTGTGAGCAAAAAGATGTGCTTTCGTGCGAGGCTTTGGGTGATATGTTTGTAAATGAAGAGATAAATGAGCAAATGGATAGTGATCTAAAAAAACACTCAAATATCGAGCTTGGCGTGAGTTATTATATGAAAAGCTGCGACCTTGGCTACCAAAATGCTTGCGATGATGTGATGAGCTTAAGGGACGATTTAAACATAAGCCTTCCAGCTGGTGTTTATGAAAACGCCAAAGCAAGGTACGATGAGATAAGGCAAGAAGACGAAAAAGAAGAAGCCTTAAGCGAGCAAAATGCGACTTTGCAAAAATAAATTCTCTAGTTTTAGACTAGATTTACTTTTAGCGTATGCTCTTTTAGGCTTCCTGGAATTTTGCCATTTTCAAGCTCGATCAGTTCGCTAACTCTTAAAATATAAAAATCCTGCAAACTTCTGTTTGTAAATTTTTCAAGCTTTTTTGAAAGCGTGTCAAATATATAAAACTCAGCCTCATTGCTAGCTAGTAAAAAATCAGCCCCACTATCAAACGCATTAAAAATAATCTTACTTGCAAGTGCAAATGCAAGCTTTTCGTTTACTTTTAAAAGTTCAAATCCACAAGGAATTTTGATGTTTAGATTTATAAAATTTGCTCTAAATTTATCTAAATTTACAGGGATTTTATCGCTTACGGCTATTTTGAACTCTTTAAATTTATCCAAGCTCTTTATCTTTTCAAGCTCATTTTTTGAGGTTTCATTCTCTTTTATCTCTAAAATTTCTTTAAAAAACCTAATCGCTTCGTTATAAATTTCGCTTCCACCAAAGATAAAATCATTAATCTTGTAAGCTATCAAAATACCATTTTCATTGTTGATAAGCCTCATGATCTCATCATTTTTTTCTTTCTTATAAAGATGTTGAGCCAGTATGATAGCAGCTGCACCTATAAAATTTGGCTCATAGTCTCTCACAAAATCAGCATAAAAATATGGCTTTAAGCTTGCATAAAATTCTTTGTCTGCTTGATCGCAAAATTTATCAAATGGCTTAAATTTCTCCCAAAAGTCATCATCGTTTATCTCAAGATCTAAAACCGCTCTTTTTTCATCAAGTGGCGAAATCACAAGCTCGTCTGCAATTTTTTTATATAAATTTACTAATGGTTCAGCAGTGCTCACTACGACATCATTTACTTTCACAAAGCCAGTTATTGGCTGAAAATAGGGATCAATTTTTTTAACATGCAAAAATAGCTCGTCAAGGTTTGTGTAATCTAAAATTTCTAAAAAATATGGTTTAAAATACGACAAAATATCCTTTTTTGCATTAAATCTAAAAATTTCTATTTTTTGCATTTGGCTCCTTTTTTGGCTTATTTTATCCTAAAATTAAAAGGAGTTTCATTATAATGGCCCGATGGATAAAGAAAATTTCACGATTGAATGCTTTGGTAACGCTTATATTGGCGATGATGCGGCCGTGCTTGGCAAGCAGGTCTTTAGCAAGGATATTTTTGCTGAAAATTCGCACTTTAAGCATGGCTGGCTAAGCCTTGAAGAGATCGGCTATAAGGCGATGATCGTAAATTTTTCAGATACGATCGTGATGAATGCTAGGCCAAAATTTGTGCTTCTTGGACTTAGCTTGCCAAAGAATTTTTCGCCGCAGCAAATTAAAGAGCTAAGTGGCGGCATAAACAGAGCTTGCGAAGAGTTTGGCGTAAAGATAATCGGTGGCGACACGATAAGTAGTAAAATTTTAAATATAAGTGTTAGTGTAATTGGCGAGCTAAATGGTAAAGCTGTGATTAGAAAAAATGCTAGATTTGGCGATCTGGTGGCATTTACAGGCGAGCTTGGAGGTAGTCAAAAGGGGCTAAATTCACTTCTTAGGCTTGGCCAAATTTCAAAAAACTCACGGTTTAAAAAGCCTATCTTAAGAGATAAATTTTTTTACGAAGCAGCTCATCTTATAAACTCCGCTATGGATATCTCAGATGGACTAAATGCTGATCTTGTTAGGCTTTTAAAAGCTAGCAAAAAGGGCGCTAAATTTACAAAAAAACTAAGCAGATCCGAGCTTAGTAGCGGCGAGGAGTACGAGGTTTTATTTACCTTTAGTCCTAAAAATTTAAATGCTATTAAAAGGATTGCCGCAAAAACTAGGACAAAGATTAGTATCTTTGCAAAAATTTCACACAAAAGGTTAAGACAAAATGCAAGAAGCCACCACTTTTAAGCCACTTTATGCACTCACTCATGCGCCTATCGAGGCCTACTTTTCTAAAAATTCAGATGATTTTGTCGTGCGCGAAATACCACTTTATGAGTTTAGCGGTGACGGTGAGCACTTAATCGTTGAAATTTCTAAAAAAGATATGACGACACAAGAGGCCTTGCATGTCTTAAGCGAGGTTACAGGAGCTAAGATGCGTGATTTTGGCTACGCTGGGCTAAAGGACAAGCAAGGCATGACGACTCAGTTTATCTCGATGCCACGTAAATTTGAGAGCAATCTAGCAAACTTTAGTCACGAAAAGATGAAAATTTTAAGCCTAAATGTGCATCAAAATAAGCTTCGCATCGGACATCTAAAGGGAAATAGCTTTTTCATTCGCTTAAAAAAGGTGCTACCAAGTAATGCCAAAAAGCTAGAGCAAGCATTTGTTAGTATCGATAAAATGGGCTATGCAAACTACTTTGGCTATCAGCGTTTTGGTAAATTTGGCGATAATGCTGAAACTGGACTGGAGCTACTTAAAAACGGGACGATAAACGGCAAAAAGAGTAAAAATCCAAAGTTAAACGACTTTTTGATCTCGGCATATCAAAGCGATCTTTTTAACCGTTGGCTTAGCAAACGCGTGGAGATTTCGAGATTTGCGCAGGATTTTAGCCTCTCTGAGCTAGCTCAAATTTACCCGTATCTGAGCGGCGAAAATTTGAAAAATTTAAAATCGCAAAAGAGATTTTTTAAGCTAATTGAGGGCGAAGTTTTGGGTCACTATCCGCACGGCAAGTGCTTTTTGTGCGAGGATTTGGACGCAGAGGGCGCGCGCTTTGACGCTAGAGATATCACTAGCTGCGGGTTGATCGCGGGCGCGAAGGCGTATGAGGCGCAGGGTGCGGCGAGAATGGTTGAGGATCAAATTTTCGCGCAGGCAAATGAATATAAATCTAAAATGACGGGCTCAAGGCGCTTTGCGTGGTGCTATTTGGAGGATACGAGCTACAAATATAACGAGGAAAAAGCGCACTTTACGATAAATTTTACGCTGCAAAAAGGAAGCTACGCGACTGTTGTGCTAGAAGAAATCTTGCATAAAAATATCTTTGAGTAGGGCGGCGGCTTGTCTTGCGAGCGCTTTTAAATGATTTTTGCATCTATGCTCGCAAGTGCAAGCAGAGTATAAATTTTACTCTGCGATAGGCTGTATGCCTTATTTTTGGACGAAATTTACTTCTTTTGTTTAGCTACCGAGCATAGTGGCACATAAAACATTTAAAACCATCTCGCAAAACTTCGCCTTAACTTTCTTAAATTTTGTAAATCAAAATCTGCCTCGCCTAATGCTCTTTAAAAGCTGTGAGCCAAGCGGTGCAAAAACTTTACATTGTCGTTTTAAGCTCAAATTTGAGGAAAAATTTATCAAATTTTTATACCAACATCCATATCTTAAATTGCTAAAATTTATCCGTGGAGCAAGACGCGAGCGACGTGAAATACAAGCGTTTTTAGGCTCGTTTGGATATAATGGGTTTACAAATTTATATTTTAAAAGGATTAAAAATGGCAAATATTTTTCTTTGCTCTTACTTTGCGGAGGTTGCGAGCAAGATTAATGAAGTGGTAAATTTTCAAGGCAAAGATATTGTTTTTATAGATACTGCGGCCAAATTTGAAGAGGTAAATTTCTACGTCGGCGAAGCGGTGGAAATTTTAGAAAATTTTGGTGCGAAGCTAAGACGCCTTGACGTCTCTTGCGCCAAGAATTCGGCGGCACTAGTATCTAGCCAAGATGAGCCATCTTGTGAAGATGAAATTTTATCTGCCATTAGTCAGTGTGATATCATTTACGTTAGCGGTGGAAATACATTTTATCTGCTTAACGAGCTGCGAAAATCGTGTGCCGCCCAAGCTATAAAAAATGCAGTCAAAGCGGGCAAAATTTATATCGGTGAGTCGGCGGGAGCGATCGTGGCCGCACCAGATACGAGATATGCTACGCTGATGGATGAAAATAGCGCGAAAACGAGTGATTTTACAGGGTTAAATTTGGTTGATTTTTACATCGTACCGCACTTTGGTTGCGAGCCTTTTACGCAGGCCACGCACGAGATAATGGAGAAATTTGGGAATTTGTACGATTTACGACCTATAAATAATGCTGAATTTATTGCGCTTTGAGATAAATTTTTAACAAAACATACGCTAAATATTTACTCAAAGCACTCTATCTGTTTGCAAATCTGCCTTTTAAATAAAAAACATAAAGTTAAAAGTCTAAAGCTTTTAAAGCTAGAAATTTAAGCCAAAGCCGCTATAATTTCGCTCTGGCACGGTAAGCGATCGCTTTTGATTTTTGAAAAAGAGGAAAGTCCGAGCTGCGATAAGACAAGGTTCCATCTAACGGATGGCTAGGGAAACCTAAGGGATAGTGTAACAGAAAGTAGACTTCCGCTTCGGCGGTAAAGGTGAAACGGCGGAGTAAGAGCCCACCGGCACGCTTGGTAACTTGCGTGGCCATATAAACCCAACCTGCAGCAAGAAGGGATGGTTTTGGTCTTATATTAAAACCCTTCGCTAGAGCTTGTTTGTAAAAGCAAGCGTAGATAAATGATCGCTCAAGACAGAACTCGGCTTAACGCCGTGCCTTTAAATTTATAAAAACAGATTAGTTTGTTACGTATTTTTGAGCTTTTTGTAGTTTTATAAGCTCATTTTGGATGTGTGAAGACTTGCTTTTTAAAAGCTCTATTGCACCGCCAATTAGTGCTTGTGCTTCTTGCGCTAGAGCTAGGCTTGTAAACATATCTTCACTAAAATTTTCTGACAAAGCAGCTATCTTGCTCGTGTCTTCGTTTATCAATGCTAATTTAAATTCATTGATCCAACTATTCACCTGAAGTTACCTCTCTCCATGCTTCAGATAGTTGCTTTACGACATTGGTTACTTCATTTAAGGCTGCGACATCGTTTTGTATATTTGCCATAGCAAGAAGCTGCATTTGTCTTGTATAAAGGCCGCTAAGATAGTGAGCTACGTCGCCTTGAGAATAATCAAGCGAATTTAAAAGCTCAACAAAAATAGCGTTTGTCCTATTAATATAATAAACTTTTTTCTCTATATCTCCAGCTTCTATCGCCTTTTTTGTACGAAATATAAATTTTAAAATTCCATCATAAAGCATTTCTATTAATTTAGTTGGGGACTCTATGCCCCCAAAACTAGACTGTGCGTATGCACTATATGCACTTTGATTCATCTTTCTCTCTTATTTTCTGCTATTTATCTCTGCATCGATCATTGATTTTAGTGTTGAGAACTGATTTTCTAAACTCGCGATGATAGCGTTATACTTAATAAAACGCTCTTGCATTGTTGTGTATTTCTCATCTAAAAGCTTTTGTGTGCTCTCTTTGTTTTTTGTGATCGACTCGTTTTCGTCTTTTAACTGATTTTGCATAGCAACCATCGTGCCACTTTTGCCAACGACACCATCAAGCATTTTAGCTAACTTTGTAAATAGCCCATCTGTCTTTTTGGTTACTGGATTTATAGTAGCTTCATTCATGCCTAGAGTTGTTAAGGCTGAATTTTTACCTTTTACCTCGATATTTTCGCCATCGCTTCTTTTTAAGACGATTCTTTTGCCACTTTTATCAAGACTAGCTGTAACCCCAGTTATGCCAGCGTCATTTATAGCTTGTTGAAGCTTTAGTGCGTTCTCTTCGGCTGTGGCTGTGGCTGTAGTTGAGAATGTAACTGACTTGCCGTTTATCGTAAGATCACCAGCTTTTATGTCTAGTGCTCCAGCGCTAACAGTCGATGCTCCCATATAGCTTATTGGCTCGATCTTGCTTGATCCCATGAAAAATTTCTGAATCTCTTCAGGATCTTTGCTAAGAGCTGCATTTAGTTTATTTAGATCAAGCTGAAGCTGTCCGTCTTTATCAGGCACTATGCCATATTTGCTTAATGCTTTGCCTTCGCTATCTTGTCCATTTACAAGACGACCAATGTTTGATCTTAAGCTTGAAATTTCGCTAACGCCTTGGAAAGTGCCAGCTCCTTTTTCCTCGTCATATTTTGTAGCTATACCAAGGTTCATGGTCATTAGGTTGTAGTCTTTGATAAATTCTTCAACCGCTTTTATTACCTCTTTTGTATCTTGAGAGACGCTTACGTTTGTTTTACCAGTTTCATTTAATGTAATAGAAATTCCCGGCCTTAAGTCGTTGAAGGTGTTTTTGCTTCTTTTTACATTTACTCCGTTATATGTAAATTCCGCATCTTGTGCCTTTAAAATTCTATTTTTTTCAAAATTTGATGTCATCTTTGGTGTGCCATCAGGATTTGTTAGTAGAGTGCCATTTGCATCTTTATCCTGAAACTGTGTACTATCCCAGCCAAGCTTATCTAAAACACCAGCCGTATCATTTGAAAATTTAATAGTCTGTGTTGCACCAGTGTTGCCTGATTGAAGCATGATTTGATTTGGCTTATCTCCGCCAACATTTAAAATTCTAGCTTGTAATTTACCGCCACTGATATCATTTATCTTGTCTACAATATCTTGATATGTGGTTGATCTAGTTACGCTAATAGAAAATTTTTGTCCATCGATTTCAACGTCAAAAGAGCCGTTATTTGTCGCACCTACTAAGCTTGAAGTGTTTTTGAAATTTGAGCTTTGAAATGTGTCTTTTTGAGCAAGTTTTTGCACATCGATACTAAAATTTTGCACGCTAACGCCATTTGCTGCTGAGGCTGTTACGCTTTTGCCAGCATTATTTGTAGTTCTTTTTAGATAAAGTGCCTCTCCGCCAAGTGTTTTACCACTTACATTTACGTTGCTAACTAGAGTTTTTAGCGCTGCAAGGTCTTTTTGCTTTAGGTCATTTCTTTCTAGCCTTTTTGTTAAAGGCTTGATCTGTCCTGCTTCATCTGCTTCTTTTAATTTCTTGATAAGATCATCATTTAGTCCGCTATTTTTTGTGCCGATGCCTAAATTTGTTACATTACCTACTGCCATTTTTAACTCTCCTTGTCAAAAAGTATTCCGATACTTTCCTTGAAATACTCACTTATTCTTATAGCTTCTTTGCTTGGAAGTTGTGTTATCTCCTCGCCAGTTTTAGCGTCTTTTACTTGCACGACCATTAAATTTAGCTTCTCGTTGTAAGCAAATCTTACATTAGTATCGAGCTGCTGCATTTGATAGTTTAGTCTATCGGTGACCTCTCTTGTTCTTTTGGCAAGCTCTTCGTTGCTAAGTCCGTCTAGCTCGTTAACATCTTTGGTTTCATTGTTTTTATCAGCATTTAATTTTATATCAGAATGCTCAATAGGTCTGCTGTCTATTTGACGCTGAGCAGATGTGCTCATGCTCGTATCTAGTACCTGATTTGCTGCTGCCTTAAAGATTTCCATAGTTTTACTCCTTAAAACTTACGTTAGTTTCTACATCGGTAAAATTTTAAAATCCTTTAGTGTTTATATAAATTTTTGATTATTTAGGCTAAAATCGAGCAAAAATTTATAGGAAGAGATATGAAAATTTCATTTGAGTGCGAGTGTATTTTACTTCAAAAGACACTGCTGCTTTTTTGTGGAAATTTAGCTGCTCATCATAAGGATTGTGATTTTGTAGTGAGTGACCGCGAGATTGCGACAAAAAAACCACTATTTATAATAGGAAAAAATGCTCATCTTTCTCATCCTTTTACCAAAATGGCACTTCTTGATACGCTTGAAGAATTTTACTCAGCTATGCAAATTTCAAAAGCAAATGAGCTAAATGAAGCTAAAAATGAAAAGGGCTTAGAAGAGAAAATTTCACTTTTGATAGATAAATTTAAAGCCGATCTGCTTGAAATTTTAAGGGCAAATCAGTGAAGCTTTACACTAAAATTTCAAGTGGTAAATTTAAAGGCAAAAGGCTTGAACTACCAAGTCTAAGCACGACTAGAAGCACAAAAAGTATCGTAAAGGAGTCCTTCTTTAACGTCATTAGAGATGAAATTTACTCGCTTACATTTATAGAGGGCTTTGGTGGAAGTGGTGTGATGGCAAGCGAGGCCGTTAGCAACGGAGCACGTGAGGCTATCGCTATCGAAAAAGACAGAGCCGCTTTTAAGATCACGCAAAGCAACCTTGCAAGCCTAGGGTGCTCAAATTTAAAAGCGATAAATGGTGATTCCTTTTCTGTCTTGCCTGATCTTATAAATTCTCAAAATGGCAAGGTCTTGCTCTATCTTGATCCGCCATTTGATATAAGAGCTGGCTTTGATGATATCTACGAAAAGCTTGTAAATTTAATCTCACAGCTAAAAAAAGAGAAAATTTATATGATAGTTTTTGAGCACAACAGCGACTTTAAATTTAGCGATGAAATTTTTGCATTTAAGCTTGTAAAATTTAAAAAATTTGGAGCTACTTCACTCTCTTACTTCCAATAATTTATAAAAATTTGGAACATCTTTTGCTTTAAAAACCTAAAATAGCTAAATTTTAGGAAAAAATATGAAAAAATTTTTATCTTTTGTAGCAGCTTCGGTGATAGCTACTTCAGCCTTTGCTACGCAGATAAAAGAGCTTGCAAGCATAGTTGGCGTAAGGGATAACCAGCTAATAGGCTATGGCCTTGTAGTTGGGCTAAATGGCACAGGTGATGGCTCAACGTCAAAATTTACGATTCAGTCTTTATCAAACATGCTTCAAGGCGTAAACGTAAAGATAAATCCAGATGATATCAAGTCCAAAAACGCAGCTGCTGTTATGGTAACAGCTAAGCTTCCTGCATTTGCAAGGCATGGCGATAAGCTTGACGTCGTGATCTCATCTATTGGCGATGCAAAAAGTTTGCAAGGTGGTACGCTTCTCATGACACCACTAAAAGGCGTTGATGGTGATATTTACGCTTTGGCTCAGGGTGCTTTAAGTATCGGCGGAAAAAGCATGGGTAGATCAGGTGGCAACCACCCAACTGTTGGCTCTATCCTAAATGGAGCTTTGGTTGAGCGAGAAGTTACTTATGACATTTACAATCAAGATAGCATAAGACTAAGCCTAAAAGATACAAATTTTAAAACCGCTCTTGATATCCAAAACGCCATAAATGCAAACATTTCAGACGATACTGCAAAGGCGATCGATCCAAGAACGGTCATCGTTAAAAAGCCAGATGATGTTAGTATCATCGAGCTTGCAAGCGCTGTGCTTGATCTTGATGTGGAGTATAAGCCAGATGAGAAGATAGTGGTTGATGAAAGAACTGGCACAATAGTAAGCGGCATAAATGCTGTGGTTAGCCCAGTTGTCTTAACGCATGGTGCAATCACAATAAAAATAGAGCCAAATAGCTATGACGAGGCAGCGCAAAATGATGTAAATATAGGAAGCGATACGTCGGTCGCACCTAGTCAAAATTTACTTAAAATTTCAGGTGAAAAAACAACCGTTGCAAATGTAACAAGAGCGCTAAATAAGCTTGGGGCAACACCAAGTGATATCATATCGATACTTGAAAATTTAAAGCGAGTTGGTGCGATACAAGTTGATTTGGAGATAATATAATGCAAATAGATAACACCTTAGCGCTAAATTCATACAATGAAATTTCTACAAATAAGATAAAAAACGCAAATGCTAAACAAGATGCTCTTTTAAAAGAGCAAACTGATGCATTTGAGGCTTATATGGTAAAGGCTGTGCTTGATATTGCTTTAAAAGAAGATGAGCACAACTCGCTATATCCAAAAGCTGCTGGTAGCGACATTTATAGGTCAATGTATAACGATGCAATGAGTAAAGCATTGAGTGGAAATCTTGGTTTTTCAGAACTTTTGTACGATTTTTTAAAGAGAGACTCTTAAGTAAATTTATATTCTGCCGATGTAGTGATATAAACATTTTATTTTAAGAGGTATGAATATGATAAGGCCTTTGAACCAAAGACCAAATTTTCAGGCAAATACGCTAAATAAAAATAGCGATGCCAAGGTCGAAACTCAGAGTAAAGAAGTAAGAACAAACGAAAACGCAAAGCTAAAAGAGATAGCTGATGCCATAGCAAATGGCACTTATCAGGTTGATATCTCAAAAACGGCTAGGGCTGTGGCTGATGCGTTGCTGTAATTAAGGAATTTAAATGATTAAAAAGCTTTTGGACGAGGCTATAGGCGAGCTTGATGAGCTTATAAATTTAACCATACAAGATATCGCAAATATAAAAGAGGCTAAACACTCAAGCGTTGATGAGAGTGTAAAGAAAAAAAATGCCTTAGTTCGTGCATTTGAAGATACAAAAAGAGCACTAGATAAAGAGCTTTTAAAGGTATCAAAAGAGAGCGGTACGACTACACTTGCTAGTGTTTTAGACGATGAAGTGAAGTCAAAGCTTGTACTTATGCGTTCAAAGCTTGAAAATTTACATAAAGTTAATAAAGAATATGCAAGGCATGTCGTTGCTGTTAAAGAATTTTTTGACTCACTTAATGAAAAAATTTTTGGCACTAAAACAAGTGAATACGGCCAAGATGGAAACAGCATAGATAATAATTTTTATAAATCAAGGGTTTAAAAAATGGCTAATATTTTTATGTCATTAGGCACGGGTGTTTCGGGACTAAATGCAGCCCAGCTTCAAATAAGTACAACCGGAAATAATATAGCAAACGCCGATAGCAACTACTATACAAGGCAACGTGTTGTCCAATCTGCATCTCCAGCGATGAATACAGTCCCTGGCGGAGTTGGTACAGGCACACAAGTAGATACTATAACAAGACTTCATGATGAGTTTGCCTACTCAAGATTAAAATACTCATCATCAAATTTAGAAAATACAGCCTATAAACAAAGAATTTTGCAAGAAGCTACAAAATATTTTCCTGATCTAAAAGATAATGGAATGGTGAAGGACATTCAGGAGTATTTTTCCGCGTGGAATAACTTTGCTTCAAATCCTAATGCTGGTGCTCAGAAAGTAAATTTGATAAATAAAGCAAGTGTATTGACTGCAAGTATCAACCGCTCATCAAAGATGCTTTATGATATGCATGAAAAGATTGATGAAACAATAAAAATAAATATAAAAGAGATAAATTCTCTAGGCAGACAAATAGCAAACATTAATAAGCAAATCCAAAGAATAGAATCAGGCGCAGACGCTGGTATAAAAATAAATGCAAATGATCTTCGTGATAAACGTGATGAATTAGAACTTGCTATGTCAAAGCTAGTAAATACAGCTGTTTATAAAAGCGATCTAAAGAGCAATTCTAGGGTAGATACAGGAATAACAGATCAAGGAAAATACTACAATCTAAATATTGGCGGTGTAAGTATCGTTGATGGTGTAAATTTTCATGAAATTTCTATGAGTTCAACTGAAAGTGGACGATATACAAAAATTTATTATGAAAGAGAAGATGGCAGAAGAATCCCAATGGAAGAAAAGATCATAGGTGGTAAAATCGGAGCTGCACTTGATCTTAGGGGCCGAAACTACGAGCCAGATAATGATAAATTTAGCGACGGAACGATCCAAAAATACATTGATAATTTAAATACATTTAGTAAAACCTTGATAACAAGTACAAATAATATCTATGCCGAATCTGCAGTTGAAATTTCTAACTCAGATCCGATAAGCTATTTAGAAGGTGATAAGACATTGATGAATCATGATAATAGTATAAGAAACGGAAGTTTTGAAGCTATTGTTTATGATAACAAAGGCAATGTCGTGGCCAGAAAAACTATAAATGTAAATGGAACGACGACGATGAATGATACAAGATATGGCAACTCTATCGTCAAAGACTTTAACTCAAACTCAGATGACAATAAAGACAATAATATGCTAAATGACGTTGATGACTTTTTTGAGGCGTCATATTTTTATGATAAAAATACTAAAAAAGGCACATTTTCTCTCATTCCAAAACAAGCTCAAGGGCTTTATAGCATATCAATAGTCGATCACGGCACAAATTTCCCAGGTGCTGTTGGTATAAATAGATTTTTCTCAGGTACTGACTCAAATAGTATCGGTATAAATCAAAATTTTACCCAAGACCACACAAATCTTCGTGCCTACTCAAAGCCAGTTATCGGAAATAATGAAGTTGCAAATAAAATGATCCAGCTTCAGTATCAAAAGCAGACCTTTTACTCAAGTGGCATAGCGCTTGATAGAGATGAAACGATCGAGGGATATTACCGCTATCTTACGACTGACATGGCGAGTGATACAGAGGCAAATAATACTATCCACGACACAAATACGTCTTTGCAAAAGACAGCTGAAGAAGAATTTCAATCAACAAGTGGCGTAGATACAAATGAAGAGCTTACAAATTTGATCCGCTTTCAAGCAAGTTACGGCGCAGCGGCAAAGATCATCACGACAGTTGATCAAATGCTTGACACGCTTCTTTCACTAAAACAATGATCGAACTAAAGAGCCTTTTAGACTCACACGTACTTAGCAAAAATACAAATTTGGGGCTGTTTGAAGCCCCAGATCCACTTCAGGTAGCCACTAAATTTAAAGAGCCAAACATAGCGCTCATTTGTGCGTTATTTGCTTATGGTAATGCAAAAATGATAGTGAAATTTCTAAATTTACTTGATTTTAGTTTGCTTGATGAGAGCGAGCAAAATATCAAGAAAAATTTATCAAATTTCAAATATCGCTTTCAAAATGAAAATGATGTAAAAGAAATTTTCATCACTCTCTCACGCCTTAAAAAAGAGGGCGAAATAGAGGAAATTTTACGCCAAGGCCTTGCAAAAAATGGCGAGATGATAGAGGGCGTAAATGAGCTTATAAAATTTATATATAAGCTAAATTCTTACCGCTCTGACGGATATGAGTTTTTCTTTGGTAAGAGTTTTGACAAAGAGCCACAAAGCCCATATAAACGTTACAATATGTATCTTCGCTGGATGGTAAGGGATAGCGACATTGACCTTGGACTGTTTAAAAATTTACCAAAAGATAGGCTTTTGATGCCACTTGACGTGCATACGCATAGAGTTTCTTTAAATTTAGGACTTATAAACAGAAAGAGCTACGATTTCAAAGCAGTCATGGATCTTACAAAAAAACTTAGAGAATTTGATGAGTTTGATCCGATAAAATACGACTTTGCGCTTTATAGAATAGGGCAGAGTAAAGAGTTAGAAACTATCATAAAAAATCTTAATCAATAAAAATTATTGCTAAATTTTTAAATTTAGGGTAGACTTGCCATACAATTTTATCCATAAGGAGCTTGTATGAAAAAAATCGTTTTACTAAGTGCAGTTTTAGGAACTTTGCTTTTTGCTCACGAAGGCCATCACTTTGATCCAAAGGCTGGAGAGCATCTAGTTATACCTGTTAATGAGCTAAGCGAGAAGGGCGATAAGAGTGTCGGCGAAGTAGTAGCTGTTAAGACAAACTACGGCGTTGCATTTTTTCCAAATTTAAAAGGACTTACTGCAGGGCTACACGGCTTTCACATCCATGAAAATGCTGACTGTGGTGCGACTGAAAAAGGTCTTGGCATGAAAGCAGGTGGCCACTGGGATCCAGCTGGCACAAAAATGCACTCTTTTGCCTGGGATGATAAAGGTCACAAAGGTGATTTGCCAGCACTTTATGTAGATGCTGAGGGCAATGCGAACTATCCAGTACTAGCCCCAAAGATAAAAAATCTTGACGAGCTAAAAGGTCACTCACTAATGGTTCATGTTGGTGGCGACAATCACAGCGACAATCCAAAAGCACTTGGCGGTGGTGGCGCTAGAATGCTTTGTGGCGTTATTAAGTAATCACTTTAATAAACGAGTCTTTGAGCTAGATCTAAAGGCTCGTTTAAATTTATAAATTTTAAAAATCTCTCATTTTAAATATAAAAATTTTACAAAAAGATAAGTACAAATAAATTACAATCTGCTTTTATTTCAATTATCAAAAGAGCAAAAAATGGAATTTGATCTACTTAGCTATGTCGTTTTTTTTGTAGCTGCGTTTTTAGGTGGTTTTATCGATTCTATCGCTGGTGGAGGTGGGCTTATAACGCTTCCAGCTATTATGGCGATGGGCGTACCACCACACCTTGCACTTGGTACAAATAAGCTTCAAGGAGTTTTTGGTAGCTTTACAGCGACTCTAAATTTCACAAAACGGGGATTAATTAATTATAAAGAGTGCTTTGTAGGTATCGTTTTTACTTTCATTGGAGCTATCATTGGAGCAGTGGTTATTCTATTTTTAAATACAAATTTTTTAAAGATAATTATCCCATTTTTGCTGATTGCTATTTTCATCTACACGCTTTTTATGCCAAAAGTCGGCGAAAATGATAGAGCCGCAAAGATGAATGAAAAGCTATTTTATGTAGTTTTTGGACTAATGCTTGGCTTTTATGATGGTTTTTTTGGTCCAGGAACAGGCTCTTTTTGGACATTTGCGATAGTGGCATTAATTGGGCTAAATTTAAAAAAGGCTGTCGCTCATACAAAACTCTTAAATTTTACTAGCAATATCGTTGCTCTTGGCATTTTTATAGCTGGTGGACAGATGCTTTGGGCTGTTGGACTTTTAATGGCAGTTGGTCAAATTTTAGGCGCATATTTTGGATCAAATCTTGTCATTAAAAAAGAGGTTAAATTTATTAGAACAATGTTTTTAGTGGTAGTTGCAGTGACTATTTGTAAATTGATTTTCGATTATTTCAGAGTTTAAAATTAAAAATGTTTTAACAATAATTTTGTTACAATCACGCAAAATTCTAAATCCAAGGTAAATTAATGAAAGATTTGTTTCTATTTTCAAATTTCCTAAATAGCTCCCACGCCTTTATCTATGCGTTTCACTTTCTGCTTGTAGCTTTGATTGTTATCATAGTTGCTTATATAGCAAGGAGTAAGATGCAGCTTGTACCAAGAGGTCTTCAAAATATAGTTGAAGCCTATTTAGAAGGCGTTATATCTATGGGAAGAGATACTTTAGGTAGTGAAAAACTAGCAAGGAAATATCTTCCACTTGTTGCAACTATCGGTTTTATCGTATTTTTTTCAAATGTTGTAGGTATTATTCCTGGATTTGAGTCACCAACATCAAGTCTAAATTTAACTCTAGTTTTGGCTTTAGTTGTATTTGTTTATTATAACTTTGAGGGCATTAGAGAAAATGGATTTTTTAAATACTTTGGACACTTTATGGGGCCGAATAAATTTCTAGCTCCTATTATGTTTCCAGTTGAAGTCATCTCGCATCTTTCACGTGTAGTTTCGCTATCATTTCGTCTTTTTGGTAATATCAAGGGAGATGATTTATTCTTGCTAGCAATGCTTACACTTGCACCTTGGTTTGCTCCACTTCCAGCTTTTGCACTTCTAACGCTTATGGCTGTTTTGCAAACATTTATCTTTATGATGCTAACTTACGTTTATTTAGCTGGTGCTGTTGCTATTAGTGAGCACGAGCATTAAAATTTAAAGCCATATTTTTATATGGCTTTTTCCTTTTTAAACTATTTAAATTTTTGAATCACCTTCTTTATTTTCCAGTCAAAACGCTCATTTTTAGATATTTTAAAAGAAAGTATCGCTAAAATACGCCTTAAAAATTTGCATAAATTTAAAGGTAAAAATATGTTTGAAGTCGTTATCGGTTTAGAAGTTCATACTCAGCTTAATACAAAAACTAAAATTTTCTGCTCTTGCTCGACTAGCTTTGGCGACGAGGCAAACACTCACGTTTGTCCGACCTGCCTAGCTCTACCTGGAGCGCTACCTGTGCTAAACAAAGAGTCCGTTAAAAAGGCGATCAGCTTTGGCACAGCGATAAACGCTAAGATAAATAAAAAATCAGTCTTTAATAGAAAAAACTACTTCTATCCAGACCTTCCAAAGGCATATCAAATTTCCCAGTTTGAGATCCCTATCGTAGAAGGTGGCGAGCTAATAATCGACGTAAATGGTACTAAAAAACGTATCGGTGTAACAAGAGCACACCTTGAAGAGGACGCTGGAAAGAACATCCATGAAGAAACCGAGAGTTTGGTTGATCTAAATAGAGCCGGCACGCCACTTCTTGAGATAGTTAGT
The DNA here is from genome assembly GCF_003049705.1 of Campylobacter concisus. NCBI lineage: Bacteria > Pseudomonadati > Campylobacterota > Epsilonproteobacteria > Campylobacterales > Campylobacteraceae > Campylobacter > Campylobacter concisus. The sequence goes on from NZ_PIRF01000002.1 coordinate 41,357, forward strand.
GAGCCAGATCTTAGAAGCAGTGATGAGGCGGTGGCTTATCTTAAAAAATTGCACTCGATCCTTCGCTTTTTAAATATAAGTGATGCAAATATGCAAGAGGGCAGCTTTCGCTGCGACGCAAACGTCTCTATCCGTCCAAAAGGCGATACCAAGCTTTACACAAGGGTTGAGATAAAAAATCTAAACTCATTTAAATTTATCCAAAAAGCGATCGATTACGAGGTGGAGCGCCAAAGCGCAGCTTGGGAAGACGGCAAATACGACCAAGAAGTCTATCAAGAGACAAGGCTGTTTGATACGACAAATTTAGTGACAAGATCTATGCGTGGCAAAGAGGATAGCGCGGAGTATAGGTACTTTCCTGACCCTGACTTGCTGCCTGTTGAAGTGTCAGAGCAGATGTATAACGAAGCGATAAAAATTCCAGAGCTTGCCGAGCAAAAGGTCGCAAGATATGTTAGCGAGCTAGGCGTAAAAGAGAGTGATGCACTAAATTTAACTCAAAGCGTTGAGATGGCTAGATATTTTGAAGAGCTGATCGCCGCTGGAATTCAACCAAAGCTTGCTACTACTTGGCTCATAGTCGAGCTTCTTGGTCGCTTAAATAACGGCGTAACGATCGAGACAAGCCCAGTTAGCAGCGCTAAGATGATAAATTTACTAAAACGCATAGAAGATGGCACGATAAGCGGCAAAGCTGCAAAAGAGGTGCTAGACTATCTAATGGAAAATGACGCGGACGTTGATAGCGTCATCGAAAAGCTTGGCTTAAAACAAGTGAGCGACGACTCAGCGATCATCGCGATCATAGATCAAATTTTAGCTGCGAACGCCGACAAAGTCGAAGAGTATAAAAACGGCAAAGATAAGATATTTGGCTTCTTTGTGGGTCAGGTGATGAAAGAGGGCAAGGGTGCCTTTAATCCAGGCAAGGTCAATGAGCTTTTAAAGGCCAAAATAGGCTAAAAAAGGGCTAAAATGAGCATAGCAGTCATCGGAGCTGGCAAGTGGGGCAGTGCGCTATTTCACGCATTTAGTGAAAATAACGAGTGCGTCATCAGCTCAAGAACGCCAAGAGAGATGCCAAATTTTGTAAGCTTGGATGAAGCTTTGGAGTGCGAATACCTAGTCTGCACGATCCCAACGCAAGCTACAAATTTATGGCTAAAGCAAAACTACAAAAACAAAGGTCAAAAGATCCTAGTCGCCAGCAAGGGCATAGACACGGCAAATCTTAAATTTCTAAATGAAATTTATGAAGACTTTGTTAATAGAGAAAATTTAGCCTTTCTTTCGGGACCAACCTTTGCAAAAGAGATCATGCAAAAGCTGCCTTGCGCCTTGGTAGTAAATTCTAAAAACCAAAATTTAGCTTCAAAATTTGCCTCATTTTTCCCAAGCTACATGAAAGCCTACACCTCAGATGATGTGATCGGCGCTGAAGTATGTGGGGCGTATAAAAACGTGATCGCCATAGCTGGTGGCATCTGTGACGGCCTTGGCCTTGGCAATAACGCAAGGGCGAGCCTCATTTCACGTGGGCTTGTCGAGATGGCTAGATTTGGCAAATTTTTTGGCGCAAAAGATGAGACATTTATGGGGCTAAGCGGCGCAGGGGATTTATTCTTGACCGCTTCATCGATACTTTCACGCAACTACCGCGTAGGTCTTGGCATTGCAAGGCACGAGAGATTAGAAAAAATTTTAAATGAGCTTGGCGAGGTGGCCGAGGGTGTAGATACAGCAAAGGCAATTAGCAAGATCGCCAAAGAAAAGGGCATATATGTGCCGATCGCTAGCGAGGTTGAAAATATGCTAAATGGCAAAGATGTTTTTGAGAGCGTTAAATCACTTTTAGGAAGAAGATGAGAGCTTTTAAATTTATACTTTTTATGGCTATTTTTGCTTTGGGGCTTAATGGCGCAGAAGTGAGCCTAAGAGCCAAAGTCTCGCAAATGATAATGGTTGGCTTTAATGGGGCTAGCACAAAAGATGCTGCATTTCGCGCGATGTTAAGCGACGCTGGATATGAGAGATTTGGCGGTGTGATGCTACTTGGCAGAAACGTTACCAACAAAGCCCAGCTAAAAGCTAGCATAAAAGCAATCAAAGAAAAAAGTCCTAAAATTTTTATCGCTATTGATGAAGAGGGCGGCAATGTAAGTCGCATGAAGGATAGTAGCTTTAACGGTCCATATCCTAGCGCATACGAGGTTGCAAGTACGCTTGACATCAAAAGCGCATACGATCTCTACTCGAAAATGGCTATAAATTTAAAAGAGTGTGGCATAAATTTAAATTTCGCTCCAGTGGTCGATCTGCACGATGAAAACTCGCCGATCATCGCCGCTAAGCAAAGGGCGTTTAGCGAGTATGCAAGCAAGGTGGTGATCTATGCTGATGCTTTTATGGACGCATTTAAAGAGCAGGGTGTGATAACTACGATCAAGCACTTTCCGGGGCATGGCAGCTCAAAAGAGGACTCGCATAAAAATAAGAGTGAGATCACGCTAAGCAAAGATGCGCTACTACCATATAAAGACGCCATAAGCACAGGTAGAGCGCAGATCATCATGGTAGGGCACCTTTTTGTAAAAGGTATTGACGAGGACAATCCGGCTACACTTTCTAAAAAAATAATAACCGATCTACTGCGAAATGAACTTAAATTTAATGGCGTAGTTATCAGCGATGATATGCTGATGAAAGGCGTTGGCGACGATGCTTTGGCGCAAAAGGTAGTGAAATTTATAAACGCTGGAGGCGATATCTTACTTTTTAGTGAGTTTAAGATAAACAACCAAAGAACGGCTGATCTAGTTACTCAGATGATAATTGACGCTGTAAATGAGAAAAAGATCAGCAAAGAGCGAATAGACGCTTCATACAAGAGGATAATGGCTCTAAAAGCGAAGCTTTAAATTTGACTTTTAAAGTTATGTTAGTAAATTTGCGTTATTTTCATCTTTTTCAAGTTCAAAATATAAAATTTCAAGTTGCATATTTTTTTCATATTCAAATTTCATAGGCTCTTGTTGTATGCCGTCTATCTTTGGATAGATGAGGTATAGCTTGCCGTCACACTGATGCTTTTTTCCGTAAGCATATAGCTGATACAAGTCGGCTTGTGAGATATTATTACTTGAGCTTATGATCTTCCATTTTGTGTCAGCTATAAATTTGCTTTCTAAAAATATATCAGGCTTTAGTCTAAAGCTCCTTGGATTTTCTACGAGGTGTTTTTCTGAGTGTTGCAATATAATATCTGGAAGCTTTTTCTTTATGAAATTTCCGACATAGCTTTCAAAAAGCGTATTCATATCAAACAGCAAAGCAAAGGCCACATCGTTACCTCTATACGGGCCAAACGACTTGTTTTGTAAAAATATCTTGCTCCATAAAAGCGCTTGCTCATAGTGTTTTGTTTGGCGATTTAGTTTTAAGCGGCTAAAGTCCGCGTTTATATCGGAGCTAGATAAAATTTCATCAAAAATAAATAAATATTCCCTAATAAGCCGTTGATTTTTGCTTGATTTTGAGCGTCTGTATAAAAACTCGAGCGTACTTTTTATGAGGCGATTTTCGGCTCTATCTATGGAAAATTCCTGATAACAAACGTAAAATCTCTCTTTATGGACGATATTTTTACGTATTTGCTCCGAGATTTTAAGCTTTCCTTTTAAAAATTTTAGGTTATCTTCTAGCTCTATGTAGTCGCTTTTTATTCCTATTTTTATGAGTTTTGATACTTCGTCGAGGAACATTGATATAAAAATTTCAAAAAGCGGTAAATTTAGGCTTTTTAAATTCGCTATGTTTATATTTTTAAATGGATGATTTTTTAAAGTTTTTAACATTCTCAGTAAAATTCTTTTAGAATTTTCTACCGCTTCTTTATTGCTGCCATTGTCGTTATCATGGATTTTTGGAAGTATCTCAAGGCTATCGCCACTTTTTGTCTGGATGATACCGACGTAGTTTTGAGCTTGTAAAAAATCGCCCTTTTTGTCTCTGCCGGGCCTTAGAAACTCTACTGTGGCAAAATTTTCTCTAGTAAATGCATCTACTGCGTTAAATAGGTCTTGGTCGTCTTCCGGGCGAAATTTTTCAAACTCTATTAAGTATTTGGTCATTGCTTTGCGTTTTTTTTCATTCGTAAATTTTTATATAGCTTTGAGGATTGTTGAAAATTTCTTGGTCGCTTATCTCGTATAAGACTTTATCGTCTATATCGTCGATTTTTGATCCAAATAATTCTTTTACAACCATATTTTTCTTGACTTTAATAAACTGCAAATCCTCATCTTTTTGATTATCGCCCAGAACTAGTCTTATTTTCTCCCAATCGTCATAAAAATACTCTTGTAGCAGCGGTAAAATTTTGTTTTTAAAGACATTTGCAAGCATTTCCATGTCTGACACATTTATAAAATAAGCATGTCCTATCGTGTGATCTCTGTCGTAAAGATACTCTATGCGCTCATTTATCGTTTTTAGCATTTCTCCTACATTGATGCCTTCAATGACTGTTTCATTTAGCGTGTCGTATTCTGGCATCATCTCCACAAACTCAAACCTTCTTCTAAGAGCCGTATCCATAAGGGCTATGCTTCGATCTGCCGTATTCATCGTGCCTATTATGTATAAATTTGACGGCACTCCAAATTTCTCTTTTGAGTATGGCAGCTCGACCATTATCTCATCATCTGCGCCGAGCCTTTTTGACGGCTCTATAAGAGTTATGAGCTCACCAAAAATTTTAGATATATTTCCGCGGTTGATCTCGTCGATAAAGATGGCATATTTTGGTGTATCGTCATTAAAAAACTTTTGTCGCTCATATTTTGGCAAATCGCAAAAGTCCTTAAGTTTGCCTTTGTAATCACTAAGAAGTAAAGCATTTTCGCAGCACTGATAAAAAATTCCTTTTGATATTTCATAAGTTATATCGCCATCTTCGTTTTCACTATCAAATAGAGGCTTTATGCCCTCAACAAATTCCTCATATCCATAGCTTTGGTGAAATGTTATAAATTTTATTTGTCTACTTCGTATATATTCATCAAATTTATTTTTTAGATCATTTCTGTTTTCGCTTATATCAACTTTTCTTTCTTCTATTATCTCAATAGCCTTTACTACTGTGGTGTATGTCTTTCCAGTTCCTGGAGGGCCGTATAAGATTTGATTAAGTGGATAAGTTAATTTCTTGTCATTGTCGGTCATTTTATATCCTTCATTATCACTATTGTTTAGTATATCGTGTGTTGACTTATTTTCCTTTGCATATTGGTTCCATAATAGAGACGAATATTCATAAAAGTCCATATAACTCGGCTTATTTTTTAGTAGTTCTTTTTGAATTTGTGATATGTTTTTTGATTTTATATTATTTTTTTGAGCCAAATACTTGAAAGCTTCTTTTGAGACAATGTGTAGAAGTGTTTTGTCTGGTGCATATAAAAAGGCTATTTTCCATTTTATGGCATTGCCAAGATCAATATCATCTATACTTTCAAATTCTTTGTTTTGTGCATATTTTATAATTTGTAGAATAAGACTTTTTATTTTTTGAAATGCTTGATTTCTAGTCTCTCCATATTTTTCATACCATCCATATTCTGCATCACCAGTTTGTCCACTTTTTAGTTCCTTTTCGACATCGTTTTGTGCTCTTTTAAAAATTCCAAATTTATAAGCAGATCCACCCCATATACTTATAAGATTTTCCGTTTTACTTTCAAGCCAAAAGGTAAAAGTATCCTTGCTCTTAACGCCTGTGTATTGCTCTAAGGTCATATTTTCTACAGCTTGAAAAGGCCATCTTTGTTGAAAGTCATCCCTTAATTTCAAGCGTTCTTGCCATGAAACCATTTTTGCTCCTTGTTTATTTACTTAAATTTAGTGTCCTATTTTATCTCACAACCCATCAAATTCTTTTTTTAGTTCGCCCCTTAGCTCTTCAGCTCTATCTTCGCCGTTTTTGAAATTTGCCTTTACAAAGCCATCGATCTCGTCTAAAATTTCAATAAGTTCGCTCTCCCAATTTGCGTTTTCTTGTTTCAAAAGTGCTTCTAGCTTGTCTCTTGTCTGCTCAAGCTGATCTAGTGCTTTGTCCTTGTCGCTAGCCTCATTTAGCGCATCTTCAAAGAGTATGTCTTGTCTTAAAGCGTTTATCTTTTTTTGTATGACATTGCAAAATTTAGGGTATTTCTCAGCGTTGTTTAAATTTTGCAAAACCTCTTGCGCAGCTTTTTGATAAGCTGGCACTGCTCCTTCATCGTCAAGTTTTTTTGTGAGTTTTTGTATCTGAAAATATAAAATAAGCGCCGCAAAAAATGCAAGCAGCAAATAAATCGTAACGCTATTCATTTTTACTCCTTTTTCTAAATTTATCTACGCTAATTATCGCAAGCGCCAGCCAGATCATACAAAATGAGATGACCTTGTAGCCGTCTAAAATTTCGCCGTAAATGAAGACCGCACAAAGGATCGCTATGGTTGGCGAGATGTATTGCAAGTAGCCAATCGTTGTTAAATTTATCCTTGTAGCAGCTGCGTTAAAAGCGACAAGTGGCACGATGGTAACGATACTTGAAGCGATCATTAGTAACGAGTCTTCGTTTAGCCCAAAGTGGCTTTTGCCTAAAAATGCTATGTAAAAAACGTAGCCAAGCGCAAATGGGAACATAAAAAATGTTTCGATAAAAAGCCCATTAAATGCACTGATCTTCGCTGCCTTTCTAACCATCGCATAAAATCCAAATGAAAGTGGCAAGATGATAGAGACAAGTGGCAGGCCGCCTTTGGCATAAATTTGTACGCAGACTGCTGCGATGACGATGCAAACGGCTATGGCGCTAGCTTTGCTCAGGCGCTCTTTAAAGATGATGACGCCAAGGAGCATGCTTATCAAGGGATTTATAAAATATCCCAAACTCGTGTCTAAAATTTTGCCGCTACCCACCGCATAGACATAAATGCCCCAGTTTATGGTGATAAAAATACCACTTAAAAATAGAGCCTTTAGCGAGCGGATATCTTTAAGAAGCGCAAAAATTTCGCCCATTTTGCCATTAATGCAAAGCACTGCCGCCATCAAGAAAAATGACCAGATGATCCTGTGGGCTAAAATTTCATAAGCATCGACATCTTTGCTAAATAGGTTGAAATAAACCGCCAAAAACCCCCACATAAAAAAGGCGCTAAGCGCGAGAATAACGCCTTTTTGGCTCTCATTTAGTCTTGGTATTTTTGTCGCCTTTTATAGAATTTATACTATCTATCATCAAAAGTGTGACAGAGATGGCTAGGCAGATCATCAAAAAGTATGAGCTTTTCTCCAGTCTCTCGCCGATGGCAAATGAGACAAAAAGCATCATTATAGGCTCAAAATATGTAAGCAAACCTAGTACATTTATCGGCACGAGCGTGCTTGAGAGGATCTGGGCGATGAGGGCTATGCCGCTGATAGCACCAAGCAAGATGAGCAGATAGTAGATGTTTGGATTTTGGCTCATTACGTAGTCCATATCGGCTGTGAGCGCAAAATAAAATGAGAATAAAAACATAAAAATTATCTCGATAACAAAGCTTGAGAAATTTGCAAGGTTGTAGTACTTTCTAATGGTAAAATAGACTGGATAAAGGCAAAAAACTACAGCGCTCTCCCACGAGATGCCGCCGCTTAGTATAGCTGTGCTAAAGACGCCAAGGGCTGCAAAAAATATCGAGGCTAGCTTTGTTTTAGAGAGGTGCTCTTTAAAAAATATCCGTCCAAAAAGGACCATGACTATTGGCATGATGAGGTAGCCGATAGAGACTTTTAGCGCTGATCCGTTGCTTGGAGCCCAGAGATAGAGCCACATCTGAAATGAGACAATGAGCGAGGTAGCTAGTAAAACTAGTAAAATTTTAGGTTTTAGCTTTATTTTTAGAAGTAAAAATTTGAAATTTCGCTGCTGTTTTAACAAAAAAATGGCTGCGATGACAAAAGGCATGGCAAAGATCATGCGGTATCCAATAAGAGCTTGCGTGCTGATGGGGTTCATGAGCACTGACATGTAGTAGATGCAGTTAAACAAAACAGATGCCAAAAGCGAATAAAATATGCCTTTTATCATGAAAAAATTCTGCTCCTTTTTGGGTAAATTTAAAGTAGCGATTGTAGGCAAAATATCTTTAATAGCCCATTAATGGCTTTTATTTTTTAAGTTTGCCGTGATATAATCAGCGTCTAATTTAAGGCAAAAAAGATAGGAAAATAAATGACTTGGAACCGCGATAGCTGGAGAGAATTTAATATCTTGCAACAACCAAAATACCCAGATTTAAAAGAGCTTAAAGAGATCGAAGAAAAATTAAAATCACTTCCTCCTTTGGTCTTTGCTGGCGAGGCTAGAAGTTTAAAAGAGGAGCTTGCAAAAGTTTGCAATGGCGAGGCATTTTTGCTTCAAGGTGGCGACTGCGCTGAGAGCTTTACAAATTTTAATGCAAATAACATCAGAGATATGTTTAAGGTTTTACTTCAAATGGCGATAGTTTTAACCTTTGCTGGTGGCTATCCAGTGGTCAAAGTGGGCCGCGTGGCAGGGCAGTTTGCAAAGCCTAGAAGTAGCGATTTTGAAGAGGCAAATGGCATTAAGCTTCCAAGCTATAGAGGCGACATCATAAATGGCTTTGAATTTGACGAAAAAGCAAGAGTGCCTGATCCAAAACGTATGATAGAGGCGTATTATCAAAGCGCATCTACGATGAACTTACTTAGAGCCTTTTCAAGAGGCGGTTTGGCCGATCTTCATCAAGTGCATAAGTGGAATTTAGGCTTTGTCAAAAAGCCAGAGATCGGCGAGAAATACGCAAAACTAGCTGATGAGCTAACAAAGACGCTTTCATTTATGGCAGCTTGTGGTATCACTTCAGCAAATACGCCAGTCATAAATCAAACCGCGGTTTATACATCTCACGAGGCACTTTTACTACCTTATGAAGAGGCATTGACTAGGGTTGATAGTCTTAGCGGTGAGTGGTATGACTGCTCGGCTCATATGCTTTGGATAGGTGAAAGAACGCGTGGTATAAATGACGCTCACGTACATTTTTTAAGTGGTGTGAAAAATCCTATCGGCGTAAAGATCGGACCAAGTGCAAAGGCTGAAGATGTCGTCGCGCTTGCAAATAAGCTAAATCCAGAAAATGAAGCTGGCAGACTAAACGTGATAATTAGAATGGGTGCTGATAAGATAGGCGAAAATTTACCAAAAATTTTAAGAGAGCTAAAGCGAGAAGGGCTAAATATTGTTTATAGTATCGATCCGATGCATGGCAACACTGTAAAAACCTCAAATAACTACAAAACTAGAGAATTTGACAAGATAATAAGCGAAGTTAGAAGCTTTTTTGAAATTCACAAAGCTGAGGGTACAAGAGCTGGCGGTGTGCATCTTGAGATGACAGGACAAGACGTGACTGAGTGCACGGGTGGGGCATTGAATATCACTGAAAGTTTGCTTGAGCAAAGGTATGAAACACAATGTGACCCAAGGCTAAATGCTGATCAGGCACTTGAGCTTGCATTTTTGATGGCTGATCTGGTTAAAAAAGCTTAAAATTATAAAATTTGGAGAAAAAGATGGTAAATGTTTATGACTTAATCGTTGTTGGTGGCGGACCTTGTGGAATTGCTAGCGTAGTTGAGGCAAAAAGAAATGGCTTAAATAATGTTTTGCTTCTTGAAAAAGGCGATAATCACAGCCAAACGATCAGAAAATTTTATAAAGATAATAAACGTGTAGATAAAGAGTATAAAGGGCAAGATAGCACGATACATGGCGTAGTTTCATTTGAGGATGGTACGAAAGAGAGCACGCTTGATTATTTTGATAGGCTGCTTGATACTGAAAAGATTGAAGCTTTTTTTAACTCTGAAGTAGAGAGCGTGAAAAAAGATGGAGAAATTTTTAAAGTAACTACCTCAAAAGCCGTCTATGAAGCTAAAAATGTGATGATATCAATTGGCAAAATGGGACGACCAAATAAGCCTGATTATAAAATCCCACCTTCACTAAACGCGGTTGTAAATTTTAACCTTGATAGCTGTACAAACGGCGAAAAGGTGCTTGTCGTAGGTGGCGGAAACTCAGCAGTTGAGTATGCGATCGAGCTTTGCCAATACAATAAAACCACAATCGCTTATAGAAAAGATAATTTTAGCCGCGTAAATGAGACAAATTTAAGCGCACTTTGGGAGCTAGAAAAGCACGGCAAGATAAAAGTTAGGCTAAATCACGATATAAAAGAGATAGATAACGAATCAGGCAAAGTTAGAGTGCATTACGAAAATGGCAAAATTCGCGTTTATGATAGAGTTGTTTATGCCATAGGCGGCTCAAGTCCGGTTGATTTTTTACAAAAATGTCAGATAAAAATCGATGAAAAAGGCACTCCAATAGTTGATAGCAACTACCAAAGTAGCGTGCCAGGACTTTATGTGGGCGGTGACATCGTGCTAAAAAATGGTGGCTCAATAGTCGTTGCTCTAAATCACGCTCATCACGTCATAAAAGACATTTTAAAGGGCAAGGTATAAGCTTGATAAATAAAATTTTACTAGCTATTTTTTGTTTGATAGTTGGCTTTTGCCTATCGTTTTTTAAATCTCCAAAAGAAGATGAAGCGCCAAAAGATACTAATCAAACGATTTATTCTATAAATTTTGACAATTTGCCAGAAGAAGAGAGACAAAAGTACATCAGCAAAGATGATCTTTACGAATATGGTGGATATATAACTCCAAAAAGCTATATCCAAAATTTTACTGAAACGAACGATCAAAATTTATCAAATGATGTAAATGAACTTCAAGAACAAGTTCGTGAGCTAAGTAAAAAAAATAAAATTTTAGCTACTGATAATGTCGATATCAGCGAGAAAAATTTAGACTTTATAAGCAAAATTTCAGAGATGAAAAAAAATATCGAAAATGAAAAAAATGAGATAGTTGAGAAAAATCAAAAGACACTAGGCGAGCTTGAAGCGCAACACTTTGAAAATATACAAACTCTCACAAAACGGCTAAATGAAGCTCAAGCTGATATGATTGAGAGCTCAAAAGCCTATGAAAAAAAGATAATAGACCTTGAAAATGCGATAAATGAGGCAAAAAATGGCGATGAAAGTAAGGTAAAAGATATCGAAGCAAATTTTGCTAAATTTAAAGAGATGGCTGAGGCAAATTACACAGCTTTAAAAGAGCAAAATATAGAGCTAAATACGACACTGGCTCAAAAAGACGCGCTAATAAAAGAGTACGAAAATACTCAAAATGAAAAAGATAAAAACGAAAAAAGAGAAATTTTGCTTTTAAAAGAGGAGATTGAGCGAGCAAAGAGTGATGCTAAGACACAAAAATTTAGCTACGAAAAAGAGATAAATGCACTAATTGATGGCTTTGAAACGCAAAAGAGTGTTATGGAGGATGAGCTTTCCAAAAAGGCAAATAAGATAATTGATCTTGAGGAGGCTCTTGAGTCAAGCAAGACTGCCTTAAAAGATAGAATTTATGAACTTGATGAGATAAAGAAAAATTTAAACTCAAAAGATTTGGCAGTTGAGAACTATAATGGTAAAAATTTAGAGCTAAACGCCTCTCTTGCGGCACTTCATAAAAGTTTTAATGATCTAAAAGAAAAAAATCTTAAAAGCGAGCAGGAAAATAAACTCGCAAATGAAAATATAAATTTGCTTAAAAAAGAGCTTGAACGGATAAATTTGATAAACAAAAAGCTAGAGAAGCAAAATTTAGATGCAAATGCAAGTCTAAGTGAGCTAAATAAAAAGCTAAATTTAAGTGAAGAGAGCTTTAAAAATGCACGAGATGAGCTAAAGACGCTTGATGCAAAGACGAATAAATTTTTAAAAACTTTGTTTGAGCAAAATCAAACTATCTCTTTGCAGACTCAAAAGCTTGGTTTAAATGACAGTGAGTTAAAAAATTTAAGTGCAAAGATAAACTTAAAAGATGAAAAGATAAAAGAGCTAGAAAATAATCTCACGCAAACAAGTCAAATGCTAGCAGCAAAGCAAAGTGAGCTAGAAGCTCAAAAAAGGACGCTAAAGATCGATATGCAAAATTATGAAATTTTGCGTCAGCAAATAAATATTTTGCAAAAAAAGATAGCCGATACGTCGGCTCTTTTTGCTGATAGTAATAAAAGTGGTGGTAAAAATTTACTAAGCTTACAAAATGAGCTAGAGAGTGCAAAACATAAGTTAAACGAGAGCAATAAGACGATTGAAAGGTTAAATTCTAAAATAAACGAACTTAGCTCATCTAGCGCAAAAGGAAGTCCAGTAAATGCCAAAATCATCGAACTTCAAAAAGATATCGAGCAAAATTTAAATAGGCAAGATGAGCTTGAAAATGAAAATGTGAATTTAAAAAATATCTTACAGGCGACAACTAAACCAGAGACGCCAACAAAGCTAGTTTTGATCTCTAGCCTTGAGTGTGATGACATGGACGCAAAAGATAAGATTAGCGTGATGTGTAAGAATAGAGTGAGCGAATTTTTGCAAAGATTTAACTCAAACTACCTTTATGAGATAATTCCGATCGTAGATAAGAAAAATTTTGTCATCCCATCAAATGTGGCTCAAAGCATCAAAAAAGATGATCTTGGCAGGCTAAACAACTATGTAAATTATGGCGTTGGTAAAGAGCGCGCAAAGGCAGCAGCCGAGCTTATAAAAGAGGAATTTGGCGATTTTGCAAGGATCAGCTTTAGCTCAGAAGTGATCGTGAAAGATGTCACGCGCGGCTTTATTATCAAGGTTTATAGATGATCTTGGCTCAGCTAAAAAGTGGCTATCGCTACAACAGCGATACGCTGGTACTTTATGATTTTATAAGCTCAAGTTTGAAAAATTTTTCAGGCAGGATTTTAGACGTTGGCGCAGGATGTGGGATACTTGGGCTTTTGCTTAAACGCGACTTTAAAAATTCTAGCCTAAGCTTGCTTGATATCTTGCAGATAAATGGTGAAATTTCTAAATTTAATGCCAGCCAAAATAACCTGAAAGCAGAAATTATAAATACTGACTTTGCAAAATTTAAAGATAGCGAGAAATTTGACCTCATCGTATCAAATCCTCCATTTTATCACGAGGGTACGAAACAAAGCGAAGATGAGCATATAAAGGCTAGTAGATACACAAGCTCTTTGGATTTAAAAGACTTTATAAAAGCTATAAGTGTAAATTTAAAGCCTCACAAAAGGGCATTTTTTTGCTATGCACCTGATGATCTTGGTCAGATTGTAGCGTGCCTAAAAGAGTTTAAGCTAAATTTAGTAAGCCTAAAATTTATTCATACAAAGGCTGATAAACCAGCAAATTTGGCCCTGTTTGAGGTAAGAAATAATTCAAACTCAAAGCTAAAAGTTTTGCCGCCTTTAGTGATGAGTGAAAATGGCTCGCATACAAAAGAGGCGATTGAAATTTTAAAAAAAGCTGATACAAACAGCGTTGATTATCAGGAGCTAGCGTGAGAGTGCAAGGCTTTAGCTATGAGTTTGATGCCAGCTTTTGCGAGAGCTGTGGCGGCAAGTGTTGCACGGGAGAGAGTGGCTACATTTGGATAAACGAAGAAGAAATTTCAAAATTTTGCACCGCATTTCATATGAGTAAAGATGAGTTTGAAAAGCAGTTTTTAATAAGAGTTGGGCTAAGGTGTAGCATAAAAGAGAAGCCTTATGAAGATGGCTTTGCTTGTGTATTTTTTGATGAAAAAAATAAAAACTGCTCAGTTTATGAGCTAAGGCCACAGCAATGTAGGACTTTTCCGTTTTGGAATTATTTTAAAAAAAATTTAAAGGAGCTAAAAGCAGAATGCATTGGCGTAAAATTTTAGTATTTTTTATGAGCGTATTTTTTAACTCTCAGCTACTTTTGGCTGACGATAATAAAAGTATAAATTTACGCCTAATGCAGGCTTTATTGTTTCAAGATAGTGGAGATGTGAATGCTAGCATTCAAGCTTACTCAAACATTTTTAAAGATACGAATCAAAAAGCTTATTTAAAAGAGGCGATCAAGCTCGCCTTTGCTACAAAAAATGAAAATTTAGACGCTTTGATAAATGAAGGCGAAAAAAGCTTAAAAGACGATAGCGATTTTATCCGTATAAAGGTGGCAAATTTAGTAAATCTTTCAAAGCTAAATGAGGCTAAAAGTTTAATGCAAGAGCTTGCTACAAAAGAGCCAAATGCCCAAAATTTACTCATGCTTGGCACAATTTGTATGATGCAAAATGAAACAACGACTGCACTAAAATACTTTGAAGAGGCATACTCACTAAAGCAAGAAGAAGAAAATTTGCTCCGCATCGTTGATATTTTGATAAATCGCATGGATAAGATAAAAGACGCTACAAAATATCTTGAGAAATTTAGAGATGAACAAGGTTGCACGCTAAAGACTTGCGAGCTTTTGGCTGAAATTTACTCCCAGCAAAGAAATTTCCCAAAAGTGATCGAACTTTTTGAAGAGCTCTATGAGCTAAGTCACGACACTTCGTATATTGATAAGATCGTGCAGTTTTTTATCTATGATAAAAATTACAAAGCAGCAATTGAAATTTTAAAAAAATATAGCTACAACGATATGGCGCTTATGGATCTTTATGCGGCAACTAGTAATTTTGGTGATGCATATATACTTGCTGTTAAAATTTATAACGATAGCAGGGATTTAAATTTTTTAGCAAAAGCCGCGATTTACGAATACGAGATGAATAAAGATAACTTGAACGAACAAAAAATGTCTGAAATTTTAGACAAATTTGAAGCTAGCGTGCCAAAGCTAGAAAATGATATGTTTTTTAACTATTATGGCTACTTGCTGATAGATCATGATATTGACCCTAGAAAGGGTATAGAGCTTGTGCAAAAGGCGCTTGCTATCTCGCCTGAGTCGCCTTATTATGAGGATTCGCTAGCGTGGGGATATTTTAAGCTTGGTGAGTGCAAAAAGGCAAAGGGCATTATGCAGCACGCGATGAAAGATATTGATTTTAGAGCTTCAAAAGAGGCAAAAGAGCATTTGCACCTCATAGAGCGCTGTATAATAAATCTAAATAAAAGGCTTAAAAAATGATACTTGATGAGATAATTAAAAAAACTAAAGATGATCTTGAAAAAAGAAAAGCAGACTTCCCTGAGGAGTGGCTTGGTCGCTCGCTCGCGTACAATCCATACGTGCCAAGAGATGTTTTAAATGCTCTTAGAGCAAGTCAAAATGAGCCTATAAAAATCATAGCCGAGATCAAAAAAGCAAGCCCAAGTAAGGGCGTGATAAGAGAGGATTTTGAGCCTATAAAGATCGCTCAGGAATACGAGCCATACGCAAATGCCTTTAGTATCTTGACTGAACCACATTGGTTTAAAGGCAACATCGAGTACATCACGCAGGTTCGTCGCTACGCATCAAGGCCGATCCTTAGAAAAGATTTTATCGTTGATAAGTATCAAATTCTTGAAGCTCTTGTTTATGGGGCAGACTTTATCTTGCTTATCGCAAAAGCATTAACTCAAAACGAGCTAAAAGAGCTTTTAGACTACGCTTATCATTTAGGTCTTGAAGTTTTAGTTGAAACTCACGATACGAGTGATGTGAAAAAAGCTATCTTTGCAGGAGCAAATATAATAGGTATAAATCACCGAAATTTAGATGATTTTACGATGGATATGAGCCTTTGTGAGAAGCTCATACCGCTTTTACCAAATGGCAAGATAATAGTTGCTGAAAGCGGTCTTTACGAGCATGAACAGCTTAGAGAGCTAAGCAAAATAGGCGTAGATGCTTTCTTGATAGGAGAGCATTTTATGAGGCAAGACGATATAAAAAATGCCGTTAAAAAGATAAAGGAGGGCGAGTAATGCAGCACCTTTGTGCCCCTTGGAGAAGCGAATACTTTAGCGCTAAAAAAGATAGCTGTGTTTTTTGTGATGTTATAAACTCAGATTATGATGATAAAAATGGCGTACTTTTTCGAGCTAAACATTGTTTTGGGATTATGAATTTATATCCGTATTCTCCAGGTCATTTTATGATAATACCAAATCAGCATACCGACAAGATCGAAGAGCTTGATGAGCAGACTTGGTTTGAGATGAGTAAATTTGTAAGGCTTGGAGTTGAAATTTTAAAAAAAGAGCTTTATGCTAATGGCGTAAATATAGGTATGAATTTAGGCAAAGCAGCAGGAGCTGGCATAGCTGAGCACGTGCATTATCACCTTGTGCCAAGATGGAGCGGGGATACAAATTTTATAACCACCATCTCTGATGTGAGAGTAAATGGCACGCCATTTCATCCACTTTTTGAGAAACTAAAAAAGGCATTTAGTGCCGTTATTTGAGCTTGATGTAGAGCAGTGGCTAGAGAAAAGAAGCTCTTTTGAAATTTTAATAGACGCAAGATCACCACATGAATTTTTATATTCTCACATAAAAGATGCCATAAATTTATACGCTTTAAATGACGCGGAACATAAAGAGGTGGGTACGATCTATAAAAGCGATAGATCCCTAGCAAAGAGTCTTGGTGCAAAGTATATTTGCAAAAATTTACAAAATATCATTGATGAGGTTTATAAAAGAGCCAAGGTTGGTTCAGCTATTGGCATCTACTGCGCTAAAGGTGGGCTTAGATCAAATTCTGTTGGCCATGTGCTTAGCATGATAGGATATAGAGTTTTTAGGCTTAGTGGTGGCTATAAAGCTTATAGAAATCATGTTTTAGAATTTCTAAATCGACCTTTAAGCACAAAATTTATCACTCTTTTTGGAAATACTGGCTGCTATAAAAGTAAGCTAATAAGGGCTCTAAGCCCGTCAATAGACCTTGAAGCTATGGCAAATCATTTAGGATCTGTCTTTGGGGCGATAAATGGCGCGCAGCCAAGCCAAAAAAGCTTTGAAGATGCGTTGTTTGAAAAGCTCATCATGCTAAAAGATGAAATTTGCTTTATCGAGGGTGAGAGCAGAAGGATAGGCTCGTTAAGTTTGCCAAAAAGTCTTTATGAGGCGATGCGTAGTGGCATAAATGTCGAAGTGAGCGCAAGTTTGGAAAAAAGAATTTCTTGTATAGTAGATGACTATAAAAGTGTGGATAAAACCTTTTTTGACGAATGTATGAAGAAAATTTCGCCATTTATCGATAAAAAAGCTAGAGATGAAGCTGTGGCTAAATTTAATGAAAATGATATTGCTAAAGTAGCTGAAATTTTACTCACAAAATACTACGACAAAGTCTATAAGAAAAATGAAAATATTAATGTTTTCATAAATTCTGATGACTTTGACGAAGCCGTTAAAAAGCTAAATGATATAAAAAATGAAGCAAAATTTTAGGCTTATTTTAATTAAAAAATTAAGCCTAAAATTTATACAAATGAATTTTGTCTCTTAAAATTTTATAGCCTTTGCTCACTTAAATTTATCAATTTTACTAGAAATAATATGTTTAATTTTATGTAAAATATTTCGTATTATTCTTTTAAACTAGTTAAAAATTTTTCAATAAAATCAAAGCAATACCTAAAATTCGCTAGAAAGTTAAAATGGATTTAAAATGCTTTGGGATATAATCTGCGATAAATTTATCAAAAGGCTAAAGTGATGATAAAACAGATTTCTGGTTCACAGATGATAAGCGAGGCCTTGCACGAAGAGGGCGTTGATATAGTTTTTGGCTATCCTGGCGGTGCAGCTTTAAATATCTACGACGAAACATATAAGCAGACTTATTTTAAACACGTTTTGGTTCGCCACGAGCAAGCAGCCGTTCACGCGGCCGATGGATACGCTAGAGTCAGTGGTAAAGTTGGCGTTGCTTTTGTGACAAGTGGCCCTGGCTTTACAAATGCTGTCACTGGCCTTGCAACAGCTTATAGCGATAGTATTCCGATCGTGCTTATAAGCGGTCAGGTACCAACATTTATGATCGGTACAGATGCTTTTCAAGAGATCGATGCGGTCGGCATTTCACGCCCCTGTGTTAAGCATAACTTTTTAGTTAATAGCGTTGAAGAGCTACCTCGTATTATAAAAGAGGCCTTTTACATCGCAAGATCAGGCCGCCCAGGACCAGTTCATATCGATATCCCAAAAAATATCACATCAAGACTTGGTGACTTTGTATATCCAAAAGAAATTTCTATCCCAAGCTATAAGCCAACTTATAAAGGCAACCAAAAGCAGATAAAAAAAGCAGCGGTTGCGATAAATGAAGCTAAAAGGCCGCTTTTATACATCGGTGGTGGCGCGGTCGCATCTGGAGCTAGCGAGATCATCCGTAAATTTATGCAAAAAACTGGTATCCCAGCGGTTGAGACGCTGATGGCGCTTGGCGTACTTGATGCAAAAGATAAGCTAAATTTAGGCATGGCAGGTATGCATGGTAGCTACGCTTCAAATATGGCTTTAAGTGAGTGCGACCTTCTTATCTCACTTGGAGCTAGGTTTTGTGATAGGATTACTGGTAGAACGGATGAATTTGCAAAACATGCAAAGATAATTCACATTGATATAGACCCAAGCTCTATTTCAAAGATCATAAACGCCCATTTTCCAATAGTTGGCGATCTTACAAACGTGCTAACTGAGCTTTATGAAGAAGTCAATGCAAAGCCTGAAAACTACGCACCTTGGAGAGAAATTTTAGATAGATATTCTAAACTAAATCCACTTGGCTACACAGATAGCGACAAGGTCTTAAAGCCACAATGGGTCATCGAAGAGACCGCTAAGATAGCAGGAGCTGATGCGATAATCTCAACAGACGTCGGGCAGCACCAAATGTGGGTAGCACAGTTTTATCCGTTTAACCGAGCAAGACAGCTTGTCACAAGTGGTGGACTTGGCACAATGGGATACGGCCTCCCTGCAGCAATCGGCGCAAAATGTGCAAAACCAGACAATCTTGTTATAAATTTTACAGGTGATGGCTCGATACTTATGAATATCCAAGAGTTAATGACGGCTCATGAGATAAATATGCCTGTTATAAACATCATTTTAAACAACAACTTCCTAGGTATGGTGCGCCAGTGGCAAACATTTTTCTATGAAAAACGCTACTCATCGACTGATCTTAGCTTGCAGCCTGATTTTGTAAAGATCGCTGAAGGATTTGGCGGAGTCGGCTTTGTTTGCAAGAGCAAGGATGAGTTTAGAAAGGCTTTAAAAGAAGCGATCGATAGCAAAAAATCAGCGATGATCGATGTTAGGATCGACCGCTTTGAGGACGTACTTCCTATGGTTCCAGCTGGAGCTGCGATTTATAATATGATATTAAAGAGCAAGGAAGAAAAATGAGTATCAGAAGAACGATTTCGGTTATAGTTTTAAATGAACACGGCGTTTTGGCTAGAATTTCTGGGCTTTTTGCAGGCAGGGGCTACAATATTGACACGCTTACAGTTGCTCCAATACCTGAGAGCAACTTCTCAAGACTGAGCATCGTAACTAGTGGCGACGAGAGGGTTTTAGAGCAGATCGTAAAACAGCTTCACAAGCTCATACCAACGTATAAAGTCATAGAAAGTGGCGAATTTGTCGAAAAAGAGATGGCTCTTGTGAAAATTCCGCTTGGTGAAAATTTTGCCGGTCTTGAGGCGATACTAAAGTCGTACAATGGTATCGTTACAAATACAAACGAAAACTACATCGTTGTCATGGTGGCTGACGATGCGAGTAGGATCGAGAGCTTTTTAAAATCGATAAAGAAATTTAACCCAGTTGACGTCGTACGCGGCGGATCTGTGATAATGGATATATGATGAAACTAAGTGAAATAGCCTCAAAAGTAAACGCTACTTTTAGCGGAGAAGATATAGAAATTTTTGCCTTAAATTCTTTAAAAAATGCAAATAAAGCTGAGCTAACATATTGTGACGGCGAGAAAAATGCAAAATTTATAAGTACATCAAACGCTGGAGCCATATTGGTGACAAAATCGCTTTTAGACTTGGTGCCAGCTGGTATGGTCGCACTTGTGTGTGATAACCCGCACCTTGCATTTGCCTTGCTTAGTAAAGATTATGCTAAGCCACTTTTTTGTGAGCCAAAGCCATCAAATATCGCCAAG
Source organism: Campylobacter concisus (assembly GCF_003049705.1). Lineage (NCBI taxonomy): Bacteria > Pseudomonadati > Campylobacterota > Epsilonproteobacteria > Campylobacterales > Campylobacteraceae > Campylobacter > Campylobacter concisus. The sequence continues at coordinate 61,505 of NZ_PIRF01000002.1, forward strand.
AGTGCAAAGATAATGCCAAATGTCTATATAGGCTCAAATGTGAGCGTGGGCGAAAATACGGTAGTAATGGCTGGGGCATTTTTGGGCGATAACGTGACTATCGGCAAAAACTGCATCATCCACCCAAACGTAGTCATTTATAACGACTGCGTCATCGGTAACGAGTGCCATCTGCTGGCAAACTGCGTTATAGGCAGTGACGGTTTTGGCTATGCACATACAAAAACTGGCGAGCATGTAAAAATTTACCACAATGGCAACGTAGTTTTAGGCGATTTTGTCGAGATCGGTGCTTGTACGACGATAGATCGTGGTGTTTTTGAAAGCACAATGATCGCAAGCTACACAAAGATAGACAATCTCGTTCAAATAGGTCACAACTGTGAGCTTGGAAATGGCTGCCTCATCGTCTCACAAACTGGCCTTGCTGGCTCAACAGTGCTAGGCAGAAACGTTGTAATGGGCGGACAAAGCGGCTCAGCTGGTCATGTAAGTGTTGGAGACTTCGCGCAGATCGCAGCACGCGGCGGTGTTAGCAAAGATCTGCCTGGTGGCAAAAAATACGCTGGAGCTTATCCTATAATGGAACTTTCAGATCAGTTTAAACTCCAAGCAAAAATTTTGAGATTTTTTAAGAAAAATTAATTGCAAGCTTTTGCGAGCTTAAAATCGCAAAAGCTCTTTATCTCGTAGCCTAAAAATGCTAATTCTATTTTAAAACTAATTAGGCTTAAAATTTATATATCAAGTCTGGCTTAAACATCTATTTATTTGGCTTTACTCTCTTTTATTACTCTAGCCGTTTCTATCGCGATTTCTAGCTCTTCGTTTGTTGGGATGATGAGTGTTTTTATCTTAGCGTCATCCCCGTCTATGCATCTCTCACCTCGCATGTCTTGGAAATTTAGATCGTGATTTATGTGAATGCCAAGATGTTTTAATTCGTCACAAATTTTTTGCCTTGTATTTGGTGCATTTTCGCCGATACCGCCAGTAAATATAAGTGCATCAACGCGTCCTAAAATGGCGTAATATGAGCCAATATATTTTTTTACTCGGTAGCAAAACATCTCAAATGCAAGCTTTGCTCGCTCATCATCTTGCATTTTGGCCACAACCTCTCTCATGTCGCTTGAGCCACAAATTCCAAAAAGTCCGCTTTTTTTATTTAAAAAGTTATCGATCTCGTTCCACTTTAAGACGCCGATATTTAGCAGATAGATGACCACGGCTGGGTCCATATCGCCGCTTCTTGTGCCCATTATGAGCCCTTCAAGCGGACTAAGACCCATCGAGGTGTCGATGCTTTTGCCATTTTGCACTGCACAAGCTGAGGCGCCGTTGCCTAGATGAAGCGAGATAGCGTTAAATTTATCAAATTCTATGCCAAGCATTTTGGCCGCTTGCTTGCAGACATATCTGTGTGAAGTGCCGTGAAAGCCGTATTTTCTGATGTGATGAGTCTTGCAAACGTCATAAGGTAGAGCGTAGCGGTAGGCGTACTCTGGCATGCTTTGATGAAATACCGTGTCAAAAACGACCACGTGAGGTACATTTTTGCTCTCTTTCATCGCGTTTTTAATGCCAGCAAGGTGCCCTGGGTTATGAAGTGGGGCAAGTGGGCTTATCTCCTCGATCTTTTTGATGACGCTTTCATCAACGATCATTGAGCTAAAAAAGCTCTCACCGCCGTGAACTATCCTGTGTCCGATACCATCAAGCTCGCTTAGATCGTGCAATGTGTGTGATGTAACAAAAAGCTCGTTCATCGCCTCAAGTCCGTCATGGTGGTCTTTTATAAAGCGTTTTATCTCGTAGGTTTCGCCATTTGCTTTTAGTACCGCTCTTGAGCTGGAGCTACCGATTTGCTCGACTAGACCGCTTGCTAGACTGGTTTTGGTATCCATTGCAAAAAGTTGAAATTTTATTGAGCTACTACCCGAGTTTAAAACCAAAATTCTCATATTATTCTCCTGCTTGTATGGCACTGATTAAGATGGTATTTACCACGTCTTCAACGAGGCAGCCGCGACTTAGGTCATTAACCGGCTTTTTTAGCCCTTGAAGTATCGGACCCACAGCTAGAGCGTTTGCACTTCGCTGAACCGCTTTATAGCAGATGTTTCCACAGTTTAAATTTGGAAAGATAAAGACATTTGCACGTCCAGCAACCTCTGAGTTTGGCATCTTTTTGCTAGCCACGCTTAGATCAACGGCTGCGTCAAACTGAATTGGCGCTGCGATCTTTAAATTTGCATCAAGCTCTCTCGCCTTTTTGGCAGCTTCTTTTACAAATTCCACATCAGGTCCACTTCCACTATCAGCCGTAGAGTAGCTCAGCATAGCGATCTTTGGGTTAAGGCCAAAGGCACTTGCCGTTTGAGCGCTGCTTAGCGTTATGCTAGCTAGCTCATCTGTGCTTGGATTTGGCGTGACAGCGCAGTCTGCAAAGAGCAAAATTTCTTCTTCAAGTGCCATAAAAAATGCCCCACTTACCACACTTACATTTGGCTTTGTTTTTATTATCTGCAAGGCTGGGCGGATCGTATCAGCCGTGCTCATCGTAGCGCCACTTACCAAGGCATCGGCTATGCCTTCATGAATTAGCATCGTAGCAAAGTAAATTTTATCTTTAGCAAGTGCGTTTGCCTTGACTTCGTCCACGCCTTTGTGCTTTCTAAGCTCATAAATTTTCTTTACAAATTCCTTTGTTAGCTCGTTTTGTGCTGGGTCGATCACTTTGGCTTTGCTTAAATTTAGCCCCAAAGCGGCCACTTTTTTTGAAATTTCATCTTTAAGTCCTAGCAAGATGATATTTGCCGCCCCTTTTTCTAATACGATGTGAGCCGCTTTTAAAATTCTCTCATCGTCACTCTCTGGTAAAACAACGGTTTTGTTTGCAACTTTAGCTCTTTTTAGAAGCAAGCTTTGAAATTTAAATTGTGTGATGATATCTGCTTGATAGTTTAAAATTTCGTCGATCTTATCGGTGATTAGAAGCTTTGAGTTCGGATTTAGCGCTTTTAGCTCGCTTGCATTTTCATCAAAGACTGGAGTATTTAAATTTCTAGCTAGCTTTAAATTTAGCTCGCTTTTGCCAAAGACACTAAAACTCTCACAGCCAAGAACTATGACAAAGTCGCTTTTGGCCTTTAGCTCTTCAAATTTGTCTATAAATTTTAGAAAAAACTCTTTTTCATTTGAATTTATTAAGTTATTTTTATCGTTTTCATCTGGGATTATCTTAAAAATCTCAACTTTTTTGAATTTTGTAGCTATAATTTCTTGCAGATGTGCTAAATTTTTGTCTGTAAAAACGTAACAACTTTTCATTTGCGACCTTTTTAGGAACTTAAATTGCTTAATTCTAGCACAAAGATACTTATTTTAAGGCATTTTTTATGAACCATAAAACGATTTGGCTCGTCTTATCTGCGGGCATTATTTGCACTGGCTGCACACCAAGTGCTGATCCTCATATCAATATGAAACCCCCGGTTTATGTCGAGCAACTCCCTTCAAAAGATAGTGGAACCGGACAAAGCAACGCTGGCAGCCTCTTTGGAAAGGGCGAAAATCCTCTTTTTTCAGATAGAAAAGCGATGAATGTAAATGACATCGTGACTATCGTTATCTCAGAAAATGCAAGCCAAACTTCAACTGGTAGCAAAAGTACAAATAAAGATAGTACTATATCGCTTGGTGGCGGTGTATTTACGGCTGGAGCTGCTCCACTTTCAAATATAGCTGATAATCTAAACAAATACGGCGACATAGGCTTTAAAGCAGGTGGTGGTAATAAATTTACAGGTAGTGGCACGAGCAACAGAAGCGAGAAATTTACCGCAACCATTTCAGCCAGGATCATAAAAATACTAAATAATGGCAATTACTTTATCGAGGGTAGCCGTGAGCTACTTATAAACGGCGAAAAGCAGATTATGCAAGTAAGCGGTGTCATCAGACCTTACGACATCTCACAAAATAACGAAATCGACTCAAAATACATAGCTGATGCCAAAATTTTATATAAAACAGAGGGCGAGCTAGACAAATCTACCAAAAAACCTTGGGGCACAAGGCTTATGGAAGCTATCTGGCCATTTTAATGCAACTTTAAAAGCCTAAATTTCATCCATTTGGGCTTTTAAAAATTCATATCTCAAAAATTTCTCTCGCCTTAAATATGCTAAATTTTTAAAAATCATTAAAAATTATAGTTGATATTTACTTTCAGAATAATATGCTTAAAATATTGAAAATTCATCAAAACAAAATAAAATTTCTCAAAATATTATTTTTTATATTTTGAAAATATATCGCAAAAAAGGGATTTTAATTTTTTTAATTAAAATTTATTTAATTATAAATATTAATTTTTTAAAATAATTTTTTACTTCTTTAAACAAAGATATTATTAACAAAAGTAAAATTTTCAAGCAAAGGAGCTTATATGAATAATGACTTGCGTCAAAAGATAGATAGACGCTTAAGTGAGCTTAGTGCGTTACCTAAGATGAAAAGCGACTCGAGTATTGCGCAGCTTTTAAAAGAGAAAGGCTTTACGAGGCGTGATTTTATGAAGTGGGCTGGTGCAATGACAGCTTTTATGGCTCTACCAAGTGCGATGACACCGATGGTTGCTCGTGCTGCTGAGCTTAGCGATAGGCTTCCTGTGATATGGCTTCATATGGCAGAATGCACAGGCTGTAGCGAGAGCTTGCTAAGAACTGATGCTCCAAGCATAGATAGTCTTATATTTGACTACATAAGCCTTGAATACCACGAAACTATTATGGCAGCTTCTGGTTGGCAGGCTGAAGAAAATTTAGAGAGCGCGATCGAAAAATATAAAGGCAGATACATTTTGCTAGTTGAGGGCGGTATCCCAACTGGTGCGACTGAAAATTTCTTAACAGTAGGACCTCATGGCACAACAGGTAAAACTCATGCTGTAAATGCTTCAAAAGACGCAGCTGCTATCTTTGCGATCGGCACCTGTTCTAGCTTTGGTGGCATTCAAGCAGCTAAGCCAAATCCAACAAATTCAGTCGGTCTTTCAAAGGTGACTGATAAGCCAGTCATAAACGTGCCAGGCTGTCCTCCAAGCGAGAAAAATATCGTTGGCAACGTGCTTCACTACTTGCTATTTGGCACCTTGCCTGCACTTGATGTTTATAACAGACCAAAATGGGCTTATGGCTTAAGAATTCACGATCTTTGTGAGAGACGCGGACACTTTGACGCTGGCGAGTTTGTCCAAAACTTTGGCGACGAGGGTGCAAAAAATGGCTACTGCTTATACAAAGTAGGTTGCAAAGGTCCATATACATTTAATAACTGCTCACGCGAGAGATTTAACCAGCACACATCATGGCCGGTTCAAGCGGGACACGGCTGTATAGGCTGCTCAGAGCCAGACTTCTGGGATACGATGGGACCATTTGAAGAGCCTATGGCAGATAGACTCTTTGATACTGTTTTAGGTCTTGGGGCTGATAATGTCAGCGATAAAGTTGGCATTGGAATTTTAGCTCTTACTGGCATTGGTATAGCAGCTCACGCTGTTATAGCTTCTATGAGTAAAGATAAAGAATAAGGCGAAAAAATGAGTGAAAAAAGAATAGTAATAGACCCTATAACACGTATCGAGGGGCACTTAAGAATAGAAGTTGTTGTAGATGACAATAATGTCGTAAAAGAGGCGTATTCTGGCTCAACTCTTTGGAGAGGCTTAGAGCAGATTGTAAAAGGTAGAGATCCAAGAGATGCTGGCTTTTTCATGCAAAGAATTTGTGGTGTTTGTACATACTCACACTACCGAGCAGGTATTATCGCAGTTGAAAATGCTCTTGGCATCAAGCCTCCATTAAATGCTGAGCTAACTAGAACGCTGATGAACGCAGCTTTATATCTTCACGATCATATCGTGCATTTTTATCAGCTCCACGGCATGGACTGGGCGGACGTAGTCTCTGCACTAAGCGCAGATGTGCATAAAGCTAGCGAAGAGGCGTTTAAATACACTGATTTGCCATTTGCCACAGGAGCTGACAAGCTAAAAGAGGTAAAAGAGAGAGTTGAAGCCTTTGTTAAAAAGGGCAACCTTGGACCATTTGCCAACGCATACTGGGGACATAGTACATATAAATTTACGCCAGAGCAAAATTTAATCGTCCTCTCACACTACTTAGAGTGCTTAAGGATTCAAAGAACAGCAGCTCAGATGATGGCTATCTTTGGTGCTAAAAACCCACATCCACAAAGCCTAACAGTTGGCGGTGTGACTTGCGTGATGGACCTTATGGATCCAGCTAGAATGGGCGAATATATGAGTAAATTTGCTGAGATCAAAGAATTTGTTGATAGAGCTTACTATCCAGATATCTTGATGGCAGCTAAAGCTTATGGTAACGAGCCAAGCGTTCTAAACGATGTTGGTGTGGCAAATTTACTCTGCTACGATGAGTTTTTGATCGGCAAAAATGATCATCTATTTAAAGGTGGCTATATCTTAAATGGCGATCTTAACAAGGTTTATGATATCGATGAAAATAAAATCACTGAAGAAGCTACTAGGTCTTGGTATAAAAACGACAAAGCACTTCACCCATATGACGGCGAGACTGAAGCAAACTACACAGGCCTTATTGATGGCGAGAGCATAGACGCCGAGGGCAAACTAGCTCACAGTAAGCTTTTTGATACAAAAGGCAAATATAGCTGGATCAAAGCACCAAGATATGATGGCTTGCCTATGCAAGTAGGACCGATCGCAAGCATCGTCATAAACTACGCTAGAGGCAACGAGAGAGTTAAAAAAGTAGTTGATGAATTTTTAGCAAAGAGTGGCTTGCCACTAAGTGCAGTTTTCTCAACTCTAGGCAGAACCGCTACTCGTATGCTTGAGGCAAAAGTAGTAGCAGAGCACACTATGGACGCATTTAATGCCTTAGTAGAAAATTTAAAATCAGATCAAGAGACCTGCGCAAAATATGTAATCGATAACAAAAAAGAGTACAAAGGAAATTTTCAAGGCAACGCTCCAAGAGGTGCGCTTAGCCACTGGTGCCGCATAAAAGATGGCGTCATCACAAACTGGCAAGCGGTCGTGCCAAGCACTTGGAACGCCTCTCCAAAAGACGCACAAAATCAAATGGGAAGCTACGAAGCGTGCTTAGTTGGTTTAAAGATCGCTGATCTTTCAAAACCACTCGAAATAATACGAAAAATTCACTCTTACGATCCTTGCATCGCATGTGCTGTGCATGTTATGGATACGAAGGGAAATGATTTGAGTACCTATAAGATAAATCCAAATTTGTAAGGAGAGAATATGTCACATAAAAATGCTGACAGGATCAGCGAATACGAATTCTCCATCGGCGTTAGGCTGACACACTGGATTAGATTTGCAGCGATCACACTTTTGGTTGTGAGTGGCTACTATATCTCGTACGTTTTTGTGAGTCCAGAGATCACGAGCGAGCCTACAAATTTTATGCAAGCAAAGTGGCGTATGGCTCACCAGATCGCTGGCTTTGTGCTGATAGCGGCGTTTATCTTTAAATTTTATCTATTTGTCTTTGATAAACATAGCAAAAAAGAGTGGATGAGTGTGGTTGATTTTCTAAATCCAAAAATTTGGATCGCACAGATCAAATACTATCTTTTTATGGGGCCACACCCGCATTTAAGGGGTGTTTATAACCCATTGCAGTTTGCCTCATACTTCTTCTTTTACGTCATCTTAGCACTTATCTGCCTAACTGGCCTAGTGCTTTACGCTCACGTTTATCACAATGGACTTGGCGGAGCGATCTACGAGCCAGCAAGATACTTTGAAGAGCTTATGGGCGGACTAGCAAATGTTAGGACGATACATAGAATTTGCATGTGGATCATCATGATATTTGTGCCAATTCACGTTTATATGGCGATATTTAACGCCGTTAAAGGTAAAAATGGAGCGATGGACGCCATCGTTAGTGGCTATAAATTTGTAAAAGAACACTGATGAGAGTGCTTGTTCTTGGCATTGGCAACGTGATGTTTGCTGATGAGGGCATAGGTGTTCATTTTGTAAATTTGATGGCTAAAAACTATAAATTTACAAGCTCTAAAAACGAGCTTACTTTAATGGACGGGGGCACTTTAGCCCTCGCTCTAACTCACATAATAAGCGAATTTGACTATCTTATCGTCGTTGATTGTATCAGCGCAAATGGTGCAAGCGTGGGCGATGTTTATTTTTTCGACTTTCTAAACGTACCAAATTTTATCAGCTGGGACGGCTCGGCTCACGAGATCGAGATGCTTCAAACCCTTCATCTAATGGAGCTGGCAGGCGACAGGCCGACAACCAAAATCCTAGGCATCGTGCCTAGCCGCATAGAGTCATCAAATTTTAGCCTCTCAGATGAAGTGATAAAAGCTTCTAACATCCTAGAAAAAACGCTGCTTGATCACTTAAAAGAGCTTGATTTTAAGTGCGAAAAGGTAGCAAATTTCACCCTAAACGACACCCTCGATGACTACGCCAAAAAAGGTTTAAAATGATACTTGCTTTTAAATTTGACTGCTTTAAAGAGCCAGCCTTTTTGGCACCATTTTTACGCTCATTAGCTAAAGATCTTAAGCACTCTATAAGCTGTAAAAATGATCAAATTTGCCTAAAAGTAAGTGGCTTTGCCAATGAGCTTAGTGCCCTAGCAGATAGAGCTAGCGCCATTTTGCCTTATAGCCTTTTTATAAAGCATAGCGAGGTTGATACAGCAGACGAGCTTGACGAGGCGGGCGAAATTAAGAAGGTAAAATTTGGCACGCTTAGCCCATCTCAAGCGGCGGCATTTTTGGCTAATGGCAAGGCTATTTTAAATGAAAGTGGCGTGCTTACTTGGAGTAAATTTGAGGGCGAGATAACGCTTGGTAATTTTAATGAAAAGCTAAAAGCTTGCCTAAATTTATTAAAAAACGGCAAGGGCGTTTGCATAGAGCAAGATGAAAATTTATATGAAATTTCTTTTGGGGTAAATTTTGACGCAAATTTCTTGATGCCTGTAAATTTAAAGCAGCTACCAAAAATTTTTATCGCCGATGATAGAGCTTTGACATTTCTAGCTAGCTTTGAAAAACCACTTTTAGCACTAAAAACTACAGCCATTTATAGGCAAAATCATGAGGATGCACCGCTATTTTTTGACGTGATGGCGCCAAATGACCTTTTTCTTTATGCCATTTGCGAGCAGCTAAATAAAGAGGGCTTTAGCTTTTTAAGCGTTAAAGTAAAGGAGCAAAAAAATGCTATTTCAAGGCTTACTTTGCTTGAAAGTAGCGCAGTTTTAAGCCCATTTTTCTATGCAAAAAACGAGGAATTTGAGCTTAGTAATTTTGGTGATATAGCTTTGGGGCTAAAATTTAGCAAATTTAGCGATGATGAAATTTGCCTGCTTTCAAAATCAAGCAAAACGCAGCTTCTATTTTTGCCAAAATTTAGTAGCTTTGAAGAAATTTATGAGCTCATAAGAGCCGAGGAAGGCGGCGAAAGGCTACTTGAAAACTTCAGTAAAGAGCACACCTTGCCAAGCGGTAAATTTAGCTCAAATGCTAGCTTTTTCTCGCTATTTTGCATAGCTGGACGCTTGCTTGGCACAAGCAGTGATTTTAAAAAAGCAGGGGAGAATTTGCTTCTTATGGCAAGCGATTTTAGCGGTCAAAAGGGCGTTAGGATAGATTACAAAATGAAAGATGACTTTGGTTTAGACGGGGTTAAGTTTGTAAAAAGTATCATTTCGTTTGTCCTTGCTGGCGCTGGAGAGAAGAATATCAGCTTTGGTTGCACCGAGTCTTTGGCGCATTTTTTGAGCGATTTTAGCTATGAAAAACGAGATAAATTTAATATCAAAAATATTACTTTAAGCGGGGATTTATTTTATAATAAGGTAGTTAGCAACTTGATAAAAAAGCACCTAAACCCAAATATAAAAACAAATTTTGACCCCGGATTTGGCGTTGAGATCAAGCTTTAGATATGAGATCAAAGGCTTAGTTCAAGGCGTAGGTTTTAGACCTTTTGTCTATACTTTGGCGGACAAATTTAAGCTAGTTGGCGAAATTTACAACGACGATGAGGGCGTGAAGCTAAATTTTAGTGGCGAAGAGGCTAGCTTTTTGGCTTTTGAAAAAGAGCTTTATGAGAAGCTACCAGCCCTTGCTAGGATCGATGAGCTAAAGAAGATTAAGATAGATAAAATTTATGAAAAGCTTGAGATCATCGCTTCAAAGTCGGCAACCAAACAAGCGCCTATCTTGCCTGATTACGCGCTTTGTGACGACTGCTTGCGCGAGTTTTATGACCCCACAAATCCACGCTACAAATACCCGTTTATAAACTGCACCAACTGCGGACCTAGATTTTCGATCATCAAAGCATTGCCTTATGACAGGGTAAATACAACGATGAACGAGTTTAAGATGTGTGAGTTTTGCGAGAGCGAGTACAAAGACCCGCTTAATCGCCGCTACCACGCAGAGCCGATCTCTTGTCCAAACTGCGGGCCAAAACTCTATCTAAAAGATAAATTTGGCAAAGTCTTGGCTAGTGGGAACGAAGCGGCCAAAGATGCGGCTAAGCTCATAAACGAGGGCAAAATCTTAGCCATTAAAGGGCTTGGTGGCTTTCATTTGATTTGTGATGAGACAAATGAAGCCGCAGTTAGCGAGCTAAGAGCTAGAAAGCACCGCCCAAGCAAGCCCTTTGCCCTAATGAGTAAAAATTTAGAAAATGCTAGGGAGATAGCACAAATTTCAGAGGCGGAGGCCAGGCTTCTTACTTCAAATTTAAAGCCAATTGTCTTGCTTGAAGCAAAAAATAGCTCAAATATTGCAAAAAGTGTCGCTCCAAATTTAAACAAGCTTGGCGTTATGCTCGCATTTAGTGGCATACATCTTTTGTTGTTTGACTATTTAGAACACGACATCATCGCAACTAGCGCAAACATCTCAGGCGAAGTTGTGATAAAAGATGAGAGCGAGCTAAGAGAAAAGCTAGGTGACGTCATAGACTTTTACCTTGATCACGACCGAGAAATTTACTCGCCAAGTGACGATAGTATCGCATTTTGCGTTGAAGATGAGACTATTTTCACAAGAACGAGCCGTGGCTTAAATCCAAATTTCATCCATACAAATTTCAAGCAAAAAGGGACATTTTTAGCCCTTGGAGCGGAGCTAAAAAGCTCATTTTGTATCTATAAAGATGGGCTTTTGATGATTAGCCCGTATATCGGCGATCTAAAAAATGTGGCGACTTTTGATAGATTTAAAGATATTTTTACCCTTTTTGATAAGACTTACAACCTAAAAATCGATAAAGTTATAGCCGATTTACATCCAAATTTTTTAAATACAAAATGGGCAAAGGATCAGGGCTTTGAGCTAGTTCATCTTCAGCATCACTACGCGCATTTGCTAAGCGTGATCTTTGAAAATGATCTAGCAGATAAAAAATACCTTGGCTTTTGTTTTGATGGCACTGGATACGGGGAAGATGGCAAAATTTGGGGTGGCGAGGTCTTTAAGCTAGATAAAAAGAGTTTTAAAAGAGTTTATCACTTTGATGAATTTAGCCTATTTGGGGGCGAAAACAGCATCAAAAATATTTATTTAATCGCATATTCTATTATTTTAAAATACTCTCTTGAGGACGAAGCTGGTAAATTTTTAGTAAATTTTGATGAAAAAATGCTTGCAAATTTTAAAAAAATGGAGCAAAAAGGATTAAACTTAGTAAAGACTAGCTCAGTTGGTAGGATATTTGACGCATTTGGGGCGATTATTTGTGGGCTTTTTCACTCGAGTTTTGAGGGCGAGAGTGGTATGAGACTTGAAGCACTTTATGATAAAAATTTAGATGTGTGTTATAAATTTAGCCTAGACAATGGAGTGATCGGCTTTAAAGAGGCTTTTAAAAGTGCTTTAAAAGATGAGCCAAGAGTGGCTGCAACGGCATTTATAAATGGCTTTGCTGATATTATTTTTGAAATTTCAAAAAAAGAAAAAATGGAAATTTTACTAAGCGGTGGAGTTTTTCAAAATAAGACTTTGCTTGAACTTATTTACAAAAAATTTACTAAAGCAAATTTGAAATTTTATATCAATAAAAAATTCTGTAGCAACGATTCTAACGTAAATTTAGGGCAAATTTATTATTATTTATCCACATTTTCTAATAAGTGATGTATAATGATTATAAACGGTAATCAAACGAGAAAGGAGCAGAAAATGGATAGTGTTATACGTTTTAGTGTTTCTTTACCTAGTCAGTTACTTGACGAACTAGATAAAAAGGTTAGCGAACAAGGCTACGCTTCTAGGAGCGAATTTACGAGAGATTTGATACGCGAAAAGATCGTAAGTGATAGCTGGAAGGACGCTAGTGAGGAGTTGATCGGGGTTTTGACGCTCATTTATATGCATCATCACAACGATTTGGTGAATAAAAAGATGGATATAGAGCATAGCTCTGATGTGAAAATCATCTGCACAAACCATGTTCATGTCGATCACCATAACTGCTTAGAAACGATTTCAATAAGAGGCGAGGCTGGCAAAATTGAACGCTTTGCTGAAAGGATCGCCGGCTTAAAGGGTGTAAAATTTTCTAAACTCACAAGGGCAGCTATTCCTAGGTTTTAGTTTTTTAAGGGTCTTTATGGGTTTTAGGAATTTTTGGGATTTTTTTATAGGTGAAGCTAGCGGTGGTATCTTTCTTATCGCTGCTGCTTTAGTGGCTTTTATCTTTGAAAATGTTTTTTTAAGCAGTTTTTATAACTCATTTTTACAAATCGATACAAGGCTAAATTTTGGCAGATCGCCGATACAAAAGCCCCTTATCCTTTTGATAAATGATAGTTTGATGGCCGTTTTTTTCTTTTTACTTGGGTTTAGACTTAAGCGAGAAATTTTTAAAGCAAAGCTTAGGAGCCTGGCCCAAGCTACCTTGCTAAAAATTTTTATTATCGGCAGCATTTTAGCTTCTGTATTTTTTTATATTTTAAATCACAATTATATTTTTTGTTGAAAGACTAAGGCAGTGTCAATGGACATGAATACGGCATTTAAGACACTTGCTGGAAATTTAGTGTTTTGTATATCTTATAAAAGAGAGTGTGAATAATGAACTTTTTAAATAGAATTTTTCTAGCAAAAGAGCTGGATCGGTGGCAAAGTGACGGCATAGTCGATAAAGAGACAGCTATAAAAATAGCAAATTTATACGACATCGACCCTGACGCCCACAGCGATAAAATGAGTTTTGTCCTAAAGCTCGTAGCATATCTCTTTTTTGCGCTAGCCTTTTTTACGCTCGTTGGTGCAAACTGGGAAGAGATACCAAGACTAGGACGTTTAGCACTTGTGTTATTTGTGCTTGGGCTTGTAAATTTTGGTGGAATTTACTATCTCGTAAAGGGAAAGGAAAATCTATCAACGGCGATGTTTTTTCTTGGAAATTTCTGCTTTGGTGCGGCGATTGCTCTTATTGCTCAAATTTATAACATTAGTGATGAGCCAAGCGGCGGTATCTTGCTTTGGAGTATCGGAGCGTTTGCGGTTTCTTTTGCTAGTAAGAAAGGTGTATTGGTAGCCCAAAGCCTTATCTTTGCGACAGTTTGGTTTTTTATGATAGCTTATCAGGGTGATTTTGGCTTTGGCTTTATCATTTTTATAGCACTTGGCGCATATACGCTTTACAAAGACGACTCAAAATGGCTTGCTTTTGTGCTTTTTATAGATATTTTTATATACATCATTTCATTTTGCGGCTACATTAGTGGTCTTAGAGCGATATTTGATTATGGATTTTTGTTTGGGCTTCCGATGGTTGCGATCGTATCGCTATCTTATGCGCTTTTACTTATTAGCATTTCGCCGCTACTAGATAAATTTAGAGTAGGGCTTGGCGCATTTACGAAAGAATTTGGTAAAAATTTTGGCGTTTTTGTGTTGTTATTTTGTCTATTTTTATTTGAAGAAAGAAATTTATTTGAGGTTGGAGATGAAGAGTTTTGGTTTGTAAAGTCATTTTTTAAAAGTAACTTTGGCTTTGTCTTTATTTTATTTAGCGTTGCTTATTTTGCACTGTTTTTTAAAGAAAAAAACAAGAGCGGTTTGCTGCTTGGGGCACTGCTCGTGTCGTTGCCATTTGTCTTTAGCTACGGGCCTGGCTATGCAAATATATTTTTCTCGCTCGCAAATATCATAACAGCTGCGGTTCTTATCAAAAAGGGTGAGTTAAAACTTGGTCTTTGTATGATATTTTTGGTCGCAGCCGTGAGGTATTTCCAACTCATAGGCGATTATATTGGTGCTACGGCGCTATTTATGGTATTTGCTTTCATAGTGCTAGTTGTCGCTAGAAAAGGACGTAAAAAATGAAGATAAAAGTCTTAATAGTAGCTGTAATTTTTCAAATTTTGCTTATTGGCATTATGCTTGGCTACGCGCTTATGCCACTTTATTTTGGACAAGAGGTAAGAGTGAGAGTCAATCTTTATGATCCAAGAGATCTTTTTCGCGGAAACTATGTTGATTTAAACTATGAATTTTCAAATTTTCATTCAAGAAATTTTGACGAAAATGATAAAGATGACCGCTATATCGACCAATATGATGAGAGAGTAAGAGATGGGGCTAGAGTTTATGCTGTTTTAAAACCAGATATTAATGGCACTTACGGCTTTGCAAAATTTAGTGCAAGCAAGCCAGAAAATGGAGTGTTTTTAGCTGGTAGATATGATGGCTACTCACTCGTAAAATACGGCATAGAGCACTTTTATATGTCACCTGATAGTGCAGCCAGTACCGAAGATGAAATGAGAGAAGAAGACGTTGATGTCTATGCTGTTTTGATGGTGATGGATAATGGCAAGGCTAGACTAAAGGATCTAATAATCCAAAAGAATGCCCAAAAAAATAGTAAAAAACTACTTGGTGATGAAAATTTTGATAAGTTGGATGAGATTAGGCAAAAAGAGTAAAGTAAATTTAGTCAAAATTCTTATGCAAATTTTATTTATATTTTTAAATTTAAATAAAAATTTAAATAAATTAATTAATTTTGATCTATTTGCAAAAACTCCTAAATTTTAATTTTATTTTTAAATTTAAGAGTTAAAATCTCCATAAATTAATAAAAAAGGATGAAAAAATGTGTAAAGATTGCGGTTGTTCAATGGGTAATCACGCCCACACTCACACTCACGCTGATGGCACCACTCACTCGCACCCACACACTCATGATGGACAAACAGAGCATGCTCATGACGCACATGAGCATAGCCACGAGGCTCACGCACACCCTGTGTTAAATGAGAGCAAAACCATAGACGTGATAGAGAAAATCCTCTCCGAAAACGACAAAGAGGCCGCTCACAACAGGGCTCATCTTGATGAGAAAAAGATACTTTGCGTAAATTTGATGAGTAGCCCAGGCGCTGGTAAGACGACGCTTTTAGAGGCTACGATAAAGGCTGGTAAATTTAAAATAGGCGTTGTTGAGGGCGATTTGGAGACAAATCAAGATGCCGACCGTATAGTAAAAGCTGGTGCAAAGGCTCATCAGATAAGCACAGGTCAGACCTGTCACTTGGATGCATTTATGGTGCATGAAGGGCTTCATCATCTGCCACTAAACGAGCTTGATCTAGTCTTTATAGAAAATGTTGGAAATTTAGTCTGCCCTGCAAGCTACGACGTTGGCTCACACTTTAACGCTGTGCTTCTTTCAGTGCCAGAGGGTGATGATAAGGTGAGCAAATATCCAGTGATGTTTAGGGCTGCTGACGTGCTTCTTATCACAAAAGCTTCGCTCGCACCACACTTTGACTTTGATATCGAGCGAGTGAAAAACGACGCTAGAAAGCTAAATCCAAAGGTCGATATCTTTGTGATAGATAGCAAAACAGGCGAAGGCATTGATAAATGGATAAGTTATTTGGAATTTAAAAAAGAGCTAAGATAATGTGCCTCTCGATCCCTTCAAAAGTAATAGAAATAGATGAAAATAACGTTGCTACTGTTGAGACCTTGGGCGTTACTAGAAAGGTAAGCCTAGATCTCATCTCTGAAGAGGTAAAAGTTGGCGAATACGTGCTAATCCACGTTGGATACGCTATGCAAAAGATCGATACGCAGTTTGCGCTTGAGAGCTTAGAGGTCTATCAAAAGATCGCTGATGATATGAACGCGGGGAAAATTTGATGGATCTTATCAATGACTTTCGCGATAAAAATTTAATCCTAGCCCTTTCAAAGCTCATAAAAAAAGAGAGCACAAAGCCCCTAAATATCATGGAAATTTGCGGCGGCCATACGCACAGCATTATGAAATTTGCACTGCCAAGCTTAGTTGGAGAGCATATAAATTTCATCCACGGCCCAGGCTGTCCGGTCTGCGTGATGCCAAAGAGCCGCATAGATGAGGCCTGTAAGCTTGCTAGCATGGATAATGTGATCTTTTGCACGCTAGCTGACATGCTAAGAGTGCCTGGCTCAAAGACAAGCTTGCAAAAACTTCGTGGCGAGGGGCATGATATAAGAGCACTTTACACGCCACTTGATGCGCTAAATATAGCTAAGCAAAATCCAGACAAAAAGGTTATATTTTTTGCCATTGGCTTTGAGACAACGACGCCAATGAGCGCAAATTTGGTTGAAAAAGTGGTGCAAGGGGGCATTAAAAATTTATACTTTCATATAAATCACGTAACCGTCCCAGCACCAGTTAGAGCCATAATGAGCGATGAAAACGTGAGGATAGATGCATTTTTAGGCCCAAGCCATGTGAGTGTCATCACTGGAAGTAAAATTTATAAAGAGCTAGCAGATGAGTTTAAAAGACCGATCGCCATTAGCGGTTTTGAGCCACTTGACATCATGGCAAGTGTGCTAAATTTAGTCCGTCAGCAAAATGCAGGCACATATGAGGTCTATAACGAGTATGCAAGGGCGGTTAAAGAAGAGGGCAACGTCAAGGCAAAAGAGCTCATCGCTAAGTACTTTGAGCCGTGCGACTTTGTCTGGAGAGGGCTTGGCGAGATAGTACAAAGCGGTATGAAGCTAAAAGACGAGTTTGCCTATCTTGACGCTAGAGTGCAGTTTGACTGCAGCGTAGAGAGCGCTGGCGAGAGCAAGGCATGCATTTGTGGGCAAATTTTAAGAGGGCTAGCAAAGCCAACAGAGTGTAAAGTCTTTGGCAAGGTTTGCAACCCGCAAAATCCGATAGGATCGTGCATGGTCTCAAGCGAGGGCGCTTGTGCGGCATATTTTAAATACGCAAGAGTTGGTTAAGGAATTTAATGAAAAAGATAATGCTAAGCCACGGCGGCGGCGGCGAGGAGATGAACTCGCTTATAAACGAGACGATATTTAAAATTTTCGATAACGAAATTTTAAGACAGAGCAACGACTCGGCGATATTAAATTTAAACGGCAAGATCGCATTTAGCTCCGATAGCTTTGTGGTAACTCCCATTTTTTTTAATGGCGGCGACATCGGCAAGATCGCGGCTTGCGGCACGATAAACGACCTTGCGATGGTTGGAGCAAGCGCAAAATACCTAAGCTGCTCGCTCATCATCGAAGAGGGGCTTAGTATAGAAGAGCTTGAAACGGTACTTGGCTCGCTTGCAAAAACTTGTAAAGAGAGTGGTGTAAGCGTAGTTTGTGGCGATACAAAGGTCGTGCCAAAGGGCAAATGCGATAAGATTTTCATAAACACAGCAGGCATCGGCGAGATAGTTTGCGAAGGCGTGGAGCTTAAAAATTTAAAAGCAGGGGCAAAAATTCTCATCTCTGGAGATGTTGGCAGACACGGCGGCGTGGTGCTTGCAGCAAGAGAGGAATTTGAGCTTGGGCTTGATCTAAAAAGTGACTGCAAGAGTTTAAAAGAGGTCGCTTTAAGGCTATTTAGCGCTGGTATAAAGCCGCAGTGCATGCGTGATGCGACTAGAGGTGGACTAAGTGCAGTGCTAAATGAATGGACTAAATTTGCTAAATTTGACATCTTGGTCTTTGAAGAAAATATCAAGGTCGCAGACGAAGTGATGGGCGTTTGTGAGCTGTTTGGATTTGAGCCTTATGAGCTTGCAAATGAGGGCACTTTTGTGATGGCTGTTGATGAGAGCCAGGCCGAGGACACACTTGGGATTTTGCGAGAATTTGATAAAAATGCGATGATAATTGGTGAAGTAATGGAGGCAAAAAACGAGCGTGTCATCATCGAAAACTCCTATAAATCAAGAAGATTCCTCGAGCCGCCAAAGGGCGAGCTACTGCCAAGGATCTGCTAATGCACGAGCTTAGTATCGTTCAAAATTTAGTTAGCCTTTGCGAGAAAAATGCCGCCAAAGAAAATGCCAAAGAGATAAGCAAGATCGAGATAAAGGTTGGCCGTTTAAGCGGAGTGGAGCCTCATTATTTGCAGAGTGCATTTGATGTTTATAAGGCTGGCACGATCTGCGAAAACGCTGAGCTTGTCATAAATTTACAAGGCATTGTGATCGAGTGTTTGGAGTGTGGATTTGGCGGAGAGCTTAATGAAAATGACTTCACCTGTCCAAAGTGTAAAAGCCAAAATTTAAAGGTAACTGACGGCGAGGATATGTATCTTATGCGCCTTGAGATGAAGTAAATTTTGCGTATTATAATACGCAAAATTTTATGCTTTTTGTCAAAATATTTTAATAGCACTAGTATCAAAAAAAATAGCTACCAAAACCTTGATCTTTAGCTTTCGATATCCTTTTTACGCACTTTGCGAGCCGAGGATAATAAAAATAATCAAAAATGAGCACCACTCTTGGCTTTAGAAGCAGCCAATAATTTTTCTATAATTTCCATGCGTTGCAGATTTAAACTACTCAAATATCAAAAACGGAGCCTGAATCACGTTTCTTATTATCTTTAGTGGCGAGAGCAGGGCGTCTTGCAATATCTGCGTCGAGTATTCAGGCTTATCGGTAGTGCCTCGTATGGCGATGACTGTTGAGAGCGAGCGGTCCTTGCCAAGGATTATTTGATTTACCAGTGGAATTTTATCAATGATACTGCTAGCGTCTTTTAGTAGCTTTAGCTCAAGGTCGATGTTTATCTTTTTACTCTTTAGATTGATCGTACCACGTCCGCCGATATCTGCGCTTGTGCCTATCATTTCAATCGCTAAAAATTCGATCATATCGCCATTTCTAGTGAGTAAAATTTTACCATTTTTAACAGTAAAGCCCTTGTCGTTAAAATCAGGTGTTTTAAAACTAAGAAGAGATGGAACCGAGTTTAAAAAGCTAAGTAGCCTTTGATAAAAGATATAATCCTTTAAAAAAGTATCAAAAAATCTCACCTCAGCTTTGAAATTCTTCGAGTTTTCTCCAAGCATTTTTAGGCGAAATTTACCACCCTCAAAGCTCTTGATGCCAAAAAGGTCGTTGATAAATTCTCCGCTTATGTCGGTTGCGTCTAAATTTATACTCTTTTCATCGTTAAAATAGCCAACTCTTCCTTGCTGCGCCAGCCCATTTAGCGAGGTGCTTTTGCCCTTTTTCTCGGCACTAAAGCTAGCAAATGGCAAGGTCTTGTTTAGATCCCTTAAAATGATATCACCATTTTTTGCTAAAAGCTCAAGCGGCGTGCTTTGCTCGCTGGTTTTGTTATCATCAAGCACTAGCAAATTTAGATCTTTGGTTTTTACGTTTATAGCTTTTTCTTTAATGTCTAGGCTTAGCTTTTTACTTGCGCTATCTACCTTTACGCCAGCTTTTGAGACTAAAATTTTAAGATCATCGTTTTCATATTTTGAGCCATTTTTATCTAAAAACGGCAAATCAAAGTTTGCCTCTTTGGCAAAAATTTCAAGATCAGTAAAATCCTTGCTTTTTATGCTAAGCTCATCAAAACCACACACACCGTTTTGCTTTAAAACAGGCGAGTTCTCTATGAAAAATTTACTATTTTTTGTTGTTATTTTGCTTTCACTACCAAAGCTCATATCAAGCCCAAATGGCTCTATTTTAAGTAAAGTTTCACCGGCCTTGCTAAAGTCTAAAAATGCGCTAAATGGCTCATTTTTAAAGGCTAAAATTTCATCATTTTTCTCTTTTAGATCAAAGCTTTCTATCACGCCTTTTATCTCGCCAGTACTTTTTTGTAAATTTATATCAGCCTTGGCATTTGCCTTAAAAAACTCAAGTCCAAAGCCGGTAGCATCGATACTTAAATTTGTCGTATTTATGAGCTTTACGAGAGCATTTTTGGTATTAAATTTACTTCCAGCTATTTCTAAAACCGCGTCACTTAGCTTAAATTCTCCATTTGCAATGACGCTTTTTTCATCAAAATTTTCTAAGCTTTTCTCGTCTAGTTTTATTAAAATTTTTAAGCTAGCATCCATTTTTCCGCTAAGCTGCCTTACTGGCACGATGATTTTATAAGCTTTTAATATCTCATTTATAGCTTCATCATAGATCGATTTTGTCTTTATAAGTAGCTCTAAATTTGCGCTTTTTTCATCAAAGATATTATTTATCACAACGCTTGAGCCATCAAGCTTTTTGCCATTGTAAATAGGCGAAATAAGATCAAATTTAAGCTTTGAGTTTTTAAGCGTGATATTTGCCTCGCCTACATTTACGGCCGGCAAGTCTTTTTCAAATTTAACGAGCAAATTTTTAGTATTTGCGGTGGCATTTAGATCATTTAGATAAAAGTTATTTTTGGCTAGATCAGCCTTGCCATTTATCTCTTTAAGCTCGTAATCATCAGCAACGATGTATCCATATATCCAGTTTTTAACTTCACTATTTAGCTCTATGCGTCTATCAAGTTCATCAATGAAGTTTTTAATACTTCCAGCCTCGACATCGTAAGCTTTGTAGGTTAAAAATGTATCTTTTAGAGCAAAATTTAGCTTACCGTGCAGCTCATGAGAGGTGAAATTTCCCTCAAATTTATAGTCATTTTTATCAAAATCTGCACTCCCTTCGCCACTAATGCTGACGTTAAAATCCTTAAAGCTTAAATTTCTAACGCTAAAAAGATCTATTCCGTCTTGCTGTTCGTTTTGGAATTTTATATCCACGTTTAAATAAGGGCTATCAACAAAAAATATATCATCTAAAAATAGAATTTTTAGTTTAAAATCATCTCCTATTTGCACATTTTCAAGTGAAATTTCTTGAAAAATCGTATCTATAAAATCTACGCTTTTACTAAGATTTAAAAGGCGCTCATCGCTGCTTTTTTGCTTGCTCTCTTTCTTAAAATTTGGGAGCTTTATCTGCTTTGCTCTTGCAATTATTTTTTTATCTAATTTTATATATAATTGCTCCAATTTTACGCCGTAAAACTCGAAATCGTTAATTTTTATGCCGTATTTTAAAAGTAAGATAAATGAAAGAATCAAGATGATAAAAAATTTTATGAAAAAGCCATATTTAGACATTTTTTTTGATATTGTAGCCATCATTTTCCTAAGTATTTTTGTCTATTTGGCACGCCCTATAAACACAAGCAAGGTCGTTTTTATACCAAAGGGAAGTGTGGGCGAGATTATATCTTATTTAGCTAATCGCAACTTTAACTTAAGCGTGATAGACAAATACGCCATACTTTTTATCGGCTCTCCACAATCTGGCTGGATAGAGATCGGCCAAGATAAAATTTCAAGGGTTGATTTTTTAAAAAAACTTGCAAAATCAAAAGCAGCTTTAACTGAGATAACGCTAATACCAGGCGAAACGACTATCGTTTTTTTAAACCAGATCGCCGCCCAGCTAGGACTTGATCCCATTAAGCTAAATAGCGAATATAACGCTCTTGCTCCAGTGAGTGATGGCTTTTTGATGCCAAATACATATAAAATTCCAATAGGCATCAGCGAAAGGCACCTTGCTTTTTATCTTGTAAATTCATCAAAAAAGGCTCAAAGCGAGATCAGCAATAAAATTTTTGGCGAATACAACGAGAAAAAATGGTTTAAAATTTTAACGATCGCTTCGATCATCCAAAAAGAAGCGGCAAATGAAGCTGAGATGCCACTAGTTGCTTCAGTTATATATAACCGCCTAAATAAAGGCATGAGGCTGCAAATGGACGGCACATTAAACTATGGAATTTATTCACACGATGTGATCACGGCTGAGCGCATAAGAAGCGATATGAGTGAGTTTAATACCTATCTAAACGACGGCATTCCGCCAAGTCCGGTCTGCTCGGTCTCGATAAGTGCGATCAAAGCGGCGATAAATCCAGCAAAGAGCGATTATTTATATTTTGTGCTTGATAAAAAGGCGAAAAAACATATTTTTTCAAAAACCTTAAGCGAGCACAACCAAAATATCGCAAAATAGGGCTAAGATATAACGAGTTTTAATAAAAAAAGTGATAAATTCTTAAAAAATAAAAGGGCTAAAATGAGTGACATTATCTGGACCAAAACTGACGAAGCACCGCTTTTTGCAAGCTACTCTCTCTTTTCTATCGTAAAGAGCTTTTTATCACGTGCTGACATTAGCATAACTAGGGCTGATATTAGCTTGGCTGGGAGAATTTTATCTCTTTTTAGCAAAGAGCTTGGGCTAAACAAGGCTGACGAGCTAGAGCTTTTGGGCGAACTGACTGCGCACAAAGAGGCAAATATCATAAAACTGCCAAACATCTCAGCCACGCTCGTTCAGCTAAAAGCAGCCATTGAGGAGCTTAGAAGCAAGGGCATAAACGTGCCGTTTTACCCAGATGAGATCATCACAGACTACGACGAAGAGATCGCTAAAAAATACCAAAAAGTGCTAGGAAGCGCGGTAAATCCAGTGCTTAGGCAAGGAAACTCAGATAGAAGAGTCTTGCCTCCGGTTAAAGAATTTGCCAAAAAACATCCTCACAGCAACGGTGACTGGAATAAGACAAATAAGACAAAAATTTGCTACATGCAAAAGGGCGATTTTTATGAGAATGAGCACTCTATTATCGCCAGTAAAGATGAGAAATTTTATATAAATTTCATAAGTGCGAATGGCAAAAAAGAGCTTTTAAAAGAGCTTGCCGTACAAAGTGGTGAGATAGTTGATGCTACATATTTAAGCGTAAACGAGCTTGATAAATTTTATGAAAGATGTTTTGAAGAGGCAAAAAAAGAGAATTTGACCTTGAGTCTGCACCTAAAATGCACGATGATGAAAGTTAGCGATCCAGTCATCTTTGCTCACGCGATAAAAAGCTATTTTAAAGAGGTTTTTGAACTATTTGACGAAGAGTTTAAAACTCACGGCGTGGAGGCTAAAAACGGTTTAAAAGATATGTTTTCTAAAATTTCAACTCTTAAAAACAAAGATGAAATTTTGGCTAAATTTGATGAAATTTTGAGCAAAAAGGCAAAAATTTGGGCGTTAAATGAAAATGCCAGTAATTTTGACATACCAAATGACGTCATAATAGACGCCTCCGTACCAACACTCATTAGAAACTCTGGCAAGGTAAAAGATAGAAGCGGCGAGCTAAATTTCTCGCTTTGCATGATCCCAGATAGAACATACGCTAGGGTTTATGAGGCTTGCGTAGCGGACTTTAAGGAGCATGGTGCGCTTGATGTAAGCAGCATAGGCAGCGTAGCAAACGTGGGGCTAATGGCTAAAAAGGCCGAGGAATACGGCAGTCACGATAAGACTTTCATCACAAAAGAGGACGGAGAATTTGTAGTTTTTGACGAAGCGGGCAAGAGCGTCTTTAAATTTAGCGTCAAAAAGGGCGACATTTTTAGGATGACGCAGGCAAAAGATGATGCGATAAATGCGTGGTTTGAGCTTGCTTTAAAAAGAGGCGAAATCTCAAAAGATGAGCTTATATTTTGGCTAGATAATAGCCGTGCTCATGATAGAAATTTGATAGCTAAATTTGAAAGATTTAAAGAGAAATTTGCTAACGCTGGCGTAAAATTTGAAATTTTAAACTACGAGCAAGCAACCACAAAAACGCTTAGCTTGATAAGAGCTGGCAAAAACATTATAAGCGTAACTGGTAACGTTTTAAGAGATTATTTAACCGATCTTTTCCCGATCTTTGAGCTAGGTGGTAGCTCAAAAATGCTCTCAGTTGTGCCGCTACTTGCTGGTGGAGCGATGTTTGAGACGGGCGCTGGTGGAACGGCCCCAACGCTTGTAAAAGAGCTAAAAGAGAGAAATCACCTACTTTGGGATAGTCTCGGCGAGTTTTTAGCGCTTAGTGCTTCGCTCGAGCATTTGGCATTTGTTAAGCAAAAAAAAGAGGCAAAAGAGCTAAGTGATGCGCTAAATAGAGCGGTTGCTAGCTATCTAGACGAAAACAAAACTCCAAATGCCACTCTTGATACTAGGGAGTCACACTTCTATCTAGCGCTATTTTGGGCAAGAGAGATGGCAAAAAGTGGTGGAATTTTGAGCAAAGTTTTTGAAAATTTAGCAAACGAGCTAGAAAAAAGTGAGAGTGAAATTTTAAAAGAGATAAGACAAAATGATGGTGCAAGCGCGGAATTTGGCGGATACTACATGCCAAATGAAGCAAAAGCAAATGAGGTCATGAGACCAAGTAAAATTTTAAATCAAATAATAGGATGATAAAATGAAAATAAGTATAGTTGGAGCTGGAAACGTCGGTGCGAGCATAGCTTATGCGCTTTGCATGAGAGAAGTTTGCGATGAGATCGCGCTTGTGGATATATTTGGTGACGTGGCACGTGCAAAGGCTATCGATCTAGCACAGTCAAGCTGCGTTTTTGATGCTAAAACTATCGTTTGCGGTGGTGATGACTTTATGCTAATAGAGGGCAGTGATATCGTAGTGGTAACTGCTGGAAGCCCAAGAAAAGAGGGTCAAACAAGAGAGGACTTGCTTCTTAAAAATGCCGTCGTTGTAAAACAAACAGCTCAAAATATCGCAAAATTTGCACCAAATGCGGTGATAATTGTCGTGACAAATCCGCTTGATGTGATGGTATGGACGGCTCATAAATTTAGTGGTTTTAGCAAAAATAAAGTGATCGGCATGGCTGGTGAGCTGGATGGTGCAAGATGCAGATATGAGCTAGCACTTCTAAAAGATAAAGATGCAAAAGAGCTAAAGACAAAGATAATTGGCGCTCACAACGACGAGATGATCGTATCTGCTAGTAATATCAGCGAAAATTTAAACGAAAATGAGTTAGCAACTCTTAAAAAAGAGACAAGTACAGGTGGCGCAAAGATCGTTAAGCTCCTTGGCACTTCAGCTTACTATGCACCAGCAGCTGCTGTTGTGAAGATGTGTGAAGCGATCATGGGCAAGAGTGATGAAATTTTAAGCGCTAGCGTGCTTCTTGATGATGAGCTAAGTTGCGGCAGGCTAGTAAGGCTTGGACGCGAGGGCTTAAAAGAAATTTTAGAGCTAAATATAAATGAAAGTGAGCAAGAGCAGCTAAGTAAAAGCGAAGCTGATATTAGAAAAAACATTAAATTTTTAAAAGAAAATTTAGATTAGGAATATAGATGATAGTAAAAGAAAATGTACCTGTTTGGGTCGATGAGAGCAGGTGTAAGGCCTGTGATGTCTGCGTGAGCTACTGCCCAGCTGGTGTGCTAGCGATGAGGCTTGAGCCAAAAGCGGTGCTTGGTAAGATGATAGAGGTCGTCTATGCTGACTCATGTATAGGCTGTCGCGACTGCGAGCTTCACTGCCCTGATTTTGCCATTTATGTGGCTGAAAAAGGCTTTAAATTTGCAAAGCTAACCGCTGAGAGCAAAGAGCGAGCTGCGGCCGTAAAGGCAAATAAATTTGCAAAGCTTGGAGAGAGCGCATGAGAGAGCTAGTATCAACTGGAAATGCCCTAGTAGCAAGGGCTGCGGTCGAGTGCGGCTGTAACTTCTTTGGCGGATATCCGATCACTCCAAGTAGTGAGATTGCCCACGAGCTAAGCGTGCTTTTGCCAAAACATGGCGGTACATTTATACAAATGGAAGATGAGATAGCTGGGATTTCAGTAGCTCTTGGCGCAAGTGCGAGCGGTGCTAAGGCAATGACTGCTAGCTCAGGTCCAGGAATTTCACTAAAGGCTGAGCAAATAGGCCTTGGCTTTATCGCTGAGATACCACTTGTCATCGTAAATGTCATGCGTGGTGGCCCTTCAACTGGCTTGCCAACCCGCGTCGCACAAGGCGATATCTTGCAGGCTAAAAACCCAACTCATGGCGATGTAAATATGATAGTTTTGGCCCCTAGCAGCCTAGAGGAGTGCTATACGCAGACGGTTCGCGCATTTAATCTCGCAGCTAGGTTTATGACGCCAGTTATGCTGCTACTTGATGAGACGATAGGTCACATGCAAGCAAGGGTTAGTTTGCCAGAGATCAGCGAGCTAGAAATTTATAAAAGAAGAGAATTTAGTGGCGAGCCAAAAGAGTATAAGCCTTACGAGGCAGCAGCTGATGAGCCAGCCACGCTAAATCCTTTCTTTAAAGGCTATCACTACCACATAACTGGGCTTCATCACGGCGCTACTGGCTTTCCAACAGAAGATGGCAAAATAGTTGAATACTCTATGAATAGGCTGTTTAACAAGATAAATTTACACACTGACGAGTGCGAGAAATTTGAAGAGTTTATGCTCGAAGACGCTGAAATTTGTATCATCGCCTTTGGTAGTGTGGCGCTTTCGGCTAAGCAAGCGATACTAAATTTACGTGAAAAAGGGCTAAAAGTAGGGCTATTTAAGCCACTCACACTCTTTCCAGCTCCAGCTAAAAAGCTAAAAGAGATATCAGATAAATTTAAGAAAATTTTAGTCTGCGAGCTAAATTTAGGTCAATATAGTGGCGAAATTTCAAAGATCATCTTAAGAGATGACTTTGCAAAACTGCTAAAAGCAAACGGCAGACCGATAAGCCCAAGCGAGATCGAGGCGAAGATAGGAGAAATTTATGGCTTTTAATTATGATAAATATTTACGAACAGATAAAATGCCTACTCTTTGGTGCTGGGGCTGTGGCGATGGTGTCATACTAAAGGCGCTCATCCGTGCTATCGACACCATGGGCTGGGACATGAACGACGTTTGCGTGGTCTCAGGCATAGGCTGCTCTGGCCGCTTTAGCGGATATCTTGACTGCAACACCATCCACACAACTCACGGCAGAGCCGTAGCTTACGCGACTGGCGTAAAGATGGCAAACCCAGACAAACACGTCATCGTAGTAACTGGCGACGGCGACGGACTAGCGATCGGAGGCAACCACACGATACACGGATGCCGCCGAAATATCGGACTAAATCACATCTTAATCAACAACTTCATCTACGCGCTAACCAACTCGCAAACCAGCCCAACCACGCCAAAAGGCATGTGGACGGTCACAGCGCAATACGGCAACATCGATCCTAGCTTTGATGCCTGTATGCTCGCAACTGCCGCAGGAGCTAGCTTTGTCGCACGTGGTAGCGTCATCGAGCCAGAGAAGCTTACAAAGCTCTTTGTAGAGGGCTTTAGCCACGATGGATACAGCTTTTTTGATGTATTTTCAAACTGCCATATAAATTTAGGCCGCAAGAACAAAATGGGCGAGGCGGTGAAAAATTTAGAGTGGATAAAGGGCCGCACAACGAGCAAGGTCAAATTTGACATGCTAAGTGATGAGGAGAAAAAGGGCATTTTCCCACTTGGCGTGCTGCATAAAGATGAAGAAAAGATCGAATACACCAAGGCTTACGACAAGGTAAGAAAGGCTGCTATGAGCAATGAAGCGATAAATTTTGAGGAGCTAGCATGAAGTCACAATTAAGATTTGTCGGCGTTGGCGGACAGGGCGTCATACTAGCTGGCGAGATCCTCTCAGCTGCCAAGATAAAAGCGGGCGGATACGGCGTCAAGGCCTCTACCTACACATCTCAGGTACGTGGCGGCCCAACGAAGGTTGATATCATACTTGATGAGAAAGAAATTTTATATCCTTACGCAAACGAGGGCGAGATAGACTTTATGCTTGCCACCGCGCAGATAAGCTACGATGCCTTTAAAAGCGGCGTGAAAGAGGGCGGTGCGATCGTTGTTGAGCCAAATTTAGTAAAAGTGAGCGATGAAGATAAAAAGCGCTGGAAAATTTATGAAATTCCTATCATCTCTATCGCAAAAGACGAGGTCGGAAATGTCATCACTCAAAGTGTCGTCGCCCTTGGCGTGGCGGTGGCTATGAGTAAATGTATGGATGAAAATTTAGTGTGTGAAGAGATGTTAGCAAGCGTACCAGCTAAGGTCAAAGAAGCAAATGCTAAAGCTTACGAGCTAGGTCTAAAATACGCAAAAGAGCTTTTAAAATAAATTTTGGCTAATTTTTAGCCAAAATTTCTACTATAAACAGAAAAATTAACCTTTATTATATTTTTGTCAATTATTACTTTTCTTAAAATTTTAAGTATCACTTTTTGATATAAAAGATTATATTTATAGTATTTATTTATCTTGCCAAAGCTATGAAATTTTTAAAAATCGTTCTCATAATGCCCTATCATAGCTTTTTTAAATAAAATGTATTTTTAAATATTTAATAAATTAATTAATAAATTATATTTAATATTTGTTTTAGTAACATTTCAGACGTAAAATTTTTATAAAAGGAGTAAAAATTGAGTTACAAAATCTCGGTTGCAACATGTGCTGCACTTTTGATGTGCAGTGGTTTTTTAAGTCAAGTTTTTGCTGTGCAAACGACAAGGCTTGAGGGTATTGAAGTAAATTCGGTCGGTGACAACATCAGTGAGAGCGGTATTGATGAGGGAATTTTAAACAAAAGAGTAGCCGCTGGTCCTTTGGCTGACAAAAAAGTCTTAGATATGCCTTATCAAGTAAATACGATCTCAAAAGAGGTTCTTGATAACCAAGGTGTTCAAGGTTTTGAAGATGCAGTTAGATACTTCCTTTCAGCACAAATTTAATATCGTGGTGGAGCTGAGATTGGTCGTCCACAAACTCGTGGTTTTCAAGGTAGTGTAATCGGTAATGTCTTTTGGGATGGTTTTTATGCTGCATCAACTACAGCTATACCTATGGCGATGTTTGAGAGCCTTCAAGTGCAAAATGGACTTGCTGGCTCACTTTATGGTGCTGGTGCGCCTACAGGGTATTTTAGTTACTCTCGTAAGCGCCCAGTTTCACTTCAAAACATCATCTGGACTGATTACAGCTCAAGATCAAATTTAGGCGTAGGTCTTGATACTTCAAATAAATTTGAAAAAGTTGGATATAGAGGCGTCTTTTACTACTCAGGCGGTGAAAAGAATGCCAAAGATAGTAAATTTTCTCGTCGTTTAGCCTCACTAGGACTTGATTTTTATCTTACAGAGAATTTGACACTTGAGACAAACTTTAGCCATTACGAGCATAAAAATTCAGGTATGCCGGGTGGATTTAGTATGCCATTAACTAATGGAGTGGCGAATTTTGATGTACCAAGCCCTGTAAAAGATACTAAAAGGGAACTTGGTCAGACTTTTGGGGGTAATTATCTAAAAACTCAAACAGCTAGTGTAAAACTAAAATACGCTCCAACAGACAACTGGTATTTTGAAGGTGGCTATCAGTGGCAAAATGCTTTAAGAAATATGTATGGTCCTAGTAATACTTTTTTAAATAGTGACGGCAAGTTTAATGTAAAAGAAGATTATACTCGTAGCGGTGCTTCTGGTAAATTTCAAGTCCATAGTTGGTTTGCCAAAGCTAACACCAGTTTTGAAACAGGAAGCATAGTGCATAACGTAGGTTTAGCAACTAATGGATATAGATTTAAAATTTATTCAGGAAAAACTACTGGCGACAAAAAAGATTACGGTAATTCTTATTTAAGCAACCCAGTAGTGTTTAATGATGCTCATGTAAATAGAGGCGATGGTTTATATAAATCAAGATACTCTGATACTAAAAACGTAATATTGGTAGATGATATAGCTTTAAACGATAAATTTAGCACTATCTTATCTTTCTCAAATTCATGGTTTCAAAGCAATGTCATAAATAAAAATACTGGCAAAAAGACAAAAACTTATGATAAAAACGGACAAAGTTATGCGGTCAGTTTTGTTTATAAGCCTATTGAAAATTTAAATCTTTATACAACTTACGCAGACAGTATCTCAGATGAACAATCGTCATACACATTTCTAAACTCACATCCAAGACGAGGAGAAATGATCGTAATAGAACCTATCAGAAGTAAACAATATGAGATCGGTGCAAAAGCAAGACTAGGCGAGCTTGATCTATCAGCTGCGATCTTTGAGATCAAACGTCCAGTAGCATATCTAGTTGGTAGTGGAGCAAGTGCAGAGTATAAAATTCAAGGCACACAAAGAAACCGCGGCTTTGAGCTAACTACTGGTGGAAAGCTTGTTGATACTTTAAGTATGTATGGTGGCTTTACACTTCTTGATGCTAAGATAAAAAATGCTAAAGATGGCGTATCCGAAGGCAAAACAGTTATCGGTGAGCCAAAATTTCAAGCAAATATCTTGTTTGACTACGCAGTTCCTAGCACAAACAAACTTGCATTTACAACAAATTTTCACTACACAGGCAAACGCTACATCGACAATGCCAACGCTCATAGCGTAAATGGCTACTTCACAACAGATGTTGGAGCTAGATACACTACAAAAGCTTGGTTAGGCAAAGAGACAACTATAAGATTTGACATAAATAACCTCTTTAATAAAAAATACTGGGCAGGAATGTTCCCATCTGATGTAGATGGAGCGATTGCTGGACGCGGAACCTCGCTTTTCTTAGGACAAAGCAGAACCTTCATGCTTTCAGCTCAAGTTAAATTCTAAAAACCAAAGCCAAATTTATTTTGGCTTTAGGCTCTTTAAATTTGCCCTTTTTGTAGGGCAGATTTAAATAACCAAAGGGAGAAAGATGCAAGGGCTGGTTGATTATCAAGCGATTTTAGAGAGAGTGTTTTCGCCTACTTTGCAAAAAGTAAAGGGCAAAGATGGTGGCGTAAACTGGGATGATTACGCAGATATGTATAACGAGATGACTGGCATGGAGACGGCTTCTACACTAAATTTGCTCTCAAATTTGCCTATCACAAAAGATGATAGCGTGCTTGACGTGGGATGTGGCCCAGCAAGGCTTAGCGTGCCACTTGCAAAGCTAGCAAAGAGCGTAAGCGCGCTAGATCCGTTTGCAAAAATGCTTGAATACGCTAAGAAAAATGCAAAAGAGGCTGGAGTAAAAAATATAAATTTCATCCAAAAAGACTGGAGCGATGAGCAAAGCATAAAAGACTTACCAAAACACGATATCGTGCTAGCATCACGCTCAGTTGGGCTTTTTGATATAAAAAAGCTTTGCAAATTTGCTAAAAAATATGTCGTGATGACCTCTTTTTTAATGGATTATCCAAACTTAAAAACGTTCTGGCAAGACTTCCTAAAAGGAGTAAAAGATGAAAATGAGGCAGGTCTAAGCGATAGGAGATTTGGCTATAACTTTATCTTTAATATCGCTTACGACATGGGAGCAAATCCAAATTTAAAGATAATCGACACCATTTTTGTGAGGGATTTTGCTAGCCTTGAAGAGGCGTTTTCTTATTTTAGATTTGTCGGTGAGATCACGCCTGAAAAAGAAGAAATTTACAAAGAAAATGTAAAAAGCTACCTCACAAAGACCAAAAGTGGCTTTAAATTTAAAAGAGAAACCAAGAGCTATCTTATCTGGTGGGACGTGCGGGAGATGAAATTTGAGTAGTAAAAAGGTCATTTTCGCATTATTTGCGCTTCTTTTGCTGGTGCTCTTTTTTTCATTAGGTATCGGACGCTACGAGATAAGCTACGCTCAAATTTTTGAGTTTATAAGATCAGCCATTTTAAACGAGCAAACAAGCGACGAGCAAGGATATACGGTCTTTACGCTCATTCGCTTGCCAAGGGTGCTTTTTGCCGTCCTTGTCGGTGCAGCGCTTGCTAGCTCTGGAGCTGTCTATCAAGGCCTTTTTAAAAATCCTCTAGTCTCGCCTGACATCCTTGGTGTCTCAAGTGGCGCAGCTGTTGGAGCGAGCGTGGCTATCATCTTAAATTTTAACTACATAGGCGTGCAGCTTAGCGCCTTTGGCTGCGGTCTTTTTGCTGTTTTTGCCGTCGTTTTTATAAGCAGCGTCATCGCAAAGGGCAGGCTAAATTTACTCGTGATGGTGCTAACTGGCATCGTCATCTCATCTCTTTTTGGAGCGCTTAGCTCGCTCATAAAATTTCTAGCCGATAGCGAAGATAAGCTACCAGAAGTCACTTTTTGGCTGATGGGAAGCCTTGCAAGAAGCGGCGGATATAAAAATTTAGCTCTACTTTTTTGCGTAGTTATGATCTGCCTTGTGCCACTTTTCATGCTTCGCTATAAGCTAAATACGCTTAGTTTTGGCGAAGAAGAGGCTAGGGCGATGGGGCTAAATGTCAAATTTTACAACATCATAATAATCATCGCCTCGACACTTCTAACCGCTACTTGCGTCTCATTTTGCGGTATCGTGGGCTGGGTGGGGCTCGTCATCCCTCACATTATGCGCTTTGTCGTGGGAGCAAATTTCATCACGCTCTTTCCAGCTTCGCTGCTTGGCGGAGGGCTGTTTTTACTGATAGTTAATACCACTTCACGCAGCTTAATGGCAAGTGAGATCCCACTTGGCGTCATCACATCACTAGTTGGCGCACCTCTTTTTGTCTATCTGCTCTATAAAAGCAAAAAGGGTTTTGCGTGAAATTTGAGATAAAAAATTTAAGCTGTGGCTACGACAAAAAGATCGTTATAGAAAATTTCAATGCAAATTTACAAGACGGCGACATCTTTTGCCTGCTTGGTAGCAATGGCGTTGGCAAAACGACGACGTTTAAGACGATACTTGGCTTTTTAAAACCACTTGGGGGAGAAATTTTAATAGACGGCAAAGACGCGCTAAAGATGAGTGAAAAAGAGCGAGCAAGCTTTATAAGCTACGTCCCGCAAGCTCACACACCGCCATTTGCTTTTAGCGTTTTTGACGTTGTGATGATGAGTGCAAATGCAAGGCTTGGTATATTTGAACGGCCCAGCAAAAAGGATGAAGAGATAGCGTTAGATGCATTAAAGACGCTAAATTTAGAGAGTTTTAAAGATAAAATTTACACCGATCTAAGCGGTGGCGAGCGGCAAATGGTGCTGATAGCTAGGGCTTTGGCGCAGCGCTCAAAGGTGATGCTGCTTGATGAGCCAACGGCAAATTTAGACTTTGGCAACCAAATGCGAGTTTTAAAAGAGATAAAAAAGCTCGCAAAGCAAGGCTATATCATCATCCTCACCTCTCATCAGCCAGAGCAGGTCTTTTATCTAAACGCGAAAGTTGCAATGCTTGGTCGTGATAAAAACTATATCTACGGCGAGGCTAGCGAGGTGATGAACGGCGAAAATTTAAAGAAAATTTACGGCGTAGATATACGAGTGGTGAAAAATATCATCGATGAGCGCGAGCATTACTCTTGCGTGATGGTGGATTGAAAGGAGAAAATATGTTTAAGAAAATTTTGCTTTTGGCTTTTTTGCTTGTTAGTTTGCAAGCAAGAGTGGTGCTTGATAGCGACGATAAAAAGGTAGAAGTGCCTGATGTGATCGAGCGTGCGACGCCTTTGATAGGGGCTTTTGTGCAGGTCTCTGCGATGCTTGGCAACGAAGATCATATAATTAGCGGTGCGCCAAAACTGCCTCCACTTATGTCTAAAATTTTTCCAAAGATAAAAAGCAACGACAATAAAAGTGGCATGCTAAGTAGCAGCGTCGAGACGATCATCGCGTCAAAAACGCAAGTTGTTTTTGGGCCAATTGGTATGATGTTTGATGAAAATAGCAAGGCTCAGTTAGAGAGCACTGGCATCGCGGTTGTGAAGATAGATAAATTTCAAAGTATCAAAGAGATACAAGATAGCTTTAGTAAGATCGCTGAAATTTGGGGCGAAAAGAGCGTAAAAAGGCACGTGAGTTTAATGACTATTTTAACGACAACATAAAATTTGTAAGCCAAAAAACAGCAAATTTAACGCCAAAAAAGAGAGTTTTGGTGCTTAACTATAGCTCAGGAAACTTTAGCACCATTAGCTCAAAAGATATCGGCGCTGAGTATATTAGCGTGGCTGGTGGTATAAATTTAAGCTCAGAACTAAGCTATGGGGTTTTAAAAATTTCAAAAGCGATAAATGAAGAGCAAGTCATCATCTTTAACCCAGATATCATCATCACAAATTCACAAAAAAGTGCCGATGCTATCGCTAAAAACGCATCATTTGCCAAGCTAAAAGCTGTGCAAAATGGAGAAATTTTTGTAGTGCCAAGTGGCGTTTATCTTTGGAGCGTAAGAAGTGCTGAAGGTGCGCTCTATCCACTTTGGCTGGCTAAGACATTTTACCCAGAGCAGTTTAGCGATCTAAATTTAGAGCAAAAAACAAGAGAGTTTTACGAGAGATTTTATAACTACAAGCTAAGTGATATTGAGCTAAAAGAAATTTTGCACCCAAGTGGTGAATTTTGATAATAGGACAAAAATAATGTTATTTATTATATTTAATATATTTATTTAAGTATAAAAGTAAATTTATCTTTCTAATATCCTAAAAAATAGCTTCTAAAGCTTAAAAACTCAAAAATAAAAATAAACTTCAAATCAGTAGAAATTTTTATATATCTTATAAATTTTTCTACCACTAAATTTATAAAAACTACCTTGAAAAGCCCATTCTATCCTTTTTGATTTTAATATCAGCTCTCATTTCTTAATCTAAAATAAATCTTTATGTTTCTTTTAAGTAAATTTAATGTAATGTTTCATTATTAATTATTTAATTAATATAGTTGTTTTAAAAAATATTAAGAAATGAACTGGCGGTGCGTTTTAAACGCTAAAAATTTACTAAGATAGGAAGTTATCAATGAGTGAAAAATTTACCAGAAGAGAATTTCTACAAAGTGCCTGTATCAGCGTAGGTGCGCTAGCTACAACGGCTGGTGCGACCAACGTTTTTGCTGGCGAGTTGCCAAAGGGCAATGAAAATGGCTTACCATCTGTTGATGTGCTAATAATCGGCTCTGGTGGTGCTGGACTTCGTGCAGCAACAGCCGTTCGCAAGCAATATCCAAACTCAACCGTAGTTGTTGCTACAAAAATGATGCCATCTCGCAATGCGACCTGTATGGCGGAGGGCGGAATAAACGGCGTTACTGACTTTAGTAATGGTGATAGCTTCAAGCTTCACGCTTATGACACAGTTAAAGGTGCGGCTTATCTTGCCGATCAAGATGCAGTTGTGAAATTTTGCGAGGCAGCAGGTGCAGTCATTCACGAGCTAGACCACAATGGCATGCTCTTTTCTCGTATAGACAATGGTGACGTGTCCCGTAAAGATAATGGTGATGTTGCGTTTCGCTTCATGGGTGGCGCTAGCAAAAAGCGCTGTAACTACGCAGCTGATAAAACTGGCCATATTTTGATGCACGCCTGTCTTGATGACGCTATCACGGCTGGCGTTAAATTTCTAATGGATCATGAGCTACTTGAGATCGGTCTTGAGGATGGCAAGGTTGAAGGCGTCGTTCTTCGCAACATCCAAGATGGTCAAATTTACCCAGTTCTATGCAAATCTCTTGTCATCGCAACTGGCGGATACACTAGAATTTTTTATAACCGCACATCAGTTCCATTTATAGCAACTGGTGATGGCATCGCTGCTGCGCTTAAAGCAGGTCTTGGTTTTGAAGACCCTGAGATGCTTCAGTTTCACCCAACTGGCGTTCAAAATGGCGGTACACTAATCACAGAAGCAGCCCGCGGTGAAGGTGGATACTTATTAAATAACAAGGGTGAGCGCTTTATGAAAAACTATCACGAAAAGATGGAGCTAGCTCCTCGTGACGTCGTCGCTCGTGCAATCGAGACAGAAATTCGCGAAGGCAGAGGCTTTGGCGAGGGTATGAGCGCTTACGTGCTTTGTGACGTTCGCCACCTTGGCAAAGATACTATTATGAAAAAGCTTCCAAAAATTCGCCACACAGCTATGCTTTTTCAAAATATCGATCTAATCGAGCAACCAGTGCCTATCCGCCCAACAGCTCACTACTCAATGGGTGGCATAGAGGTAGCTAAATTTGATGATATGAGCACAAAAATCCCTGGAATTTACGTAGGTGGCGAGGCTTCATGTGTATCTATCCACGGTGCAAACCGCCTTGGTGGAAACAGCCTAACTGACGCAGTTGTAACTGGCGATCTAGCTGGCAAGGGTGCTGGTGCTTACGCTCAAAATGCAAAATTTGCAAGCGGAAAGAAAACTTCTGAGCTAGCAAAAATGTGGCAAGATAAATTTAAATCTATCGCAACAGGCGAGGGTGGTGTAAATGATATGTATGCACTTCGTGAAGAGCTTGGTAAAAACAACTGGGATCTAATGGGTATCTTTAGAACTGGCGCAAAACTTGATCAGCTCTCTAAAAATTTAGAAGCTATCCAAGCAAAATATGACACCCTCAAAGTGCCAAATCAAAACCCAGTCATGAACACAGCATTTACTGACTATGTCGAGCTTGGCAACCTTATACTTCTTTCTCGTGCAGCATGTCTTGCAGCGCAAAATCGTCTTGAGAGCCGTGGTGCTCATACAAGAGAGGACTATCCAAAAAGAGATGATGTAAATTTCTTAAAACACAGCATAGTCACACTAAAAGACGGCAAGCTTGAACTTAGCTACAAAGATGTTGTGACAGGCATATTTTCACTTGACGGCAAGAAGCCAGAGTAAGGAGCTAGGATGAAAATTATTATCGACCGCTTTGACGGAACTAAAAAATATGAATCAACTTATGAGCTAACAAATGAAGAGATCAAAGGCAAAACTCTTTTAACAGTGCTTCTTGATATCAAACAAAAAAAGGATGCGACGTTAAATTTCACAGCATCTTGCCGCTCAGCGATATGTGGAGCATGTGCTGTTAGAGTAAATGGTCACTCGTATCTAGCTTGCGATACGAAGATGAACGAGCTTTTGGCTGAGTATGACAATCCAGAGAGTATAAGAATTTCTCCACTTGGAAATTTCAGGGTCATCTCTGATCTTATGGTGGACTGGGAGCCAAGTATCGAAAATTTACGCAAGATAAAGCCTAGCATTACTGCTAAGTCAGAATTTAGCGCAGAAAAAGGCTGTAAGCAAAGTCAAAAAGAGTATGAAAAAGTAGCGCTTGAATGGGACTGCATACTTTGCGGTGCGTGCGCTAGTGAGTGTAATAAACTTGAAGCTGATGCGAGCGATTATATGCAGCCATTTGTATTTGTGCATGCTTATAGAGCGGCATTTGACTCACGTAGCAAAGATCCTATGCCGCATCTAAAACCAGCTATCGATAATGGCCTTTGGATGTGTGTAAAGTGTCAAGAGTGTGCTGACCGCTGTCCAAAAGGTATAAGCGCATGTAAAGATATAACTGATCTTCGCATTATGGCTATACAAAAAGGTTTTGATGATGGCATGGGACCAGATCACGCTGAGGCATTCTTAACTGATCTAGTTGATGGTTCAGGCAGACTAAATGAGATCAAGCTTGCACTTCGCTCTGAGGGAGTGTTTAGAAATATGGGCAAAATGGATATCGCTGCAAATTTAATGCTTGCAGGTAAGATGAATCCGCTTCATATTTTCGGAGAAGAGGACATAGAAGGACATGATGATCTAGTAAAAATGATAAATGCGGCTCGCAAAGCTGCTAGTAAGGAGTAACTATGCAAAACGAATTCGCTTTTTTCCCAGGATGCGTACTCTCTCAAGCAGCTAAAGAGGCTAAGATGTCGCTTGAGGCTATCGCTCCGATACTTGGCTGGAAGCTTCACGAAATAAAGGGCTGGAGCTGCTGTGGTGCCCAACAAGCACAAGACGTTGATCCTATCGCTACGCTTGTGGCAAATGCTAGAAATATAGCACTTGCAGAGCAGATGAATATGCCGATGCTTACTACATGCTCAACTTGTATGCTAACTCTAACAAGAGCTAAAACTACGCTTGATAAGGGTGCAAAGGACCGCATAAATACTTTCTTGGCTGAAGGTAATATGAAATATAATGGCTCAACCGAGATCACAAGCCTTCTTTGGGTGCTTTATCAAAACGTAGAAACGCTAAGAGCAAAGGTTGTTAAGCCACTTAGTGGGCTAAAAGTAGCGCTATTTTACGGCTGTCATAGCCTAAGACCTGAAAAAGATCTTCATAACAGGGAAAGCTCAGTCAATCCAAAGAGCTTTGAAACTGTTGTAGGCGCACTTGGTGCTACTATCGTGCCATTTGAGAAAAGACTTGACTGCTGTGGTTTTCACGCTAGTTACCCAGCTGGCACATCTGTAAGAAAAATGTCAAGCCAGATCGTAAATAATGCCGATGAAAACGGCGCTGACGTAGTTGTCACACCATGCCCACTTTGTCAAATGCAACTTGACATCTACCAAGAGAGATATCAAGATGAAAACCACTCAAATGTGAGAAAGCCTATCATTCACCTCTCTCAGCTTGTAGGTCTTGCACTTGGACTATCTGTTGAAGATCTTGGACTTGATCTAAATATCATCGACGCTACAAAGATGGCGTAAATTTATCCCACGTCTTTTGGCGTGGGAAATTCTTAAAATTTATTTTTCTATTACAAACAAAGCAAATTTGGCATTTTATAAAAATTTTAATTTATTTTTTAATATAAAAATGGGTCAAAAATAATAAAATTTATTATGTAAATTCTTTTATTTATATAAAATATTTTTTAGCTATAATCGCGTGAAATTTTAAATGGATTGATTATTAAATTTAAAGGACTAAATATGCAAAACGTTGGTATAGTCGCAAAAATAAGTGGAAAAGTATTTGTAAAACGCAATGGAAAGTTGATCACACTAAAACAGGGAGATGAGATATTTTTAGGCGACGAGATCATAACACAAAGTAGTGGTGATACAGTCGTTATAAATTTCTATCACGCTTCGCCTATTGCACTACTTGAGCCCCAAACTATCGTCATCACAAAAGAGCTATCAAAAGCAAATTTTAATACGCAAGGCAGCGAAGCCCAGATAGAAGAAGATAAGAGAAATTTTCTTGTTGAGAATGAAGAAACAAAAAACAAAGGCGAAGACGACAGCTCTCATAACGCAAGTCATAGTTCTTATGGCTCAAACCACGGTAGTAGCTTTGCAAGCATAAATGGTTTAAATTTTGATACACAAGGTCATATCTCAAATATTATTAGTGTTGATGGTGGTGCGGTTGTACTGCCAGTCATATTAAAAGAGTCGGCATTGGCACATAGGTCTATTAGCGGTGCGGTAGCAGCGGTAGAGCAAAAAGAGAGTATTCCAGTTATTACAGCACCAAGTGTTAGAATTTTAAAAGATATTGATAGCGACGGCTATATAAATATTGCAGAAGCAGGTGGTGATCCAAACCATACAAGTATAGTGGTTGCTTTTAATAATGACTTCAAGCCAAATGATAAAGTGACATTAGAAGTCATAAACAACGGTGTAAAGACTATGCTTGTTTATAAAGTTGATCAAGCTGGTACAAGCGTGATAAATATAAATAATCCAAGTGAAATTTTACCTATTTCGTCAAATGCTACAAAACCAGAGCAAAAAGAATTTATCATTCCAAGTGTCGCTGTCACTCCAAATGCTACATTTAGTGTAAATTCTAGTATCGCCCTGGCAAATGGCACTAGCTCATCTGTGGCAAATGTAGCCACAAGTGTTGACACTATTACTCCTGCTCTTGCTTTTACAAAGATAGTTTTGGGTAAAGATTTAAACCGAGATGGCGTCATAGATGCAAGCGAAAATAGCTTTAATCCAGCAATTAGCACACCAAGTGATGATGCAAAGGTCATCTTATCGCCAAATATGAAAATAGGTGACAAGATAAAACTAACTACCACTGATCCTGACGGAACTTTACATGAAAAAGTGCTGGTTAAAACATCAGGCAATATACTTGTAGATAAAGAGAGCGGCGAGAGCTATTCGCTTACAAGTGAAAGTGGTGGAAATGTCGGTTTTAACGTAGCAAATGCGGTTAAAATTTCATCTTCAACTCCAACAAATGTAAATATCCAAATGATAAGTAAGTCGGGCAATCCAGGTGCAACTGAAACCATAACCATTGCAAACAATAACAACCCAATCGCTGTTTTTACGCTTGATGAGAATAAAGATGGCATGATAAATTTAGCCGAGCTCGCAAAAAGTGGTGGCATAGCCTTGATGATAGATATTTATGTGCCAAACAATGCTACGGCTGGCGACAAGATCCGTATCAAAGTTGATGATCCAGCTAGCACACCAACAAGCGTAACAAAGACATATACCATCTCATCTGACGGACTTACCGCTACGCTTGATGGTGGAACGGAGATTATCCCTATAGAAAATGGCAAGATAACAATTGCTGATCCAACAAACTCGAGCGATCCAAGCATAAAAAGACTAAGTACGACGATCATTGATGGTACAACTGGCACACCAAAAGCTTCAAGCGTAAGTGAAATTTCAAGCGATACAGTTGCACCTATTAAGTCCCCACATGTACAGTTTGTAAAAGATAGCGATAAAGATGGTGTTCTAACCAGCAAGGAGGGTGGCTTTAGCCCTGATGGCGTAAAGACACCGATAAAGATAAAAATTCCAAACGATGCAAAAGATGGTGATAAATTTGAGATAGATATCGCAGGAAGTGATGGTAAAACAGATAAAATCACTATTAAAATTTCTCAAAACGCATCTGGTGTATATAGTGCCACGAGAGATGATGGTGTGCCTATTAGTGTAAATAATGGCACTATAGAGACCACCACAAGGCTTTATGGGCTTACAACAAATTTTACAACTACATTTACTGACAAAGCTGGCAATAAAGCGGCCCCAGTCACAGACAAGATAACTCTAGATAATAGTATAAAGGTGCAATTTGCAAGGGATAATGATGGTGATGGACTGATAGATAGTATTACAGCTCCTTCTGGCTCGTCATCGACTCAAAGCGATCTTGATATCTACCTACCTAATAATACAAAACCAGGAAGCAATATAAGTGTCACGATCTCGACTCCTACTATACCATCTGTTACAACAACTGTCAAATATATCATAAGCGACGATGGGCTAACAGCCGTGCCAAGTGATGGCTCAGCACCACTTCCAATAGCTGGTGGTAAATTTAGTATACCAGACGTTCCTATTTCTATGGATCATTCTACGCCGGTTAGAGCGACTATCACAACACCTGGCGAGGCTACGACGACTGATGGTATCCGCGGTAGATTATTTGACTTTGGAATTTTAGAGTATATTGACGATGTAAAGCTTGCTACGCAGATAGATGGAGGAGTTATAAATATCGCAAAATACTTAAGGGCAGGAGATAATGAAAAAGTTATTCAGAAAAATAACTTTGATAATGAGAGCAAAACTATAAAAGAGTACAATATTTCGCTTACTAACGATGAGCAGCCAAATATAGTCTTTGGTGTAGACCGTGCTCCTGGAACCAAGCTTCGTTTAGCTCTTGAAGATAATCTTGGTAATGCTAAAATTTTACCAAACGGACAAAACTATATAGACCTAGTTGTAGGTGCGGACAAGCGTGTAAATATGGACTTTGAAGCGCTTGGGATAAAGCTAGATGAAAGATACTCAAATATTAGAGCGACTGTTTTAAAAAGTGATGAAACAAAAGATGATGATCTCTTGGTTCGAGTCGATCTTGATGCTACTCCAGATGCGATAGGAACACCAAATGCCACGTCTAATGTTACTAGTGTAGATATTTCAGGCAGTATCGGAACCGACTCAAATGGCAATAACACTCTTAATAAAAATACCATAAATAAAGTTGATCTTTATGATTTGCTAAATTCTGTTCACAAAAGCTCGTCTCTTGATAATACACATAGCTATTCTGAAAATTTTGCCCTATCAGCCAATAGCACTGGGGCAAATTTTATGATAAAAAATTCTGACGCCGCAGGAAACGTATCTATTAGCACTGTTACATTTATTGGCAACAGCGGTCTTGATGCTGATATGTGGTTTTACAACTACGTAGATCCGTCATGGAGAGCTAGAGTTGGTAATAATTCTGGTGTTTATAGTACGCGAGGAGGTAAGTCTATTTATAAAGACTATATGGAAATTTATTCCCCAAGTGCCTCTACTACCTATGATGTTGTGCAGTTTGCTTCAGGAACACACTATAAGACTTTGTCTAATCAAGGAAATATGCATGCAGAGGATTTAGCTAGAGTTGGTAGACACGGAGATAGTGCCTTATACGATGCGTCTAATCCATATGCACCAAAGAAATTTAGAAATGGCGTCGATACTGCTGCTGGTACTGGTGATAATATAGGCTTTGCAAATGGTGTTTTAAAAGGTAGACCCGGCAACTATACTCTTGGTGAGTCAAATCCTGTTGGTTCTGATCTTGTTATGAAGATGAATGGCTGGATATATGTAAGTGCACCTGGAATATACTCTGTAAGAGCAGCATACTTACATAACTATGCAGAGCTTACTATAAATGGAACGACACAAAAATTTGGAAGTCCAACAACATATATAAACCCAGCTACCGAAGCATCATATGGTAAAAATGGCCAGTGGTGGAGTAGGGATTTTACATTTGATAAAGCTGGTTTTTATAAACTTGATATGGAGTATATGGACGGAACTGGTGAGATGAACTTATCTTTATATATGCTTCCAAAAAGTGTAGCAAACACTTATGGCCCTCAAGATCCATATCCTTCATCTATGCTAGTTGGAGCACAAGGTAGCGGCACGCATCTCTTTAGTAAT
The DNA here is from genome assembly GCF_003049705.1 of Campylobacter concisus. Lineage (NCBI taxonomy): Bacteria > Pseudomonadati > Campylobacterota > Epsilonproteobacteria > Campylobacterales > Campylobacteraceae > Campylobacter > Campylobacter concisus. The sequence continues at coordinate 104,445 of NZ_PIRF01000002.1, forward strand.
AATTACGTTGAAGCACTTATTCAAAATGGACATTTAAAAAAGATAGGGACTACAAATTCTTACGAGCTAAGTGACGCTAGTAAATACGGCGAATCAAATTTTGGCGATCTAGTATATCTAAGACAAGAGGGTGATATAAAAGGTGGCAACCTAGACGATGCTTTTGTTTATAGTAAGGGTAGAATGATAGATGGCAGAGGCGGCGTGGACACTCTGATAGTTATTGATGATGTGGATTTTTCAAATTTAGATAACGTTAAAAAGATAAATAACTTTGAAAAGATCCAGCTAGGAAGTGCCGATCAGGCGGTATCTATAAAATTTAGCCCAGATGGTGTCTTTGATATTATTGATAGCAGAAACACAAGGGATGCAAGCAATAGTGCAGCTAGTGAGAGTGTAAATACAGTGTTAAAAGTCATAGGCGATAGCAAAGACCTAGTACAGCTCACACATGACTTTGTAAAAGCTACAAAAGCTGATGTTGCTACGCTAAATAGAAAACATAGTGTTGTAGGTGACATATATAACAAAGTAGATGTCACAAGCGAGGGTGACGCAGTAAATCAAGTCTATAAAGCGACATTTAATCGCCAAGAAACTATCAATGGAAATACAATAAACACAAGACACACTGTTTTTCTTGAGATCCAAGATGGTGTACAGGTCGATCTATTATAGAAATTTAAATTTTATAAAGAAGAGTAAAGCCCAAAATTTCTCTTGGGCTTTATAAATTTAGATAGCTTTTAACATGACTTTCGTTAATAGCTCTGAAAATTTAGCAGGATTTTCTAGGCTCATGCCCTCATTTAGCCTTGCCATATCAAGAAGTAAAGGCGCGATGTCATAAACCATCGCCTCATTTTTCTCAAGTTTTGCAAAGATTTCATGATCAGCGTTGATCTCCAAGATCGGTTTAACTTTTGGAGCATTTACGCCTTGTCCCATTTGTTTTAGCATCTCTTGCATAGCGTAATCAGGATCGTTTTTATCGTAAATTAGCACCGCAGCCGAGCTTGAGAGTCTTGAGCTTAGTCTTACATCTTTGACTTCATCTTTTAAAATTTCTTTCATTTTAACAAGCGTGTTTGCAACCTTGCTCTCATCGACCTTCTCACCGCTTTTGATCTCATCATTTATATCAGCGTGTGAGACTGATTTTAGAGGTGTTTTGTCAAATTCATTGACCATTGGCATAACGATCGTATCGATCTCTTCATCCATAATAAGAACCTCAATATCATTTTTCTTAAAACTCTCAAGAAGCGGAGAATTTCTTAGCATATTTTCATTGTTGCCGCTGATGTAGTAGATCGACTTTTGATCCTCTTTCATCGCTTCTTTGTACTCTTTTAGGCTGATAAGTCCGTCTCTTTTTGAACTTTTAAATAGGCAAAGATCTAAAATTTGCTCTTTTTCAGCGTTAAATCCATAAAGCCCCTCTTTTAAAACCTTGCCAAATAGTTTGTAAAATTTTATGTATTTTTCGCGGTCGTTATCTTTTAACTTTGCAAGCTCGCTTAAGATTTTTTTCACGCTTTGCTCTTTGACACTTCGCATGATCGCATTTTCTTGTAAAATTTCGCGGCTAACATTTAGTGGCAAGTCCTCAACATCAATGATACCCTTGATAAATCTTAAATATGGCGGCAAGAGTTCTTTTGCATCATCTGTGATGAAAACTCTTTTCACATAGAGCTTCACGCCACTTTGGTAATCAACTCTAAATAGATCAAATGGCTCGGTGCTTGGCGCATAAAATAGAGTTGAGTACTCGATCTTACCCTCAGCTTTTGTGTGGATGTAAAGGAGCGGGTCGCTGCTATCGTGAGAAATTTGCTTATAAAAGTCGTTATAATCTTGCTCTTTAAGGCTAGCTTTGTTTAGCCTCCAAAGCGCATTTGCCTTGTTTATTTGCTCATTTTTAGTCTCATATGTGCCTTCTTTTTCGCCTTCTTTTGGAGCGACATAGCTTTGTTTATCCATAAATATAGGATAAGGAATGTGATTTGAATACTTCTTGACTATCTCTTCGATACGCCAAGAATTTGCAAACTCATCGTCATTTAAATGTAAGATGATGTCCGTTCCAAAGCTATCTTTTTGGGTGTCTTCGATCTCATAGCTTTTTGCATCAGATGTCCATTTATAGGCTTTGTCGCTAAGTGCTCGTTTGCTTATGACCTCGATCTTGTTTGCCACCATAAATGCTGAGTAAAAGCCAACACCAAACTGACCGATCAGCGAGCTATCTTTTTTGGCATTGCCGCTTAAATTTTTCATAAAACCTTTTGTGCCACTTCTTGCTATCGTGCCTAAATTTGCGATAAGCTCGTCTTTATCCATGCCGATACCATTGTCGCTGATGGTTAAAGTCTTAGCCTTATCATCTACTTTGATGTCGATCCTTGGAGTGTAGCTTAAGCTTTTATACTTTTCATCAGTTAAGCAAAGATAGTTTAGCTTGTCAAGAGCGTCATTTGAGTTTGAGATGAGCTCTCTTAAAAATATCTCTTTATTTGAGTAAAGAGAGTGGATCATCAAATTTAAAAGGTCATTGACCTCGGTTTGAAATTCAAATTTATCTGCCATTTTTCTTTCCTTGTTTTAAAATTTTTGGCAGATTATAACACAAAGTGATAAAAATATACTTAACCTTGATAGTATTACTATCAAGGTTTTTAAATTAATTTTTTAAAATAATTTCAAAAAAGTTATAGTTTATGAATAAAATAATAATGATAATTTATTAATTATTATTAATTATGCATTCTTGTATAAAGTTTATTTAAAATGGTGCTATAATCAAGACGAAAATTTTTAGAAAAAGGAGACAAAATGAATTTACGAAGCATTTTGGTAAAAGTTTCAGCAACGATTGCTACGGTTTTGGCAGTATCTATGACATGTTTTGTTGTATATACATCAAATATTTTAGAGCGCGAGATAAAAGATGGTGTGCTTACAACAGTAGAACAAAACGTCCAGCTTGCTATGAATACGGTTAAATTATTTGAAAAAGATAATGTAAGTAGTGCAGAGCTGATAATGAGTGTTTTTAAAGAGATGATTGGAAAAATTTCAACTAATCACCAGATGAGCAAGACTGACAAATACGAGGCGATAGATCTAATATCTCAAAGTGGTATTTTAAACAACAACTACGATATTCTAGATAAATTTAATAAAGCTACAAAAGGTGGAATTTCAACCATTTTTGCAAAATCAGGTGATAATTTTTTAAGAGTTAGTACATCGGTGACGAAGGCTGATGGTAGTAGAGCTGTTGGTACGATGATTGACAAAAACGGTCAAGCCTATAAAAATATCATGAATAAAGAGAGGTATATAGGCGTTGTAAATTTATTTGGACGCAACTATATGAGTATTTATGATCCTATTATTGAAAATAACGAGGTAATAGGAATTTTATTTGTTGGTTATGATCCTACCGAGGGATTAAACAATATGAAAAAGACTTTTTCTGAGATGAAACTTGGTAAGCATGGATATTTTTCTCTTTACAATACTAAAACTGGAAAATTTGACTTCCATCCAACTAAGGCAAATCAAGAGCTAAGTAGTGAATTAAAAACTACTATGGATAATATTGTTAAAAAAGGAAAGGGTATTGAGCCTATTATAATTGATGGGGTTGACTGCATAGTTGCTTTTGAGTCATTTGATAAACTAGACTGGATGGTTTTAGGTTCAGCTGTTACTGATGATTTTTTAACACCATTAAAAGTAGTTAGTAAAAATTTCATCATAGCAAGCATCATAGTTACCTTACTTTTGATAGCTGTTTCAATGCTCTTGCTTAAGAAGATGGTTGCAAATCCTATCGATAGACTAGGAACAAATTTAAATGCGATAACATCTGATTTTACAATTAAAATTCCTATTTATGGTAAAGATGAAATAGCTAAAATAAGTAAAGATATAAATGATTTTATTGAAAGAATAAGAATACTAATAAGTGATACAAAGCACCTTTCAAGTGAAAATAGCTCCGTTGCAAATGAGCTTAGTTCTACATCTCTTCAGACAGGCAAACGTGTAGAAAAATCAACCGAAATAGTGGAAGAGACAAATCAAAGATGTAAAGTAATGCAAGAAAATATGAAAGAATCTTTAGCAGTAGCTCAAGCTGGCAAAGATGACCTTCAAAAGGCTAGCACACATATAAAAACGGCAACTGAAGCTATAAGATCGCTATCAGCGCAGATTATTGATTCTGCTAATGTAGAAAATCAAATGGCTGATAAGATCGATCAGCTTAGCCGTGATGCCGAGCAGGTAAAATCAGTCCTTGTTGTTATCAATGATATAGCTGATCAGACAAATTTACTTGCACTTAACGCAGCTATCGAGGCTGCAAGAGCAGGTGAGCATGGACGTGGCTTTGCTGTTGTTGCTGATGAAGTTAGACAGCTAGCTGAGAGGACTCAAAAGAGTTTAACTGAGATAAATGCTACTATTAACGTCATTGTCCAAGCGATCAATGATAGTAGCGAGCAAATGGGTATCAACTCTAAACAGATCCAAGAGTTAACTCACGTGGCAAGCGACGTTGAAAAAACTATAAATGTTATGAGTGAGACAATGAATAACGCTATAGCAATGTCTGATAAGACTATGCAAGACTACATCGCAACTGGCAAAAATGTAAATGAAATCATGGAAGGTATCTCAAATATCAACCAAATTTCATCTGAAAATGCTAGAAGTGTCGAAGAGATAGCTTCAGCGGCAGAACATCTAAACAAGATGACAGATGCATTAAATTCAAAACTTAGTGTCTTTAGGACTTGAGAGCTTACCTCTTAAGCTAATATTTTAGGTCTAGCCCTTGCTAGACCTTTTTAAATTTATTGATAAAATTTCTAGTATATAAAATCAAATTTTTATAGATAATGATATAGAGCAGGGGGGCTTTGTAAATTTGCAAAGCCAAATTTATTTTCTATTTTTGTCTAGAACTTTTTGCATACTCTCTCTAGTCGCCTCTAGCCAGTTTTCTTTTGAAGTATCGACTAAATCAAGGCAAAAGAGCTTGATATCCGCTTTTTTAAAGCTAAATTCTTTCACTTTCATAGCATCGCTTCCTACTATAACGATAGGCTGAACTTTTAAATTTAGTTTTTCAACTAATAGTTTTGCACCACCTTTAAAAGGCAAAAGCTTATTGGTTTGAGATCTTGTTCCTTCGGGAAATATCGCTAAAACACGACCATTTTCAACCCTATCTTTTGCTTCGCTTAAAAGCTTTATAAGTGAGTGTTTATTTTCACGCTCAACCGCTATCATTTTTGGCAAACTTAAAATTTTACCAATTATAGGAATTTTACCGATCTGTGCCTTTGCGATCCAGCAAACATTTTTTGGGTGTAGCTCTTCGATGACAATGATATCAAGCATACTTTGATGGTTTATAAGTAAGATATTTGCTTCATCACTAAAATCGCCTATCACTTCAAGTTTATATCCACCAAAAAACCTTTGTGATCTTCCCCAAAATTTTCTTATGGCTCTATTTTTATCATTAAATAGCCACATAAAAAAGACGACTAGAACAACGCTGATAACAAACTCAATAGCAAAAAATAAAGCTCTAATTTTTGACAAGATTATCCTTTTTTACCCAGCCAATCTTACCATCAGCAAATAAAATTTTTGAGTAGTCGCCTTTTGTGTCTAAAATTTCTACATTTTCATTTTTACGAGATGTGTAAAAAATGGTTGAGTTTTTTGTAGGCAAGATCGAAACGCTAATATCTGGTTTTAGAACAGCCTTACCAAAAGGGTTGTAGGTATAAATTCCAAGTGCTATAAAAATGGTTGCTACGAAAAAGTAGCTAAGCCTTCTGCGCCAAACAGCTAATAATATAAAAATTACCGCGCAAGAGTATATCGTGATATCTTTATAGGTGCTAAATTCACTTTGTTTTGGATTTAGTCCGATCTGTGTGCTGACATCGTCATCTTCAACACTCACCGGCAAAGAAAAACTTTCAAATTTAGCCTTTTTTAGGTTGTAGTAGTTAAAGTCAAGCGATTTTTTATTTGGCTTAAATACTGCAAAATAATATGCACTTTGTGAGTTAAAGTCGCCATTTATCGTATCTACGCCTTGCTTTAATATCGTTTTATTTTCAATATTAAAAGCACTTAGATCTACGTTGTTGCCATAAATTTCTACAACCATGATATTGTTTATATCATCAAATTTTGTTGTCTTAAATTTCTTAACTTCAAGATTATCAGCCACGATATGGTTGTAGTTCTCATCACTTCTAAGCTCTTTTAGCTTTGGTAAAAAGATATTTATACTTGAGCTTTGATAGTTTTCGCCATTTCTTTTTAGATCCAAGCCAACTTTTAAAGTCTTTGCATCAATGCTTGTTGCCTCAAGATAAAAAGTACCTACATATTTGTTGTCTTCGCTTTTTACCCATTGAAAATTTTTCTTATTTAGCCATTTGATATTTGTTTCATCAAGCTGTGTCTCAAACTCAAACTCAAGGTCACTTTGCGTATCAGCTACGATCTCAACACTAAAAATTTCTCCTACGACGACATTTTTAGGAATATTTGTCGCTTTTAAAAGGAGGTCTTTTATTTTTATCTTGTCATAGACTTGATTATCAGGGACGCTGATGTCTGGTTCGTTTGTCGGAACGATATTTCGCATCTGCTCTGGAGTGATACGCTCTGGCTGTGGGGCGATAGAGCGTGGTGAGACGAGCTTTCTTGATATTTCTTCTTCGCTTGGAGTCTTTGTTTGAGGCTTTGAACTTGGGCTATTTACAAATTTATCCTCTCTTGCCTCATCCATCATGTCAAAAACGCTGACTTCATCGGTGTTTGCAGCAAATAAATTTAGCGCGAGTAGGGCGATAAAAAGTGTTCGTTTTACCAAACTAGCCCTTTTAACATCTTCATGCCATCATCTGTGCCTAAAATTTTCTCGCAAGCGCGTTCAGGGTGAGGCATAAGACCAAAGATCCTCTTACTCTCATCGCAAATCCCAGCTATGCTATCAACTGAGCCATTTGGATTTATCTCATTGCCGTGGCTGTCGCAGTACTTTAGCAAGACTTGCTCGTTATCATATAGGCTTTTTAGCGTATCTTCGTCGGTGTAGTAGTTGCCCTCGCCGTGAGCGATAGGGATATTTACCACTTCGTCTTTGGCTAAATTTGCTAGGAATTTATTGTTATTTGAGATCACTTTTAGATGGTGATATTTTGAGACAAAATTTAAATTTTCATTTCTTCTCATCGCACCTTTTAAAAGTCCAAGCTCAAGAAGCATCTGAAAGCCATTGCAAATTCCTAAAATGTAGCCACCTTTTTTCGCATGCTCTTTTACAGCCTGCATAGCTGGGCTAAATTTAGCTATCGCAGCCGTTCTTAGATAGTCGCCATAGCTAAAACCACCAGGCAAAACGACTAGATCAGCATCGATTCTATCTTCTTTGTGCCAGATGATCTGCGTTTGGCAGCCAAGTAGCTTAAAGGCGTGAGCTGTATCTTCTTCGCAGTTTGTGCCAGGAAAAAGTATGATGGCTACTTTCATAGCACGATCTCGTAGTCTTCGATGACGGTGTTTGCTAGAAGCTCTTCACACATCACTTTTAGCTGCTCTTTTGCCTTGCTTTTATCGCTCTCGTCGATATCTAAAACGATTTGTTTGCCTATCCTGACATTTGATACACCGCTAAATCCGAGAGAATTTAAAGCGTGCTCTACTGCTTTGCCAGCAGGGTCAAGGACCCCACTTCTTAATGCTATATTTACAACAGCTTTCATTTTTGTCCTTACGATAAAATTCTTCTTAAAACTTCTTCGTAAGCGACTTTTACGCTACCAAGGTCTTGTCTAAATATATCTTTGTCAAGTTTTTCATTAGTTTTAGCATCCCAGAATCTACAACTATCAGGGCTTATTTCATCAGCTAGAATGATATTGCCGTCTTTGTCGATACCAAATTCTATTTTAAAATCAACTAGTTTTAGGTCTCTTTCGGCAAAAAATTTAAATAATATAGAGTTGATCTCTCTTGCTGTGTGTCTTAGAGTTTGAAGATCTTTTTCGCTCTTTACTAATCCCATAATGATACAGTGCTCATCTGTTACTAATGGATCGTGCAAATCATCGTTTTTGTAGTAAAACTCAACAAGAGTAAAAGGTAAAACTGTGCCTTCTTTTATGCCAAGCCTTTTGCTAAGTGAGCCAGTTGCAATGTTTCTAACAACAACTTCAAGAGGAATAATCTCGCATTTTTTGACTACTTGCTCAGTGTCGCTGATAGTCTCAACTAAGTCAGTCACGATGCCTTTACTCTCCAAAAGCTTAAAAAGCTGTGTTGAAATTTTATTATTTAATGCGCCTTTTCCAGCTTCGTTGCCTCTTTTTTGAGCATCAAATGCTGTTAGATCGTCTTTAAATTCAGCCACAAGCAGATTTGCATCGTCTGTGGCATACATTTTTTTACCTTTTCCCTCGTAAATAAGTTCTCTTTTTTGCATGGAGATCTCCTTCTAATTTATTGTTTTATTTTTAAAATTTTGATCGTGTCAATCGCTGTTTTTAATTGAATATCTTCATCAACTTTCTTTTGCGTGATTATCTTTTTATCATCTTTTGCTTCAGTTTTATTGCCCTCGCTTGTAGGATTTATCTTGTTTAGCTCGCTTTTTAGGTGCGCTTTTAGCTCACTTTCTTTGATGCTAAACGCACTATCGTCGCTTTGTGGCACTTTACCAGGATGCACTACTACATCAGGTGTTACGCCAACCGCTTGGATAGTTCTGCCACTTGGCAAGTAGTATCTTGCGATGGTTAGCCTTAATGCTTCGGTGTCATCTATCGGAAGGATCACTTGGACGCTTCCTTTTCCAAAGGTGTTTTCGCCAATTATTACAGCACGTTTATGGTCTTGAAGTGAGCCACTTACGATCTCGCTAGCACTAGCACTTCCGCCATTTACTAGTGCAACAAGCGGTAGTTTTGAAAGAGTTTTACTAGCACTTGCTTTGTACTCTACATTTTCAGATGCGTCGCGACCTTTTTGAGAGACGATGACGCCGTTATCTACAAAAAGATCAACTAGATCAACAGCTTGATTTAAAAGTCCGCCAGGATTGTTTCTAAGATCAAGTATGATGCCACTTGCTTTTGGATACTCTTTGATCGCTTCTTTTACCTTTGTAACAACATTTTTGTCAAAATTTGTAACACGCACGTAAAGAATGTTGTCATTTTCTATCATTTTTGCATAGACAGACTCAACCTTTATTAGATCTCTTATAATCTTTACATCAAATGGTTTTTGCTCACCTTTTCGCAAAATTGTGATAGTTATTGGAGTTTTTGGCTTGCCACGCATTTTATTTACAGCTTCATCTATCGTTGTGCCGATAGTTGAGTTGCCATCTATTCTTAAAATAATGTCGCCTGATTTTATACCTGCTTTATCAGCTGGGGTATCTTCTATCGGTGAAATAACGGTTAGTGCGCTATCTTTCATGCCAACTGTTATGCCAAGGCCACCAAATTCTCCACTTGTTTGCACCTGCATATCTTTGTAAGCTTTTTCATTTAAAAAGCTTGAATGAGCATCTAAATTTTGCATTAAACCAGCAATGGCTTTATCGATGATCTCTTTAAATTTAATATCATCAACATAGTATTTTTCAACGGTTGAAATTGTTTTTGTAAGCTTTGAAAGTGCTTCAAGCTTCGCACTTGCTTCGTCTTCACTCTTTGCAAAAAGTGCATTCACTGCTACGCTTGAGATAAGCAAGGCACCTGTAATTTTTAGTGCAAAAAATCTACTAAATTTATTCAAAATTTCTCCTATAATTTTTGGCTCAATTCTATTAGCTTTTGGCTAAAAAAAGTATAAATTTAAGCTTATATTTTTGCTTTTGGATAGCTTTTGATACAAATTTATAACAGCAAATTTTAGCAATTAAATAAAAAGAGTGACAAGCATTATAAAAATACTTGACAATATAAGACTAAAGTTATATAATGGCAACCATATAAAATAACCCAAGGAGATTTAATGGCTGATATAACAGAAAATTTAACAGCTCAGATGCAAGAAACTCTTGAAAAAGGTATTAGTTTAGCGATATTTTCTAAAAATCCGCAAGTTGTTCCGCTTCATATTTTTTGGGCTTTACTTGCAGATAGTAATTCCATTTTAAACCAAGTGTTTAATAAAATGAATGTAAGCAAAGACGCCGTCGAGCTTGAAGTAAAAAGTAAAATTTCTTCACTTCCAAGCAGCTCAAATGTCACAAAAGATAACGTTTCGGTTTCAAGAGAGCTTATAAACTCTCTTGAAAATGCAAAAGCTTTGATGGTAAGCATGGGCGATAGCTACATAGCTGTTGATACATGGATCATCTCTACTCTTGAGCTTAGTGAGATCAAACAAATTTTAAGCAAATTTTGCGACATCTTAGAGATCAAAAAGAACCTTGAGAGCATAAGGGGCGGCAAAAAGATAGATAGCCAAACTGGCGATGATACGCTTGATAGCTTGGAGAAATTTGGTATTGACCTCACGCAAAAAGCGCTTAATAAAGAGCTTGATCCAGTCATCGGCCGCGATGAAGAGATCACTAGGATGATGCAAATTTTAATAAGAAAGAGCAAAAACAACCCTATATTATTAGGTGAGCCAGGCGTTGGTAAAACAGCCATCGTTGAGGGCTTGGTTCAAAAGATAGTCGCTCGTGATGTGCCAACAAGCCTTGCAAACAAGCGTGTCATCGCACTTGACATGAGTGCAGTCGTAGCTGGTGCAAAGTATAGAGGCGAGTTTGAAGATAGGCTAAAAGCCGTCATCGACGAGGTCAAAAAAGCTGGCAACATCATACTTTTTATAGATGAAATTCACACCATAGTTGGAGCTGGTGCGAGCGAGGGCGGAATGGACGCTGCAAATATCCTAAAACCAGCTCTTGCACGTGGTGAGCTTCACGCTGTTGGTGCTACGACATTAAAAGAGTATAGAAAATACTTTGAAAAAGATGCAGCGCTTCAAAGACGTTTTCAACCAATAGACGTTAAAGAGCCAAGCGTAAATGAGGCACTTCAAATTTTACGTGGTATAAAAGAGCGTCTTGAAGTTCATCACGGTATCACGATAACGGATAGTGCGCTAGTCGCCGCTGCAAGGCTAAGTGACCGATATATCGCAAACCGCTTTTTACCAGATAAGGCAATAGACCTTATAGATGAGGCAGCAGCTGAGCTTAAGATGCAAATAGAGAGCGAACCATACGAGCTTTCAAAGATAAAACGCGAGATCGTAACGCTTCAAGTAGAAAAAGAAGCTCTAAAGATGGAGGATGCTGATAAAAACAAAGAAAGACTTGGCGAGATCGCAAAAGAGATAGCTGACCTAAATGAGGAAAAGCTAGCACTTGATACTAAATTTGAAAATGAAAAGGCAGTTTTCGGCGGAATTTCAAAAGCTACAAAAGAGATAGATAGCTTAAAATCACAAGCTGAGATAGCAAAAAGAAATGGTGATCTTCAAAAAGCTGCCGAGATAGAATATGGCAAGATAGCAGATGCTAAAAAGCACAAACACGAGCTTGAAGAAAAATGGGAGAGCATGAAAAAAGAGGGCGTGCTTCTTAAAAATCAAGTCGATGAAGAGCTTGTAGCTGAAATTTTGAGCAAATGGACTGGAATTTCAGTTAAGAAGATGCTAACAAGCGAAAAAGAGAAGTATCTGCGCATTGAAGAGCATCTAAGAGAGAGCGTTGTCGGTCAAGATGACGCACTACACGCACTTGCACGTGCTGTAAAAAGAAATAAGGCAGGGCTAAATGAAGGTCAAAGGCCGATTGGTTCGTTTTTATTTCTTGGACCAACAGGCGTTGGTAAAACCCAGTCTGCTAAGGCTTTGGCTAAATTTTTATTTGACGATGAGAAGGCGCTTATCCGCTTTGATATGAGCGAATATATGGAAAAACATAGCGTGAGCAGGCTTCTTGGCGCGCCTCCAGGATATGTAGGCTACGATGAAGGCGGTCAGCTAACAGAGGCAGTTCGCAGAAGGCCATACTCAGTAATACTTTTTGACGAGGTTGAAAAGGCTCACAAAGATGTATTTAACATACTTCTTGGCATACTTGATGATGGACGTGCGACTGACAACAAAGGTGTAACGGTTGATTTTAAAAATACGATCATCATTTTAACTTCAAACATTGCTTCAAATTTCATAATGGAGTTAAAGGGCGAGGATCGTGATGTGGCTGTTAAAAACGAGCTTAAAAACTACTTTAAACCAGAATTTTTAAATAGGCTTGATGATACTATCATATTTAATCCTCTAAATGAACAAGGCCTAATCTCTATCGTTGAGATCATGTTTAAAGAGCTTGAAAAGACTCTTCACAACCGCGGTATCAAGGCAGTTTTAAGCGAAGAAGCTAAGAAATTTATCGCAAAAGCTGGCTTTGACATAGTTTATGGCGCAAGACCTCTTAGAAGAGCGCTTTATGAGCTAGTTGAAGATAAGATCGCTGATATGATCTTAAAAGATGAGCTTGAAAGTGGCGATGAGATCACCATTGATAGCGATGGCGAGAAGATTATCATTAAGAAAAAATAACTTCAAATTTACTTGGCAGGTTGGATCGACTTGCCAAGCTTTCATATAAAATTTATACAAAAAACATCAAAAGAATAGGGCGATTTTGCTATTTAAAAATATAACTAAACGCCTAGTAATTTAGCAAGAGCAAAGTAAAATATAGCCGATGAGATAGCAGCTGCAGGAAGTGTGATGAGCCAAGCAAGGATGATTGGTTTTACCATTTTCCAGTTTGCATTTTTATTTACGATACCGATACCTAAAACTGCGCCTATTAGGATATGCGTCGAGCTAACTGGTATGCCAAGCTTTGTGGCTAGAAGTATGACGATACTTGAGGCAAGCTCGGCGCTAAAGCCAGTTGTCGGTAAAATTTCAGCTAGTTTTGAGCCGATGGTGGTGATCACCTCTTTGCCTAAAAACCAAAGTCCAACGACAAGCGAGATGCCAAAGGTTACCATCGCGATGCTAGGTATCGGTGAGCTTTCGTTTATAGAGCCAGTTTTTAGCACGTCGAGTACGGCTGCAAATGGTCCAACCGCATTTGCGATGTCGTTTGCACCATGTGAAAATGCAAAAGATGAAGCGGTAAAAATTTGAAACCATGAAAAAATTCTATTGATGCTCTTTTCGCTATCGTTTTTGCTCATGACGTTTATGATAGCAAGGCTTGCAAGATACGCTAGAGCCCCAATCACAAAGATGATCCAGACGGTTTGGATGATACTAAAGGCTAAATTTATATGCTCAAGCCCTTTAAAAAGCATCATCGATGAGATGACCATTGCTGCAAATCCAGCGATGATCGGGATGTGCTTTTTCATCGCTTTAAAGGTATCTATCTCTTTTTCACTATCTTTCATAATGCGGATTTTTGAGCGATACTCGCTGTATTCAGTGGTTTCGATCTCGTCCTCATCGATAACTGCGATCTTTGAAAGAGTAGCTATCTGCTCCTCAGCCGGCTTTGTTTTTAGTGCTTTTACAAAGCTTTCTTTATATGCTTTTCTCTCAGCCTTTAGTGCTTTTAGATTCATTTTAAGTTCATGTGTTGGCTCAATAATCTTACTTTTTACATAGCCAAATATAATGTAAGACATCACGCCGCCAAGCAGTGGTGAGATAACCCAGCTAACGGCGATCCTGCCGATCTCACTCCATGAGACCATGCTAAATGGTTCTGGATCTTTTATCATAAAACCCATAGCAAGTCCTGCGCCAACGATACCGCCAACGATCGAGTGGGTGGTTGAGACTGGTAGACCTTTTTTGGATGCGTAAAATAGCCAAAGACCTGAGCTAAGAAGGGCTGAGATCATGATAATGACAAATTTCATCGGGTTTAGATCGCTTGGAAATTTCACGATCTCATTTCTAATCGTATTTGTAACCTCAGATCCTGCAAATATCGCACCACTAAGCTCAAAAATGGCTGCGATGATGAGAGCTTGCTTAAGCGTAAGAGTCTTAGCGCCAACACTTGTGCCAAAGCTGTTTGCAACGTCATTTCCACCGATATTAAAGGCCATAAAAAGACCAAACATGCCAGCGATCAAGAATAAAAAGTAGTTATTTGTCGGGATGTACTGATAGCCCCAAACGAAAAATCCAACGCTACAAATTGCAAAAATAACAAATGCCAATAAGTTATCTCGAAGCAATCAAGCCCCCTTATAAGGTTTTTGATAGGGATTATATCTTGAAAAATATTAAAGTTTTTAGAATTTTTCAACTTTAAATGATACTAAATTATCATATGTTAGAATCTACAAAAAATTTTAAGGATAAATTTTGGTTATAGCGATCGATCTTGGCTCAAACACATTTCGCGTAGCACTTGTCAAAAAAGAGCAAAATGGCTTTAGTAATGAGCAAATTTATGAAAAGATAGTAGGAGCTGCTAGAGGGCTAAATGAAAGTGGCAAGATAGCAGATGAGTCTAAAAATAGGCTCTTTGAAGCGATAGCGGAGGCTAAAAATAAATTTAACTTTGATAAATTTAAATGCGTAGCAGTCGCAACTGAGGCTTTTAGGGTAGCATCAAATAGCGAGGAAATTTTTAGCGAGATACGAGAGAAATTTGGTATAAATTTTCATCTAATAAGTGGCAAAGCAGAAGCAAAGCTTACACTTTTGGGTGTTCAAAATGCTTTTAAAAAGCTTGGAATCAGTGAAAATTTTAGTATCATTGACATCGGTGGAGCAAGCTCAGAGATCGGCGAAGATGGAAATTTTATGAGTTTTAAATTTGGCATTATTACATTTTTTGAGAAATTTAAAACGCTTGATTTAATGCAAGAAAATGCAAAAATTTACACAAAAGATGCAAGAGAATTTTTAAATAGCTTAAGAAATAGATTTATCGTGCTGACTTCTGGCGTACCAACTACTATCGCAGCGCTACGACTAGGACTTAGCTACGAGAACTATGATCCAAAAAAAGTAAACGGATTTAAGCTTAAAAATGACGATCTTGCCTGGTTTGTAAATGAGCTTTTAAAGATGGACGATAAGAGCGCTGATGTGGCGGTTGGAAGAAACAGAAAGTATCCACTCATCGCCGGAACCTTGCTTTTAGAGGAGCTTTTAAGTGGACAAGAAGCAAAATTTTTAGTTATTGACGATGGGCTTAGAGAGGGTGTTGGTGTGGCCTATCTGCAAGGAAAATTTCAAGAAATTATCACAAATTTTTAGTTAATATTTCAAAAATTTAAAGGAGAGAAAATGAGCATAAGAGAGCAAATTTTAGCTGATATAAAAGAGGCTATGAAGGCAAAAGATGAGTTTAAAAGAGATACTTTAAGAACGCTAAATGCAGCACTTAAGCAAGTTGAAGTAGATCAAAGGATCGAAATGACTGATGAAGTGGTACTTCCGCTACTTCAAAAGGAGATCAAAAAGAGGGCTGACTCGGTTGAGCTTTATATAAAAGGCACTAGGGAGGATTTGGCTAAAAAAGAGCAGGGCGAGATTGAACTCATTAAAGCATATTTGCCAGTACAACTAAGCGATGAAGAGCTTAAAGAGAAAATAAAAAAGATTATTGAAAGAGTTGGTAAAAATTTAGGCGCTGTAATGAAAATAGCAAAAGATGAGATCGGAGCAAGTGCTGAAGCAAAACGCATAAGTATGATCGCAAAAGAGCTTTTGGATTAAAATCCACAATTTTATAAAACTTCTAATTTTTGGAAACTTACTTCTAAATGTGTGTAAGTTTTCAAAAAATCAAATACGACTTTCATTTTAAAAAGATATATAAAAGCATAATACTTATATGAATATGTTAAAAGGTAAAATACAAGCTTTTTTATATATTTGTATTGAAAACTATAATTTTCAAATTGTTATTTTAATTTTCTTATTTTTTCTTTTATATGAATTTAAATATTGATTTATAGGCTTATTTTGGATTTTATCTTTTGTATGATTTTAATTTATCCATTAAATTTGACATAAAAATATTTGTAAGAAAATTAGTTAAATTTTACACTTTTCAAAAAATGTGAAATTTGTATTTATCTTATATATAACTTAAAATTTGATCTACCCTATTTTGAAAAAGTGAGCAAGAGCTATCTTTGGAGTTTGTGGTTCTTGCTTTTAAGCGCAGAGCACTAACCTTGCAAAAACTGCGATAAATGTACATAAAGCGCTCGCTCAAGCTGGCGTTTTTGGATATAAATTTAATCCAAAGCAATTTTTTTATAAAAAGCTAATAAGGCGATCTTGTGTGTTAAATTTAAGAGTAGCATAGAATAGAATAAATGCGTGATATCTGTTTTTGTGTGCCAAATAGTGATCTTGTGCGTTAAATTTTGAAGCAAAGAGTCAAATTTGATATCAGTGCAACTATAAAACCAAAATTTGCGTTAAATTTTAAAGTTGAGCGATCTTGAGTGATAAATTTAAGAGCTAGTAGTTAAATTTACTATGAAAACACGCCTGAAAACTATTTTTCAAGCTAAAGTGCGTGAGTTAAATTTTATCCTCAAAATTTGATAGTTTTTTTTCGTGGTTTGAAGGCTCATTTTTAATTTTAGACAGTGCTCGCTATTTATAAAAAGCCGTAGCTCGCCAAGGGTTGGAACGCCCATAGCAACCTCACAGCCTTCAAATTTGGCGCTAAATTTGCCATCGCTGCTACACGAATTTGCCTCGTAGTCCCAAGCTGAGCTCATAAATTTACCTATTAAATTTACCAGCCATGGCTTTGTAGATATTTAGCTCGTCTTGTAGGAGAGTATATTTTGCCTTTAGTAGCCCTATTTTAGCCTCTAGCTCGCTGTTTTTAGCCTCTAAAAACTCTTTTAGCTCAACCTTGCCGTAGGAGTATTTTAGCTCGTAAATTTTTGAAATTTCCTCATAGTTTTTTATCTGCTCTTGGTAGTTAGCAAGCAGTGCTTCGTTATTTAGGTAGCCTTTGTAAAATGCGTCTATCTCGTTTAATGCGCTATTTAGAGTGCTTATGTAGTTTAGTTTTGCAAGCTCGAAATTTGCCTCACTTACTTTTAAATTTGACTTTAGCTTAGAGTAGTTTAAAAATGGTAAATTTAAAGCGATATTGCCATTTAGAAATTTAAGATTAAACGCTTCGTCTTTTTTGTCGGTACTGCTTTTGAGGCTAGCTCCTAGCGTGATGCTTGGATAAAACTCTTTTTGGCTCGCTTTGTAGTTTAAGATGCCCTCTTCTATGCGGTAAATGGCCGCTCTTAGATCAGGTCGGTTTGCTATGGCGCTTGTTGGAACATTTAGATCAACGCCCGCTCTTTTAACGGGACTTAGCGTGAGGCCTTCAAATCTAAGCTCAAATTCTGGCCTCTCATTTAGCAAAATTCTAAGCGTTTTTTGGGCGGTCACAAGCTCTTTTTTGGCACTTTCTATCTTGTTTTGAGCGCTTAAAAGCTGTGAGTTTATCTGTTTTAAGCTTAGCGCCTCCTCTTTGCCAAGCTCAAATTTGAACCTAACTATCTTATTTAGCTTGTTATAAATTTCTAAAATTTGCTCATAAGTTTTTATGCTCTCGTTTAGATATAAAATTTGGAAATAAGCGTCTGCCACGGAGTTTATGACGCTTAGTTTGCTAGCTTCTAGGTCAAATTTAGTAGCATCTGCCTCAAACATCGCTGCATCTTTGCTATTTGCTAGCTTTTGCCAAAGGTCAAGCTCGTAGCTAAGCCCTATGCTTGAGCCAAAACTTCTACTAGAAGCGCCGCCCTCTTTTATGTTTTTGCTACTTCCAGCCTCAAAACCAGCGTTAAAGCTGGGGATGAGATTTGCCTCCAAAATTCCAGCTTGAGCGAGTGCTTTATTTACATTTATTGCTGCTTTTGTAAGGTCAGTATTGTTTTTAAGCGCAAGCTCTACAAGCTCATCAAGGTAGCTTTGATGATACTCTTTCCACCAAGAAGTATCCACACCAAGCTCTTTACTGGCGTTATCTTCAAGTAAAATTTGCTTGTAATTTTCATCTATATTTTTAACAGCGCAGCCGCTTAAAACAAGTACTAAAGCTAGGCTTAGAAATTTCATATTACTCCCTTGAAAGCGCATCTATTGGATTTAGTTTTGAGGCATTTTTGGCAGGCATGTAGCCAAAGATTATACCAATAGCCATCGACGTAACAAGTGCAAGCACGATCGAGCCGTTTGAAAAGATCATGCTAAAGCCATCTAAAAAGTTATTAAATATGTAGCCGATCGCGTAAGAAAAGGCTATGCCGATAGCTCCGCCAATTAAGCAAAGTAGCACCGCCTCTATCAAAAACTGCTGCAAGATGTTGCTCTGTCTGGCTCCGATCGCCATTTTGATGCCTATCTCTTTGGTACGCTCCGTAACTGAAACTAGCATGATATTCATCACGCCTATACCACCAACTACTAGTGAAACTACGGCGATACTTGATATTAGAAGGCGCATGGTTGAGATCGTCTCTTCGATAGTTTGCTTGATGCTATCAGAATTCCTTGTAAAGAAGTCTTTTTTGCCGTGTTTTATCGTTAAAAGATCAGTCAGGCTCTTTTCTGCGATTTGAGCATTTACGCTTTCATTTACTTTTACGGTTATTGAGCTAATAAATTTATCGCCCGTTATCTTGTTTATCACAGTCGTATATGGAGCATAAATTTTAAGTGAGCTAGCATCGCCGACTTTAAACTCATCTTTTTGCAAAACGCCTATAATGCGAAGTGGCTTTTTATTAAAAAGTATGATCTTGCCGATAGGATCTTCGTTTTTAAATATACTATTTTTGGTGTTTTGGTCTATTAGTGTGACAGAATCTGAGTTTAAAACCTCGTCGTCATCGTAAATTCTTCCCTTTTCTAGTTTTAGTCCATTTACGTCAAAGCTCCCTACTCCACCGCCCTTTAGTGTCGCTGTTAAGGAGATATTTTCATATGTTAGTACGCCTGAAGTACTTGTGTTTGGAGTGACTGAGTCCAGAAATGACTGTTTTGAGAGCATATTTGCGTCACTTATAGAGAGCGTTTTTACCCTACCTGAGAGCATATCGCCAAAGCCTTTTCCTGGCATGATATCGATCGTATTTGTGCCGATCTTTCTGATACCAGCTAAAATTTGCTCCTGTGAGCCTTTGCCAAGAGCTACGACGCTAATGACTGCAGTGATGCCAATGATAATACCAAGCATCGTTAAAAGCGATCTTAATTTATGAGCTAGCATTGCATTTACCGACATTTTAAAGCTCTCTATTAGCTGATCTTTATAATAAGTAAATTTGCTCTTTTCTGGTTGGCTTTGCTTTTTGGCCTCAAAAATTTCACTATTTTTTACATTATCGCTTACGATGTTGCCATCTTTTATCTCAATCACTCTACTCGCGTACTCGGCGATCTTTGGGTCGTGCGTGACGATGATGATGGTGTGACCTTTTTTGTAAAGATCCACTAAAATTTCCATCACTCTTAGACCACTTTTGCTATCAAGCGCGCCTGTTGGCTCATCAGCCAAGATGATCTCGCCACCATTCATCAGTGCCCTTGCTATGGAGACCCTTTGCTGTTGTCCGCCTGAGAGTTTATTTGGTAAATTTTTAGCCTTTTCGCTAAGGCCAAGAGAGTCTAAAATCTCCATTCCTCTTTTTTCTCGGTCGCTCTTATTTGCCCCTGCATAAATGCTAGGAAGTGCAACGTTTTCAAGGGCGTTCATCGTGCTAAGAAGGTTATATCTTTGAAATATAAAGCCAAATTTATCTCGTCTAAGCTTAGCAAGTGCGTCGCTATCAAATTTTGATATATCTTTGCCATCTAGCAGGTACTGCCCGCCACTTGGGCTATCAAGGCAACCAAGGATGTTCATAAGTGTTGATTTGCCAGAGCCAGACTGACCGATAATGGCTATAAATTCGCCCTTTTTTATCTCTAAATTTATACCATGCAAGATCTCTATCTCATTATCGCCAAGCTTAAAGCTTTTTGTGATATTTTTTAGACTTATCACTTAAAACTTCTTATTTTCTTTTTCGATCATCTTGGCTATTTCGCTTGCTGAGCCTTGTGATGTGATGATCTCATCATTCTCGTTCACACCGCTAATGATCTGCGTATCGAGGTTATCTTTTATGCCGGTTTTGACCGCTGTTTTTACCGCTTTGCCATCTTTTAGAACATAGACAAAAGTGCCGTTTTCATCTCTTTTGATGCCGATGCTTGGCACGATGATAGCATCCTTTACGTTTGCTATTAAAAGCTCATTTTGCGTGGTCATGCCTATTCTTAAAATTTTATCTTTATTTTCAACTATGCTTTGAGCATAATAATAAACAGCTGAGTTGCTTGAAGTGCTTGAGCTTGTGGATTTGCTACTACTGCTAGAGCCGTAGCTACCATCGCTTAATGTCGTTAAGCCAGGGTCGATTGAGCTAACCGTCGTTTGAAATTTTTTCGTTGGCTCAGAGAGGATCGAGTATTCAACTGGCGTACCAACTTTTATCTTTGTGATGTCGCCCTCGGCTATTTGCATCTTCATCTTGACATAGCTAAGATCTGCGATCTTTACGATAGTTGGTGTAGTTTGGTTGGCATTTACAGTCTGTCCCTCTTCGACCTGTACGCTTACTATTATGCCATCTCTTGGGGCGGTGATCTTTGTGTAGCCTAAATTTATCTTAGCAGTACTTAGCTCGATATTTGTCTGCTTGATCTGAGCCTCGAGCTCCTTTATCTTGGCACTATTTGCGCTATAAGTATTTTTTGCGCTTTCAAATTCTTGTTTTGAAGTGGCGTTTTTGGCAAAAAGTGCATTTTCTCTATCAAACTGCGTTTTAGAGATATTTAGAGCCACTTTTGCGCTTTCAAGCTGAGCTTTGTAGATGGCAAGTTGAGCTTCTTTATTGTCTATGCTATTTTGCTGGGTCGAGCTATCGATACTTGCGATCATATCGCCTTTTTTGACCTGATCTCCAAGCTTAACGTAGAGTTTTTTTATCTGGCCACTTACCTGCGCACCCACATCAACTAGCTCGGTAGCGAAAATTTCTCCAGTCGCATCGACCTTTTTGCTAAATGAACCTTTCTTTGCCTTTTTGGTGATAAATTCCACCTTTTCATCTTTTATCTTAAAAAAATTATCATAGATAAAATATCCACCGACGCCTAAAATAAGCAGGATTATTAAAATTTTAGATTTTTTCATTGCTTCTCTTTGTAAAAAATTAGTCAATTTTACTTAATAAGATTAAAATTCTCTTTAAACTTCCTCTTTTGCCATGCCAGCCTCTATCAAAAACCTACTTGGCTGATAATTCACCTTCTTTATCTTGTCGTATTTTGCATAGCTAAGATATAGCTCGTCTTTTGCTCTGGTCACTGCCACGTAAAAGAGCCGCCTCTCTTCTTCTAGGCTGCCGCCCATACTCATTAGCTTTAAATTTGGAAAGCGGTTTTGTGCGAGATCGACGATAAAAACTTGGTCAAACTCAAGCCCCTTGCTCGCATGCACGCTAAGCAAACTAACGCCCTGCCCTTCACTCATCTCGTTGCTTCCAAGGGCTAAGAAGTTGTAAAATTTACTGATATCTTGATATTTTTTAGCTAGCTCGCTTAGCACCACGCTCTTTGCCATTATGCGCTCTTTGACCTCTTCTTTGAGCGCAAGATCAACATTGCCGTTTTTTAGAGTTGCCCTTTTTGTGCTGAGATTTTCAACGATGAGAGAGTAAATTTTACTAGTTTTTATCTCATTTATCATCGTGGCTGGCTTTGAGATATTTCTCATGCCTCGTAAAAAGTTGTAAATTTCATATAAAAACTGCGCCCCACTCTCGCTTAGCTTTTGTAGTTTTAGCACAGGATGACCTAGAAATTTATCACTAAAGCCAAGTTTAGAAAACCTTGAAACTTCGGCAAATTCATCAAGATCGTCAAAAAGACCAAGCTGGTAGTTTCGCCTTTTGTTTGATGAGATATTTACACTCTCGTCTGGCTCAACTATCCCTTTTATCAAATTTCCATGCCCAAGTTTAAGCAGTGCGTCAAAAATCTCTTTGCTAACTGCGCTACCAACGCCCTTTGCGTATTCGCAGATGTGGATAAATGCCATTATATCTTTTGGATTGACATAAATTCCCATGATGTCGATGAGCGCCTTGATCTCACGGCTCTCAAAGAAGCTCACCCCACCCTTTCGCTTCGAGCCAATACCTCGCTCTTTTAGCGCGACCTCGATACCATCAGCTGATGAGTTATTTCTAAAAATTATGGCGATATTTTCTCTATTAAATGGCGAGAGCGAGATGATATCAGCGATGTTTTGATACTGATCAAAAAGCTCGTTATAGACAAGCAGCCTTGGAGGCTTGAAATTTCCCTCACGGCTCACGGTTAGGTGTTTTTCATAAAGTCTTGGATTGTTATTTATGACCTTATTTGCAAGGGCAAGTATGCTTGAGCTTGAGCGGTAGTTTACATTTAAAGCGTAGATATTTGCGTTTGGAAAGCGATCTTTAAATGAGCCAATGATCTCGATATTCGCGCCATTAAATGCGTAAATGCTCTGGTCAAAATCGCCCACGCAAAATAGACTCTTTGTCTTAAATGCGTCTATTAGGCTGCCTTGAAGCGTGTTTGTATCTTGATACTCGTCGATCAAAATTTCATCATAAGCTAAATTTGCCCCTTTTTTTAGCTCGTCGCGCATTTTTATGAGAAGGTCGTTAAAGTCAGCGTAGGCAAATTTAGCCTTTTCAGCCTCAAACTCCTCTAAAACATCTTCATAAATTTCAGCATAAACGCCCTGCTCTTCGCTCTTCTCACTTATCCATTTGCCAAATGTTGTGCCTTGTTCGCTGTTTTGAAAGAGCGAGTAAAGATCGTATAGATAGGCTCCGCCATAAGGTTTGACGTCGCTTAAATGGTAAAATTTTCGTCTCTCAACAAGACTTTTTAAAAGCGTCTTTAGCTCGCTTGGCTGCTTTAGCGTGACGCCTTTATCAAGGCTTTTTAAAAGCGAAAACGAGACCGAGTGAAAGGTGCCTGCGGTGATTTTGGAGGTGATTTGTTTATCAAAATATCTATTTAAACGCTCTATCATCTCGCTGGCTGCTTTGTTAGTGAATGTTAGAAGCAAAATTTTCTCTGGCACAATGCCTAAATTTAGTAGATGAGCGATGCGCGCGACTATGGTGCTAGTCTTGCCAGTGCCAGCTGAAGCGATGATGAGATTGTGTCCAAATGGCGCAGTTGCGGCGGTGTATTGTTCTTTGTTTAACCTAGATAAGGGCATTGTTTCCTCTTTTTAAAAAGGGCTAATTATAGCTACTTAAACTTTAACAGCTATAATCACGCGGATGAAAAAGTTTAAATTTCTAAAATTACTTGCCCTATTTTTGGCTTTAATGATCGCTATCTTTTTGATACTTGATCAAATTTATCCACTAAATTTAGATGCAATCAAAAAAGACGAAGCCAAAATTTTACTTGATAGAAATGGCAACATTATAAATATGAAGCTTAGCAGCGACGGAATTTGGAGATTTCACGAGCAAAGCTTCCCAAACTCGCTAAAACAATGCGTCGTGCTCTTTGAAGATAGATACTTTTACTACCATGTTGGCGTAAATTTTGCCTCCATTTTTAGAGCATTTTTTCACAACCTAAGAAGTGACAACCGCATAGGGGCTAGCACCATCACGATGCAAGTGGCCAGGATGCTTGAACCAAATGAGAGGAGCTATAAAAACAAGATAAGAGAAATTTTTAGAGCTTTTCAGCTTGAGCTTCATTTTAGCAAGGATGAAATTTTAAATTTATACCTAAATTTAGCCCCATACGGCGGCAACATCGAAGGTGCAAAGGCGGCTAGCTTTTTTTACTTTGGCAAAGAGCTAAACGAGCTTAGCTACGCTCAGGCGGCACTTTTAAGCACGATCCCTAAAAATCCAAATAGAAATAGGCTAGACCGCGTTTCAAACATAAATGCCCTAAAAAACAGGGTCATAAAGATGCTTTACAAGGCAAATTTAATCGATCTTAGCGCCTTTAAAAGAGCGCAGGCTGAGCCATTTAAAAATGTAAGAGCAAAAGCTATCGTAACAGCGGAAGATTATGCAAATGTCGCTTTTAAAAACCAAATTTCAAAGGCGAGTTTGGATCTAAATTTACAAAAAGATATGCTTAAAATTTTAAAAGATACAATGTTTTCACTAAAGGCTAAAAATGCAAACAACGCTGCAGCTGTGGTAATAGATAATAAAAAAATGAGCGTTGTTGCCTTCATCGGCTCGCACGATGAGCACGCACGGGATGGCAAAAACTCAGCTCTAAATATGAAGCGAAACACCGGTAGCACGCTAAAGCCTTTTATCTACTCACTTGCGCTTGATAGCGGGCTTATAACGCCAAATTCGCAGTTAATAGACACGCAAATTTATATAAAAGAGTATGCTCCAAAGAATTTTAGTAATGATTTTTTAGGTATCGTAAGCGCAAAAGATGCTCTAAATTTCAGCCTAAATATCCCGGTTATAAATTTAAACTTAAAACTAAAAGACAATTCGCTTTACGAACTACTTGAAAAGGTAAATTTAGTAGATGAAGATAAAGAGTATTATGGAGCTTCTATAACGCTTGGAAGTGCTGAAATGAGCCTGCTTGATCTTGCTCATCTTTATACTATTTATGCAAATGACGGCATTTATAGACCACTTGAGTTTGCAGGAAAAAACTACAAAAATGAAGAGAAAAATGTAACTCTAATCTCGCCTCAAAGTGCCTATTTAACTGCTAAAATGCTAAGTGAAGCCTCAAGATCATATCTAAAAAATGCTTGGCAGTACGCCCAAAATACGCCAAAGATCGCCTTTAAAACTGGCACAAGCGCAAACTCACGTGATCTTTACGCCATAGGCGTTGATGAAAATTATACAATTGCTATTTGGATTGGAAATTTTAATGCCAGTAAAACTGATAAATTAACAGGACTAAATGACGTATCAAAGAGTCTTTTTGATATGTTTAAGATAATCGCTCAAAAAGAGAAGTTAAGATTTATAAGTGAGCCAGATGGCATAGAAAAGCTGCCAACCTGTCTTGATGCCTTTAACTATGAAAAGTGTAAAAAAATGGCGCTTGATGATAGGATAAAGGGTGTAGATTTAAAAGATAAATGCGAAAGTTTAAGAGGCGAAGAGCTTGATTTTTTGGTTAAAAATGAGCTTTTGGACAAAGATGAGATACAAAAAAGTCCTTGCGCTGAAATTTTTAAAGATAAAAAGCCAGTTTTTGCCTATCCGTATGACAATGAAGAGATAGTGACAGATGAAAATATTACACAAGTTATGGTAAAATGCTACGCGTTTTTAGGCGATGAAATTTACCTAAAAATAGATGATTTGAACTTTTCTAAGATAGAAAATGCAAGCGAAAAAAAGTTTGATCTAACTCTTGGCGAGCACAGCATAAAATGCCTTGATCAAAACTCAAATCAAAGTGAAATAACAATAAAAATAAGGAGATAAAATGTGGCAAAAAGTAGCACTTCTAGCACTTTTGGGAATGACAAATTTATATGCTTTGAGCCTAAATGGCACTGCGCAGATAAAATCGCCCCTAAGCGTAGAGTTTGGACTAGAAGATGAAGTAGATAAAAATTTTGTTGGTATGCTAAGCGATAAAAAGCTACTTTTGTGCCAACCAGCATTAAATGGTACGGTTAGATTTAATAGTCAAAGCTTGCTATTTTTTACAAAAGATATGCACGCTGGTTTGGATTATAGCTGCAAGCTTGAAAACGGAAGCACTGCTAGTTTTGCCACGAAAGAATTTGAGCTAACAAAGATAGAAAAAATAAGCGATAGCAAATATATAGTTAAATTTAATGATGAAGTAAATATTGAAGCTATCAAAAATATTGCCGTAAAAGATGCGAAATTTAAAGCAATTGAGCTTTCTAACAATAGTTTTGAGCTTAATCTTGATAAAAATTTAAGCAATCCAGTTTTTGATTTTGGTGAAAAATTTGAGAGCAAATTTGGCGCAACGCTTTCAGGTGAAACGATAGTAAATTTTGCCGATGAAATAAGTGAAGAAAGCGCAAATATAAATGATAATTCAAAGAGTCTTGAGATACCAGAAATTTATCCAGTAAGCCTTGATAATGGCATCTTGGGCTTTAGAATTTATCTAAAAAATTGGCTTGATGACGATATTAACTTAAAAAAATTTATAAACATTAAAGGTGTAAAAAACTTTAGCATCAGTGACGTTAAATATAGTGACAACTATGAAGAAAACTCAGAACTTAGCGAATATTATTACTACATTGATATCACAAGTGACGATTTTAAGCCACAAAATAGTTATGAAATCACCATTAAACCAGGCTTTGGCGATGATAGAAATGTAGTAAGAGAAGAAAATAGCTATGAAGTAGTAGCTGGCAATTTTACTCCGTTTGCAAATTTTATAAATAATGAACCATATATCTCAAGTGTCGGTGAGATCGGTATTAGAAGTGCAAATTTGCCTGAGCTAAATGTAAGCATTGAAAAGCTAAGCGATCAAAATTTTAGATATTTTTTAAATTTTAATGACAATAACGAAGAGTTAAGCAACTTCAGCGCAAAAGTGGCAAGCAAAAGCTATAAGCTTGATGGTGCATTAAATGAAATTT
The DNA here is from genome assembly GCF_003049705.1 of Campylobacter concisus. NCBI lineage: Bacteria > Pseudomonadati > Campylobacterota > Epsilonproteobacteria > Campylobacterales > Campylobacteraceae > Campylobacter > Campylobacter concisus. The sequence goes on from NZ_PIRF01000002.1 coordinate 131,206, forward strand.
CTCTAAATAAAATCAAACTTGACTTTGCTGGGGCTGGAGACGGCGTTTATAAGATAAATTTAAACTACGGCAAAGATAAGAGCGTTTCAAAAGTAGTATATCTAAGTGATATCGCCGTAAATGCAAAGCTTGGTAAGGATGAAATTTTCGTATTTGCAAATCGTCTTGGCGAAAATACAATGCTTCCAAACGCAAATGTGAAAATTTATGGCAAAAAGAACGAAGAAATTGTAGTTGGTGCGACAAATGATATAGGCGTTTTTAAATTTAACAAAAAAGATATTTACAAAGATATCTCCTCAGTGGTTGTCTCTCTTGGAAAAGAGCAAAATTTTCTTATTTTAAAAGAAGACGAAGCTGTAAATGAAGCGAAATTTATGAGCCAAAATGCCAGTGAGAGCATCGATGCATACGTTCATTTTGCTTCAAATATCATAAGACCAAATGAGAGTTTAAAGGGTGCAATCTACCTAAGGGATAGAGATTTTAATCCTTTAAAAAATATGCCTATAAAGATAAAATTTTTCGATCCACAAGGCAAAAGTAGTGCTGAAATTTCAAAAAATACAAATGACGTTGGCATGGTAAATTTTGAAAAAGAGATACTAAGTGATCTTAGCGGTAGATTTAATATGCAAGTAATTTACGCAAACAAAGTGATCTCAAATGTGCCATTTTTTGTTGAGAGTTTTATGCCAAATAGGATAAAAAATGAGATAACACTTGAGAGAGATAAATTTTTCGCAAATGAGCTTGTTAGAGCCAATCTAGCTAGTAACTATCTCTTTGGTGGCGCTGCTAGCGAGCTTGATGGCAGCATGCAGGTGAGCTTTTTTGATGATGAATATAAAAATAGCGAGTTTAAAGAGTATAAATTTAAAAATAATACGCTAAAACCAAGTGCTTATCCATCTTTTGAAAATGATCTCACTCTTTCAAAAGATGGCAAATCAAGCCAAATGATAGATCTCAGCTTTAGCACTAAAAATGCCTCTTCTATCATAACAGGCGTGATAAATTTTAATGTAAATGATGATGGCAAAAACGTAAGCGATACAAAAAGCTTTACACTCTATCCTTACAAGGATATGGTTGGTATCGCAGCAAGCACGACATTTGCTGAGCCAAACGAAGATGTAAAAATAAGAACGGTTGTAGTAGATATGTCAAGTCAAAAGGCCGTAAAATCAAATTTAAAATTTGATATAAAACGTGTCACTTGGCAATACCAAAGAGATGCAAATGGCTATATAAAGTGGTTTCAAACACTAGAAGATGTGGATAATTTTTATAAAGATAATGGCGAGTTTAGCTATAAATTTACACAAAGTGGCTCATATGTGATCATCGCTACAAATCTAGTAAGTGGAGCAAGCACAAGCCTTGATATGGACGTAAGTGGCTACAATTACTCGACTCTAGCGCCTACAAAAGAGCTTAGCAAATCTCAAATCAAACTAAATAAAAATATCTACAAAAAAGGCGATGAACTAAGTGCTGATATAAGCTCAGCTATAAAAGAAGGAATCGCCCTTGTTACACTTGAAGATGGTGGCGTGAAAGCCTACAAGGTCGTTAAGATAAAAAACAACTCAGCAAATGTGAAATTTAAACTTGATTTTGATTTTAGTGGACTTTACGTGAGTGCAAATATCTACCGCATGACAGATAGTGGATTAACTCCGTTTAGGACTTACGGTAAGGTTTATGCTAAAGCTGATAAGTCATCAAGGATACTTGATCTAAGCATTGATGCACCAAATACAGCAAAAAGTGATGAAAATATAAAAATTTCTCTAAAAACAAAGCCAAAAGCTTATGTGAATTTATTTATCACAGATGTTGGCGTGCTTGATATAACGTCACAAAAGCCAGCTGATCCACTTAAATTTTTTGACAAAATTTTACCAGATGGTGTCTTTGACTATGACATTTATAATATGCTCACAAACTATAAGGTTGAGGGCAAAACTTTAAGCTTTGGTGGTGATATGGCAGCACTTGCCATGGAGGCAAAGATGGCAAAACATGCTAGCCCAGTCGATAGCAAAAAGATAAAAACATATGCAAATTTAGTAAGTCTTCAAGCTGACGATAATGGTGAAATTTCATACGAGTTTAAAACGCCAAATGGCTTTAACTCTGCCATTAGAGTAGATGTCGTGGCAAATAATGAAAATAGCATGAATGCGGTAAATAAAGAAATTTTAGTAAAAGATGATGTGATTATTAAGCCAAGCGCGTTAGTTTATCTGCTAAAAGGCGATGAGCTAAATGCAAACTTAAGGCTTATAAACACAACAAATGAGGATAAAAATTTAACCATAAAAGTGGCTAGCAGTAAAAATTTAAGCATTAAAACAAAAGAAAATGCGAATTTAAAGCCGCTTGAAAATAAAGCCTTTACATTTAAAATTTCAGCTCTTGAAGCTGGAGCTGGCGAATACAATATAACAATAAGCGACAAAAACAGCTCAAAAACAGCTCAAAATTTACTTGATGTAGTTAATCCTTATACGATAAGCACCTATGCAAAAAGTAGCGTCTTTGACAAAGAGAGTATGATCTCGCTTCCAAAAGGCTTTCACAATGTTAGTATAGATGCGTCAAGCTCGGTCTCAAGCGTGCTATTAGCAGCTTCTAAAAATTTAGTTGAGTACCCTTATGGATGTGCGGAGCAAAGGAGCTCAAGACTGCTTGCACTTTTAAATTTAAAGCCAAAAGATGAGCTTGAAAAAAATGATCAAAAGAGATTTATTGCAAGCGGTATGAGTGAGCTAATTAAGATGCAAAAACCAGATGGTAGCTTTGGCTACTGGAGCGATCTAAGTAGTACTAATGCATTTGCTTCGATCTATGCAACTGATGTGCTGCTTGATCTTGAAGAGGCTGGATATGAGCTAAATAAAAATGTAAAGCAAAGAGCATTAAATTCGCTCTTAAAATATACAAACACAGATATTGAAGCTCTATATGCTATTTATGTAAGCTCCCGCGCAAATGTTGCTGATAAATCGGTGCTAAATAAAATTTATGACCACAAAGCTTACAATACTACCGCACTTAATAAATATCTAATGGCAGCGGCTCTAAAGCTAAACGGCTTAAATGACGAAGCAAAGGTGGCGCTAAAAGATATCAAAAAAGCTCAGGCGGCTGATTATAGCAGGGATTATTCTAGCTTTGGCTCAAAGATGAGAGACAATGCATTTATCTTGTATCTGCACGCAAAATATTTTGAGAAAAACGACTACTCAGATGATCTTGCAAATTTCTTGATCACAAATTTAAATGAGCTTAGCTCAACGCAGGAGCGCGCTTTTACACTTAGAGCGCTAAATGCCTACTTTGGCAAAGATGTTGGCGAGAAAAATAATAAATTTAAGCTTAGCTACAATGGCGAAAGCAAAGAATTTGACGGCCTTTTAAGTGTATCATTTACAGCAAAAGATGGAAATTTTACCATCACTCCACTTGGTGAAAACAAGCTATATGCCACTATCTTAAGCTACGCTTATGTGCCACTTGAGATCAAGCACAAAATAGAGCCAAAAGAGCTTGATATTTATAGAACGTTTGTCGATGAAAAAGGCAAAGAGCTAGGTCTTGACAGCCTAAGAGTAAATGATGTTGTCTATTCAAAAATAGTGATAAATTCTAAAGCTATGGTTAAAAATGGCGTAATAAACGAGATAGTAAGTAGCTGCTTTGAGCCGATAAATGAAAATTTAAGTGGTTTTAATAAGAGCCTTAAAGATAGCATTGAGCTTGAATATCAAAGTATAAAAGATGATCGCGTTTTAAGTTTTTATGCATTAGATAGTGATAAGAGAGAGGCTGTGCTTTATACGCCTTATCGTGTAAGACTTGGTGGTAAATGCTCACTTGGCGCAGTCACTACTGAAAATATGTATAACGAAAGACAAAACGACTACGACCTAGCTCAGCGAAGCTTTACTGTCAAATAAGCCATATAAATTTCGGGGCGTTTAACCGCCCCAAGCCCATATTTCCCCACTTTTGCAAAGATTTTTTTAAACAAATTTTAGATAACATTAAGCATTTTTTAAACGAAAGAGGAAACAAAAGTGGCAGAATTTTACAATGCAAAAGAGACAGAAGATAAATTTTATAAAATTTGGGAAGAACGCGGATACTTCGAGATAGACGCAAACAAAGATATCCAAAAAGATGGACGTAAATTTTGCATTATGATGCCACCTCCAAACGTGACTGGCTCGCTTCACATCGGACACGCCCTAACCTTCACACTCCAAGATATCATGACTCGTTACAAGAGAATGGACGGCTATAAGACACTTTGGCAGCCAGGACTTGACCACGCTGGCATCGCCACTCAAAATGTCGTTGAAAAGCAGCTTTTAGCTCAAGGCATCAAAAAAGAAGAGCTTGGACGCGAGAAATTTGTAGAAAAAGTGTGGGAGTGGAAAGAAAAAAGCGGTGGCATGATCGTACATCAGATGCGAAAGCTTGGCATCACTCCGGCTTGGTCACGCCAGAGATTTACTATGGATGAGGGCTTAAGAAAAGCTGTAAAAAAAGCCTTTGTAAATTTATACGACAAAGGACTGATCGTTCAGAAAAACTACATGATAAACTGGTGTACACACGACGGCGCGCTTTCTGACATCGAGGTCGAACATAAGGAGAACAAAGGCAAGCTTTATCATTTGAGGTACTATTTTACAGATAAGCCAAGCGAATTTGTTGTTGTTGCAACAACTCGCCCGGAGACCTACTTTGGCGACACCGCCGTAATGGTAAATCCAAACGACGAGCGCTATAAAAATTTAATCGGCAAAAAAGTGGTGCTACCTATCATAAATAGAGAGATCGAGATCATCGCCGACGAGCACGTTGATATGGAGTTTGGAACAGGTCTTGTTAAAGTCACACCTGCGCATGATCAAAACGACTATGAAGTTGGCAAAAGGCACGACCTTGAGTTTATCACTGTATTTGATGAAAAAGGTATTTTAAACGACAAGTGCGATAAATTTGCAGGACTTGAGAGGCTTGAGGCTAGAGATATCGTCGTGGCCGAGCTTGAAAAACTTGGCAATGTTGAAAAGATCGAGGACTATGAAAACCAAGTAGGATACTGCTACCGCTGCAAAAACGTCGTCGAGCCATATATCTCAAAGCAGTGGTTTGTCAAAAAAGAGATCGCAGACGAGGCGATACAAAAGGTCTCAGAGGGCCTTGCTAAATTTTACCCGCCGCACTGGATAAACAGCTTTAACGCGTGGATGAGAGAGTTAAGAGACTGGTGTATCTCACGCCAACTTTGGTGGGGGCATCAAATTCCAGTATTTTACTGCGATGATTGCGGTTATATGTGGGCTGACGAGGGAGAGCCATGCGAGTGCAAAAAGTGCAAAAGTAAAAATTTTCACCAAGACCCAGACGTGCTAGATACGTGGTTTAGCTCTGGTCTTTGGCCATTTAGCACGCTTGGTTGGGGTAATGAAAATGAGCTAAAAAATGAAAAATGGTTTGAAGGCGATTTGGCTGAATTTTATCCAAACAACCTACTAATCACTGGCTTTGATATATTATTTTTCTGGGTTGCTAGGATGATGTTTCAGGGTGAAAATGCCCTTGATAAGTTGCCATTTGACGACATTTATCTGCACGCACTCGTAAAAGATGAATTTGGTAGAAAGATGAGTAAAAGCCTTGGCAACGTAATTGACCCGCTTGATAGCATCAATGAGTATAGCGCCGATATATTGCGCTTTACGCTAACTCTTTTAGCTGTTCAAGGACGCGATATCAAGCTAAGTGACGCTAAGATGAAGCAGGTAAGAAATTTCACCAACAAGCTTTATAATGCGAGCAAATACCTCATACTAAATGAGAGTAAATTTCCAAATTTAGAGGATATCAAGCTTCAAACAAAGCTTGGAATTTATATGAATAGCCGCTTTAACGAGTGCGTGAGAGAGGTGCGTGAAAACATCGACGCCTACCGCTTTAATGACGCAGCAAACACACTTTATAAATTCCTTTGGGATGAGTTTTGTGACTGGGGTATCGAGCTTAGTAAGGCTGATAAAGCGAGTGTAAAAGAGCTTGGAAGTATATTTAAAGAGGCGATGAAACTACTAAATCCTTTCATGCCATTTCTTTCAGAGTATCTATTTCAAGAGCTTAGCGGCACACAGCTTGAAAACGCAAAGTCAATAATGGTGATAAGCTACCCAGAGGTAAAAGAGCGAAATTTAGAGGTTGAGAAGAAATTTGAGCTAGTTATCGAAGCGATCGTGGCTATTCGCCGTGCAAAAGCGACCATCGATCTTGGCAACTCAAAGATAGCAAAAGCCTTTGTTAAATTTAATGAAAAAATCGACCTTGACGAGGTCAAAGAGTATATCAAGCTGCTTGCAAAATGCGAAGAGATCGGCTTTGTAGATGAGAAAATCGAAAATTCAATAAGAGACGTGAGTGAAAATTTAGAGGCGTTTGTCCCACTTGAAGGACTTGATATGAGCGGTATTATCACAAGACTCAAGTCTCAAAAGACAAAGCTTGAAAAAGAGATAGCTAAGCTCTCAGGTATGTTAAATAATCAAAATTTTGTGTCAAATGCACCAAAAGAAGTTATAGAGACGAACAAAGAGGCTTTAGATAGTGCTCAGGCTAAATTTAAAAAAGTATGTGAAGAATTAGAAGCTCTTGGAGAAAAATAGTGATAAAAATAGAGAAATTAAGCAAATTTTATGGTGATACGCAAATCCTTTTTGATATAAATTTGGAGGTTAAAAAGGGTGAAATTTTTGCTATCGTGGGACACAGTGGCGCTGGTAAATCAACGCTTTTAAGGTGCATAAACGGGCTTGAGAGCTATCAAGGTGGCAGCCTAAAAGTCTTTGATAAAGAGATAAAAAATTTAGATGAGATGCAGCAGAGACATTTAAGGCGAGATGTTGGGATGATATTTCAGCATTTTGCCCTGATGGCTAGAAAAAACGTCTTTGAAAATGTCGCTACTCCGCTTAAATTTTGGGGCTATAAAAGCGATGAAACTGAAAAAAGAGTGAGAGAGCTTTTAAATTTAGTCGGTCTTGAAAATAAGGCAAAAAGCTATCCAAGCGAGCTAAGTGGCGGTCAAAAACAGCGTGTGGCGATCGCCAGAGCGCTTGCTTTAAATCCTAAAATTTTACTAAGCGACGAGGCGACTTCAGCTCTTGATCCAAATACTACAAATCAAATTTTAGAGCTGCTTGAGAAGATAAATAAAGAGCTAGACATTAGTGTCGTCATCGTCACGCACGAGATGGAGGTTGTAAAATCGATCGCAAAACGTGCGATCTTGCTAGAAGGTGGCAAGATCATAGGCTCTGGAAGTATTGAAGAGCTATTTTTGAAGCCAGATGAGAAGATGAAAGAATTTTTGGGTGAAGTGGAAATTCTGCCAAGTACTGGCACAAATATCAGGCTATTTTTCCCAAAAGAAGTGGCTCAAAATAGCGTGATCACGCATATGGCTAGAAGTCTAAACATCGACTTTAACATAGTCTGGGGTAAGCTTGAGAAGCTAAACGAAAATGTTCTTGGCTCGCTTGTCATAAACATAGATGAAAAAGATAAAGAAAACGTGCTTAACTACATCAAGCAAAGTGGCGTTTTATGGGAGGTTGCTTGATGTTTGATATTGACTTTTCTAAATTTCCAGATGTATTTTCTAGGATACTGCTGCCAGCTATCGGCGAGACACTATATATGAGCATAGTCTCTACCCTGCTCGCCTTTGCCATAGGCCTCATACCTGCGGTTTTGCTCATCCTTTCAGACAAAGATGGACTAAAGCCAAATAAGCAGCTTTATTTTGTACTTGATATCGTTATAAACGTGCTTAGAAGCTTTCCATTTATTATCCTCATTATTGTGCTCTTTCCAGTTACAAAAATGATCGTGGGAACAAGTATTGGCACTACAGCTGCGATCGTTCCGCTAACTATCGGAGCGGCTCCATTTGTGGCAAGGCTTATTGAAAATGCGCTAAAAGAGGTTGATAAAGGCATCATCGAAGCTGCTCAGAGCTTTGGTAGCTCGAAATTTCAAATTATATTTCGAGTCATGTTTGTAGAAGCACTTCCTGGCATTATCTCGGCATTTACGCTAACGCTTATTGTAAATATCGGCTTTTCAGCGATGGCTGGTGCGGTTGGCGGTGGCGGACTAGGATCTGTTGCTATAAATTACGGATATCAAAGATTTCGTCCAGATATCATGCTCTACACCGTGGTTATTCTTATCATTATGGTTCAAATTTTCCAAGTTTTAGGTAACTACTTATATAAAATTTCTAAAAAATAGGCCTTTGTTTTTATCTGATTTTAAGCTTTTTTCCTTAAAATTGCCCGAATTAATTTTTAGCTGAAAGGATAAAAGATGAAATCAGATATGTGCCACATGTGCCGCCTAGTAAGAAACGCGTTGTCGAAAGACTAATCTCTAAGCACAAAATTTCTTTTTAAGTGCTTAGAACTAGCTTAAGCGCTTAAAAAGAAATTTAATCCTCTAGCTTAAATTTATCCTTTTTTGGTGCTTGGCAAATTTTAAAAAAGGATAATAAATGAAAAAACTACTTCTTACCTCTCTAGTTGCCCTAGGCCTTAGCGTTAGCGCAAATGCTGCTGACAAGTCAAAAGCAATAATCGTCGGTGCTACACCTATCCCACATGCTGAAATTTTGGAGGTTGTAAAGCCTATTTTGGCAAAAGATGGCTATACGCTTGAGATCAAAGAATTTAACGACTACACTACGCCAAACCTTGCAACAGAAGATGGCGATTTAGATGCAAATTTCTTTCAGCACCTTCCATATCTTGAAGAATTTAACAAAAACAAAGGCACTCATCTTATAAAAACAGTTGGCGTTCATCTTGAACCAATGGGAGTTTATTCTAAAAAGATAAAAGACATCAAAGATCTAAAAGATGGTTCGACTGTATCTATCCCAAATGATCCGACAAATGAAAGCCGTGCTTTAGATATCCTTGCAAATGCTGGACTTATTAAGCTAAACAATAATCCACTAAAAACTCCGCTTGATATAGTTGATAACCCTAAAAAGCTTAAATTTGAAGAGATAGAGACTGCTCAAGTACCAAGAACACTTGATGACGTTACTATCGCGGTTATTAATACAAACTATGCTCTAAATGCTAATCTTAATCCGGTAAAAGACGCACTTGTGCTTGAAAGCAAAAATAGCCCGTATGTAAACTACGTTGTAGTAAAGTCTGGTAACGAAAATAGTCCTAAAATAAAGGCTCTTGATAAAGCAATAAACTCATCAGAAGTTAAAAAATTTATTGAGATCAAATACAACGGCGCTATTCTTCCAGCATTTTAATTAAAATTTTAAATAAGCGACGTAAAAGCTTTTACCTTTTTAGCGTCGCTTAAACCAAATAAAAAAGGAAAAACAATGAAATTTATCAAACTTTTAACCGCATCTTTAGTTGCTCTAAGCCTTCACGCAGCCGACAAGGACCACACTATAGTAGTTGGCGTCTCGCCAGTACCACACGCTGAAATTTTAGAATTTGTAAAGCCAAAGCTAAAAGATAAAGGCTACGACCTTGTTATCTCTGAAATTTCGGACTACTCTATCCCAAATGTCGCCACAGAAGATGGCAGCTTGGATGCAAATTTCTTTCAGCATTTACCATATCTTGAGGAGCAAAACAAGGCTAGAGGCTTGCATCTTGTAAGTGTTGCAAATGTCCACGTCGAGCCACTTGGCTTTTACTCTAAAAAGATAAAAAACATAAAAGAGTTAAAAGATGGTGCAAAAGTTGCGATCGCTTACGATCCATCAAATGGTAATAGAGCACTTAGAATTTTAGAAAAAGCTGGTCTTATAGAAATTGATAAAAACGTAAAAGTTGCAACTATAAATGACATAACTAAAAATTCTAAAAATTTACAGTTTGTAGAGCTTGAGGGTGCTCAGATACCAAGAACGCTTGATGATGTCGATATCGCTGCCATTAGTACAAATTTCGTCCTTGATCTTGGCATGAGCGTGGCAAAAGACGCACTTTTGCTTGAAGACGCCAACAGTCCTTATGCTAACATCATCGTCACAAAGGCTGGTAATGAAAATAACCCTAAAATCAAAGCTTTAGTTGATGCGGTACTTAGCCCTGATACTAAAAATTTCATCATTACTCGCTATAAAGGCGAAGTTATACCTGCATTTTAAAAACGGGGCGAGCTTTCGCCCTATTTTGTTTCTACTTTCATCTGGTTTTAATAAGCTATAAACTCTCTTTGTTTTTTGTCAAAAAGCTTAAGCTATGCTTTGCTAAAATGGCTCACTTTAAAATTTTTCAGGAATTTAAATGCTGTATGATGTTATTGATTTTATAGTTGCGAGCGTAAGTAGCTGGGGTTATGCTGGCATATTTGTGATGATGTTTTTAGAAAGCTCGTTTTTTCCATTTCCAAGCGAGGTCGCAATGATACCGGCTGGCTATTTGGCGCATAAAGGTGAAATGAGTTTAATTTTGGCCTTTATTGCAGGCACGCTTGGAAGCCTGCTTGGCGCTATTTTTAACTATTATCTTTGCTACTTTTTTGGTCGCGAGATCGTTTTAAAATACGGCAAATTTGTGGGAATCACTCACGAAAAAATGGATAAATTTGAGGCATTTTTCAATAAACACGGCGAAATTTCTACATTTAACTCACGTCTGATTCCTGGCATTCGTCAATACATCAGCCTACCAGCTGGACTTGCTAAGATGAATATTTTTAGATTTTGCCTATTTACCACGCTTGGTGCTGGGATTTGGTGTGCTGTTTTGCTTGGAGTTGGCTATTTTTTAGGCTCAAATCCTGATAAACAGACACTTTTAATAATCACGATCGCTCTTTTGGTGGTGGTTGTAGTAATAAGCGTGGTCTATATAATAAAGCAAAGAAAAGGCTAAATACATATAAAAGTATGCAAAATTTAATGTATTTTCTAAAATTTTGCTCAAGGTTTTAGCTAAATTTAGTCTAGTAAATCTCTCTCATCTTCTCTAATCTAGCTAAATTTCTTGAAATTTTATCTAGCTCAAATTTACTGAATACTTCATCACCAGAATAGAAAAATCTAATTTTTGGGGCTTGATCTAAAGTAGAAATTTTTAGTCCAAGCTCACTTATGAGGCGATTTATTGTCCCTTCATTGCCATCAATTATGCTTATATTTGACGGCAAAATTTCTCTTAGGCTATCTTTAAAATAGTTAAAGTGCGTGCAGCCAAGCACCAAAAAGCCAAATTTGCTTAGATCAAATTTGGCTAACTCTTCTTTTAGATATGATTTCACATTCTCGGTGTCAAATTTCCCATTTTCAGCAAAATTTACAAGGCGAGGCAGTGCAAGTAACTCAGTCTTATCTTTTGCGTGTAAATTTGCGATCAGCTCTTTTAGTTTTGCACCATTTACGGTGACTGGAGTGGCTATGACAAGCGTTTTTAAAGCATCATTATGGCTTAAGTCATGAGCCTTTTTTACGGCTGGCTCCATGCCGATGATCGGCACGCTTAAATTTGCTCTAAGCTCTTTTATCGCTACGCTTGTTGCCGTGTTACAAGCTATTACAACGGCGTTTGCGCCATTTTCTATGAGAAATTTCACCGCATCAAAGCTAAATTTTAAGATCTCATCCCTACTCTTTTGTCCATACGGGACATTTTTAACGTCTGCGTAATATAAAAATTCATGCTCACTAAGCTTGCTTAAAGCTTCATTTAAGACGCTCAGTCCACCAAGTCCTGAGTCAAATATACCTATCTTCATACCCTTCCTTAAAGCCTGCAATTATAGCAAATAATATCTTTGTAAGCCGTTTTTTATTATACTTTGGCACTTTTTAAACTTGGAGTTAAATTTTGGCAGTTGATAAGATCATTTTCTATCTTTGTTCGACTTTGATCGCTATAAGCATTATTTTTTCACTATCCTTGCCAGTTTTTACGGTTTTATTTTTTAATTACGACGAATTTCACTTTTTTATCCGCCAATTTATTGTTGGTTGTATCGGAATTTTCATTATGTGGTGGCTTTCTAGGCTCAATCCTGAAAAGACGCTTGTTTGGATAGGATTTGGCCTTCTTATATCTTGCGGTATCGCCATGGGGCTAATGCATGCATTGCCAGCTTCAATGGTGACTGACGCTGGTGGTGCTAGGCGTTGGATCAGGCTACCTGGTTTTTCACTAGCTCCAGTTGAGTTTTTTAAAATCGGTTTTGTCTACTTCTTGGCTTGGAGTTTTACTAGAAAATTTAGTGAAGGCAAAAGGACCCTGCTAGATGAGATTAAGATACTTATGCCTTATATTATTCTTTTTGGTGTTGCCATCTTTCTTATCGCTGTTATGCAAAATGACCTTGGTCAGGTGGTCGTGTTGGCACTTACATTTGTGACGATGGCACTTTTCGCAGGAGCAAGTGCGAGACTTTTTAGCATCGGTATCTTAGGAGCTGCTTTTGTTATGACAGTAGCGATAATCAGCTCTGAGCATAGAATTTTACGTATAAAGTCATGGTGGGGCACGATACAAAATATGGTGCTTTCTTTCTTGCCTGACAGCGTTGCAGATGTATTAAGAGTAGCTGATGCACCAGAGCCATATCAAATTTCTCACTCATTAAATGCTATAAAACATGGCGAATTTTTCGGCGAAGGGCTTGGCGCTGGTATCTTTAAGCTCGGCTTTTTAAGCGAGGTTCATACTGACTTTGTGCTAGCTGGTATCGCTGAAGAGGTCGGTGTATTTGGTATTTTGTGTATCGTAGCTATATTTATAACGCTACTTTATAGAATTTTTAGAATTTCAGCTAGAAGCGAAAATAAGGTATATCATCTATTTACGCTTGGTGTCGGGCTTATCTTATCGTTTTCATTTTTAATGAATAGCTATGGCATCACATCGATCACGCCTATCAAAGGTATTGCTGTGCCATTTCTTAGTTACGGCGGTAGCTCCGTGCTTGCGATTTGTATTGGTATCGGCATGGTTTTGATGGTTAGTAAAAGGGCAAAATTATGATTGTTATTTGCGGTGGAGGCACTGGTGGGCATTTAGCGATCGCAAGAAGCTTTTGTGAGGAGCTAAATAGACGAGATATTAAGCCCATTTTTATCGGCTCAACTAGTGGGCAAGATAAATTTTGGTTTGAAAATGACGAGAATTTTTTACAAAAATTTTTCTTGCCAAGTAGTGGCGTTGTAAATAAAAGAGGCTTTGCTAAACTAAAATCACTAACAAATATCGTAAATCTTGCTTTAAAATGTAGAAAAATTTTTAAGCAAAATGACGTTAAGGCAGTCATTAGCGTTGGTGGCTATTCAGCAGCTCCAGCAGCCATTGCAGCCATTATCTCAAAAGTGCCGCTTTTTATCCACGAACAAAATGCTGTAATGGGCAAACTAAATAAAATTTTAAAGCCCTACGCGAAAGGCTTTTTTAGCTCTTATGATGAAGCTTCGCCCTACCCTTACCCTGTGGCAAAGAAATTTTTCGATAGTGCAAGAATGAGAGAAGAGCTAAAGACTATTTTGTTTTTGGGCGGCTCGCAAGGCGCAAAAGCGATAAATGAACTAGCTATAAATTTAGCTCCATATCTTAAAGAAAAAGGCATAAATATAATTCATCAATGTGGTAAAAACGGCTTTGATGAACTTAAAAAAAGATATGATGAACTTGGCTTTAATGAAACGAATTTAGAAATTTTTGAATTTAGTAAAGAGATAGAAAATAAGATGAGCAAGGCTGACCTTGCCATATCAAGAGCAGGAGCTAGCTCGCTTTGGGAGCTTTGCGCAAATGCTTTGCCATCTATCTTTGTGCCATTTCCTTATGCTGCTGGTAATCATCAGCTTTATAACGCTAAATTTTTAAAAGATAAAGGCATTGCTGAAATTTGCTTGCAAAATGGAGAAATTTTAGACAAAGACGAAGTTATAAGAATGATAGAAAATTTTGATCTAAACAAAAGCAGTAAAGCTCTAAAAGATATCCTTTTGCCAAATGGAGCAAAAGAGATAATTGATAAAATTTTAAACTAGCTCCTCGCCTATCGCACAAGCTTTTAGTTCTTTTAGTTCAAAGATCAAGTAATGATAAATAAGCTCATTTGTGTTTAAAATTTTTGCACTAAAGACTGGTTTTATCATAGTTATTATCTTGTCAGTTATACCCGCGATCTCCACTAGCAAAAGCTCATCTTTGCGTTGCTTTGCAGCCTTAATACAATTATAAAAGAACGTATAAATTATCTTAAAATTTTGCAAAATAACATTTGAAACAATTCTAGAATGAATATGCAAAACATTATGTATACGCTCTTGTAGAGTATTTAGCTCCACAAGTATTGATTTTATTTGAGTAGTATCTATTGTCCTAGAAAAGAGATTTTTCGCTTTATTTTTGTTTTGTATTTGATACTCTGCTACTAAAATTTCTATTATATTTAAAATGGCGACATAGCTTTCTTGTAAATTTTCATTTGCCTTAAAGCTCACACCGTTTTTCTCAATTTTATAGTTTAAGCTTCTCTTTATCTGCTCCAAATAAGTACTAATGTTTTCATAATAGTCCTCTGTGTTGAAGACACTTTTAAAAAAATCGCTTTCACCTTTTAAATTTGTAAGCTTTTTTTTAAGTTCATCAGCATTTTTATTAAACTCAACAACTCCAACTGCCAAGCCGATCTCGTGCTCACTATTTTGTTCTAATGCTGTCAAACTTTCTTTTAGTACCGAAATTTGTTTTTGAATATTTTGAAAATCCATTTTTTCTCTTTTAATTTTTTTGCTTATTTTACTATAAAAATCATGAAGTTTGTCATTAAGAATTAAAAAGATGGTGCGCCCGAGAGAATTCGAATCTCTGACCTTTTGAACCGCAATCAAATGCTCTATCCAGCTGAGCTACGAGCGCACAAGAAAGTTAAGTCGAGATATTAGCTAAACTTTCCTTAAAGAAAAATTGTATTCATTTTAATTTTATAACTGTTTTAGTAAAATCCGATAAAAACAAAAGGAGCAAAAATGAATGATTTTTTCGATAGTTTAAAAGAGATAAAAAAAGAACTTACTAAAGAGCAAGGTGAGATCAAAAAAACTCAAAAAGAAGCCGTTTCTCATACAAAAGAAGAGGCGATCTCATATAAAGAAAATAAACTAAAAAACGAATTTGCAGAGTACATTAAAGGCCAAGATATAAGAAAAATATAAATTTGGAATGCTTATTGCTAAAACATGTAATATTTTATGTGGAGTAGGCAATGAAAGTTACGCAAACATTAGAATCTCTAAGCATTTTAACTGATAATGACGCTTTGTTTCGTGAGCTTAGAGATATGATAAGCAGAAATTTTACAAAAATTTTATCTAATAAAAATAAGGTTATTTCATTTTATGAAGAGAGCGAGATCCCGCAACGCAAGTGCTTTTTAAAATTTATAAAAAAGCTTTATGAAAAGCAAAGCGATGATAAGCTTGATATTCGTTTTGCAAACTATAAAACCATAAAGCTTGGCTTTGTTCAAAAAAATACCCTAACTCCAGTCATTAGCCTAAACGTAAATTTTGTAAAAAATGAAGTCAAATTTGAGCTAAAAGATGCACTTTGCAGAGATTTTGCTAGCTACATCAGCGAGAGTCTAGTAAAAAGTAATGTTACTTTTAGCAAAAATGATGACTTTTTAAACATCACCATCTCAAACGACAACGACATAAACACATTAAACAAACTGCTCTACAAAAGAAGCTATCCAAAATTTAGCGTAAATTTTATCTATGATGAAAAAGACTACAAAGCCTTTAAACAAGGCATAAAAATAAAAAGCTCATCTAAATTTGTAAGCAGATTTTCTGTGCTTGCAAATTTGCTTGAGGAAAATTTTGGGATTTTAGGTTGCAAAAAAGATGATGACTTTGAAACCATCAGACAAAGTTATCTTTCACTCGTAAATATCTATCACCCAGACAGGCACGCCAACAAAAATCCTCTCATACAAGAAGAATATGCAAAGAAATTTAAAAATATTCAATCTGCTTATGAGAGCCTAAAACCATACTTTAAAAATCAAGAAAATTTTGTGATGGTTGGCTAGAGCACGGCTTGCCACAAGGGGCTATTAAAGAGAGCAAAGATGAATGGTGAAATGTTTAATATATGCGCCATTATTGTTGCTGCAAAGCAGGGCATAAAGTCAAATTCTCCTATCCTATATAATGGCACTAACTACGAAAATAGTATAAATTTTCACTTTCTCTCAGGCCATAGAGCAAATGGCGTAAATGAGTGGTTTGAGCACGCATTAAAACTTGGATTAAGCGATGTAAGACTTACTGCAAATTTAACTGGCTCATCAGATGAACGTTTATTGCTTAGCTTTTCAAACTCTACCGCAAAATCGATCATCTGCATTTTTAAACAGCACATGAGCTGCTTCGTGCCCTACTGGAAATACAACAAAGATCAAAGAGGCTGGGACATAATATATAAAGAATTTGGTCTTGAAAAAGATGTAAATTTAGAAAATTTTAGCGACAACACAGAGGCTTTTATGGCCATACTTACCAAGATAGCAGCCTTTGCAGATGAGATAGAGTGTGAGAATTTTGGTGAGTGTTTTTGCAGGGCTTTAAAATCACTTGGATCTTTAAACAATGATGATCAAAAGATATTTAATGCGCCGCTTATGCCAAAGAAAAATTTAGCCCTTTTTGCTGCGGCAAGCTTAGCTGATGTCTTTGGCGGTATGGGCTCTTGGAACGACGATGCAGCGGGCATGGCACAATATAAAAAACGTGGTAAAGAGTACGAAGAGCTTAGCAACGAGCTTTTTGCGCAGATGCGCAAGGCCATACTTTTTGCTGTAAATGAGTGGTAGTTAGCCGTTTATCTGATAGACTCTTTTTCGCTGGCTTGAGCTGCCGATGTTTAGGATTTTGCGGTATTTGGTGATGGTTCGGCGAACGATTTGGATGTTAAATTTAGCTTGGATTAGCTCTTGGATTTTTAGATCAGAAAGTGGCTTTTTATGATCTTCGTTTTTAATAAGCTCTAGTAAAAATTCCTTTATCGCGGCATTTGAAGTCTCCTCGTCAAAGCCAGTTGCGAAGAAATTTTTAAGTGCGACCGTACCTCTTGAACAGCTTAGATATTTGTTTGCGATCGCTCTTGAGATGGTTGATGGGTTGTGCCCAAGTTCGTCAGCTAGGTCTTTTAGCTTCATAGGCTTTATGTCGCCGCCCAAAAAGTAGTCATACTGATACTCAACTATCATGAGCCCTATCTTATAAAGTGTCGCCTTTCTCATCTCAAGGGCGTCAATTAGCTCGCTGGCCTCTTTTATGCGTGAGCTTACAAAGGCCTCTTTCTCGTCTAGCCCCTCGGTATCGACTAAAATTTCTGGATAGTACTCGTCATTTATCTGCACGCTTATGCCACTACTCGTGCTTAGCACAAAGATATCAGGCACCGCCTCTTTTTCATCTTCAAGATACTCAATGGCTGGTGGATTTTTAAATTTCTTTATTATTTTTAGTGCGTCGTCATAGAATTTAAGCTTTCTAAGTTTTTCTATATTTTCAAAATTTAAGATGATCTTTTTTGCGCACTCTATGATCTCTTCACTTGCTTCTGCCTCGCTTAGCTGAAATAAAAAGCTCTCTTTTACATCCTTTGCGCCCACGCCACAGGGCTCAAGGTAGGCAAATCTCGCTCTAACCAGCTCTACTTCGCCCTCATTAAAGCCCGCAAAAATTTCATCATCATAAGAAAAATAGCCCTCATCGTCTAAGCACTCGATGATCTTATATGCGATATCTTGTGACTTTTGCGTGGGAAAAAGTGGTGGATTGATTTGACTAGTTAGCTTTTCATAGAGGCTTTCTTTATAGATGCTTAAAGCCTCGATGCTATCGCTAACCGAGTTTTTGCTAACTTGCTCAAAAAAATTTCGCTTTTTTTCGCTTTTTTCTAAATTTTTATGCTCAATCGTGGCAAATGGATTGTCTTTTATAAAAGGCTCAAGCGTCTCTTTTAGCTCATCAAGCCCGCTTTGAAGTATGGGAAGCCAGCTTCTTAGCGTTTGGTTTAGTTTGATCTTTGGCGCTAAAGTTTGCTTTTGCCTTAGCATCATCTACTCAAGCAGCTTAAATTCTTCGCCAAGATAGTGCGTTCTAACGAGCTTGTTGTTTGCTACCTCACTCGCACTGCCACTTGCTAGAAGTGAGCCATCTTTGATAACGTAGGCTCTGTCGCAAATGGCTAGCGTCTCACGGACGTTGTGGTCTGTTATCAAAACGCCGATACCTAGCTTTTTAAGGTCTCTAACGATACTTTGGATGTCGCTAACTGCGATCGGGTCAACACCAGCAAATGGCTCATCGAGCAGTAAAAATTTTGGCTTTATGATGAGACTTCTAGCGATCTCACAGCGTCTGCGCTCGCCGCCACTTAGGCTAACGCCCTTTCTTAGGCGGATAGGCTCAATATTTAGCATATTTAGCATCTCATTTACTTTTTTAGAGATCTCTTCTGCGTTTTGGTCTAAAATTTCAGCTCCAAGAAGTAAATTTTCTTCTACACTTAGCTCTTTAAATATGCTTGACTCTTGCGGTAAATAGCCGATGCCAAGGTGTGCCCTTTTATGAAGCGGGACGCTTGTGATCTTTTGATCATTCAAAAAGACATCTCCGCTAGTTGGCGAGATGAGCCCACAGATCATATAAAAAGTAGTCGTCTTTCCAGCACCATTTGGTCCAAGAAGCCCCACCACTTCGCCACTATTTACCTCTAAAGATATGCCTTTTATGATTTCAGTTTTTTTGATCGTCTTTTTTAGATCTTTTACTTCTAGTTTATGCACTTATAACCTCGTATTTTCTGCCATTTTTGCTAGGAGAAATTTTTATCATCGTATAGCTCTCGCCGTTTTTCTTTAGAGCTTTTTCTAAATTTTCATCGCCCCACTCTACCAAGTGAAGCCCCTCTTCAAATAAATTTTCAAAAAGACCATTTTTGGCCATCCCATCAAATCCAATCTGATAGATGTCGTAGTGGTAGATATCTTTACCATAAATTTGCATCAAAGAAAATGTCGGCGATGTCACACTCTCATCTATGCCGTGAGCCTTGATAATAGCCTTTACAAGCGTCGTTTTGCCACTTGCTAGATCGCCACTTAGCAACATCACGCCACTTTTTGGCAGCACCCGCACAAGCTCGTCAAGCTCATTTTCTAAAAGCTCAAAAACCATCAAAGCTCTTTTACATATTCGCTTTGAGCGCTTTTTGGTATGCTTTTTGTAGTTGGTATCGCTAGCACCTCGTATCTCGCCTCACGAGCTAGAAATTTGATGGTAATAACATCGCCGATCTTTACATCTTTTGCCGCTTTTGCCTGCGCGCCGTTAATGCTCACAACACCGCTTTTGCACATATCTTCGCTAACGGCACGCCTTTTGGTGATATTTACTACGTTTAAAAATTTATCTACTCTCATGAGGCGGATTTTAACAAAAATAGCCTTAAATTTTTAATCCTTCAGATATTTTAAAAGCTCTTTTAAATTTAGAGGTATGACGCTGCCGTGGGTTTCATTTTTAAAAAGCTCAAAGTGGGAATTTATGCCACTTTGCTTTAAAATTTGAGCTAGATCGCTCGCCTTTAAAGTTCCAGCTTTGTCTGTTTTGCCTTTTCTCTTTTCAAGCTCGCCAACGCTAAGAAAGACAAATTTAGCTCTTATTTTCTCTTTAAATTTACCCTCTCTCACGTTTTGTTTTAATATCTCAGACTCGCCCCACCAAAGAGATGGTGAAGCGATAAAGAAATTTTGAAAAATACCCTCATTTTTAAGCATGGCATAAAGCGTAAAAAGACCGCCAAAAGAGTGTCCATAAAGGCTTCTTGGGAGGTCTTGCACGTTAAATTTCTGATCGATAAGCGGCACTAAATTTCTTGTCAAAAAATAGTAAAACGCATCTGCGCTGCCACCTTTGTCAAATTCCTCACCCTTTGCTTTTGGTGTGAGATCTCTTGTGCGTTTTTCTACCTCGTAGCTTTTGTCTGTATCATATCCTATGCCTATTATTAGCGGGGCAAAAGAGCCATCAAATTCGTTTAAAAGCATGTTAAACTGGGCATTTGCATCCAGTAGATAGAGTACATTTTTAAACTCATTTTGCCCCTTTAGCTTGGCTGTGAAAATTTTATAAATTTCATCATTTGCGCTCATTTTAAAGGTTGAAATTTCAAATTTACTAGCAGCTTTTTGGCTAAGTGGCTCAGGCGTTTGGCTGGGTCCTGCGTGCAAAGTCTGTGCCACACCAAGCGTAAAAAGCAAAAATTTAAACGCTCTTACCATTTTGCAGCGACCTTAAACCAAAATCTCCTACCCTCTTGCGGATACCAGTAGTAGTTGCCGTCGTCTGCTAGCGCCTCATCGTATCTTACTTTATCAAAGATATTGTAGGCATTTAGGCTAAGTGTTAGGTGTTTATTTGCATCCCAGCTTACACCTGTATCAAATGTGAGTAAATTTTTGTCATTTTCACTCACTTTGTTGCCAGGGCCAAATTTCACGCTAGTAAGCTTGCTCTCATAGTTTGTGGTGAAGAATGTTTTTACGCTCTTAATTGGCTTATAAGCAAGTGTTGCATGAAATGCGTGCTCTGGCGTTGCTGTAAGGCTTTTTGCATCAAGTCTGCCAAGATTTGTCTCACTAAATTTCATAGGGCCTCTTGGCGTATTTATCGTTGGGTTGCCAGTTTTTATCTTTGACTTATTATAGGTGTAGTTTGAGCTTAGATTTAGATTTGAAAGAACGTCATAGTCTCCGCTTAACTCCACTCCCCAAACAGTTGCACCTTCTATGTTAAAGTAAGTTCCCCAGCCAGGACAATTAACGTGTGGTGCACCTGCGCAAGTGCCAAAGGCAGGAATTTTATTGACATTACTGCCATCAGTGTCTAGGATCTTATCTTTAAACTCATTTCTAAAAAGCGTTACCGAGCCTCTAAAATCAGCCTGATTGTCATAATATGCACCAACTTCGTAAGTTATACTTTTTTCTGGCTTTAGATCTTTGTTTCCAAAATCAACTATTCTCCAGCCACCCTGGATAGTGCCTACTTCTGGGGAGATTTGATTGACATTTGGCGTTTTATAGCCAGTTGCTACGCCACCTTTTAGGCTTAATGTATCTGTAGCGTTATAGACTAGATAGGCTCTTGGCGAGAGGTGGTTGCCAAAGAATTCGTTGTGCGTAAGCCTTGAGCCAAGCGTTAAAAATAGCTTCTCTTCTAAAATTTGCCACTCATCCTCGATAAATCCAGCATGCTCACTCATCGAGTAGCTTTTTGGACTTTCGAGGCCATTTTTTGAGGCGTTTGAGACGATGAAGGTCGTGCCGACATTTTGTTTGCTAAAGTCATAGCCAAAAGTTAGTGCGTGAGCACCAAGAAAGGTTGTAAATTTTGAATTAAAGTTGTAATTTTTAGCTTTTGCAGGTATGAATTTATCAAAAAGGCTCGTTCTTTGCGTCTGATCATAAATGTAGCTAAGATCGACATTTAGGTTATCAAATTCGCCAAGATAGCCCACGCCATAGCTCTTTTTCTCATAGTCATAGGCATTTAGAAGTCTATTTGTTCTAGTAGTGGCTGACTTTCCAACAGTTCTTGAGTAATCATGCCTTTCGTTTGATCCAAGGATGAAAAATTTATTGTGCTCATCTGGAGTGATCCAAAGTTTTGCACTTAAATTCCTCTTATCGCTCTTTTGATAACCGCCTTTATAGTTGTCCTCATCTCTTAGCTTTTTATATCCCCAAAGCTGAAGTGCAAAAAGGTCTTTATAAAGAGGTAAATTTAGATAAAAGTCGCCTTGCCTGCCATCTCCTATGCCTTTGTGAGTGTTTATAGTGGTTGAAATGCCGACGTTGCCACTAAATTTTGAAAAATCCTTTTTGGTAATGATATTTATCACACCTCCAACTGCGTCGCTACCATAAAGCGAACTCATAGGACCACGGATAACCTCTATACGCTCGATTGCTTCAGCTGGTGGGATGAAATTTGAGTTCATATCCCCTGCTCCGCCCTTTGGATTTGCGCTGCTTGAATTTACTCTTTTACCATCAATCAAAACTAGCGTTTGAGAGCTTTCCATACCGCGTATCGAGATACCGCTGGCTGGACCATCCTCGCCACCGACGACATTTACGCCTGGCACTTTCTGGGCGATTGAGTGAAGTGAAGTAAAGCTATCTTTTGTAAGCTCGTCACCACCTATCACGCTTATGCTCGCAGGTGCTTCTTTTATCTGCTGCGAAAAGCCACTCGCACTTACTACAACACCATCAAGCCTTGTTTCGTTATTGTCTTTATGCTCTGCTCCAAAGAGTGAATTTGCCACACAAACACTAAGGCAGATGGCAATAAATTTTGTTTTTCTCACGACTATCCTTTTAAATTTAATTTGAAAAAGTTTGAAATTTAACAAAGTATCTTTTAAAACAATATTAATTATCATAATTTTAATATAGTATTATTTTTTATAAAATTTTCTAAGAAAAAACTTACATTATTTATTAAATTAGTTTATTAAAAATTAATCAATTTAGGCTAAAATACGACCATTTTAAAAAAAGGAAGAGCTATGAAAAAAGACGTAAAAAAAGTGGTTTTAGCATACTCTGGCGGACTTGACACAAGTATCATTTTAAAATGGCTTCAAGATGAATATAACTGCGAAGTAGTCACATTTACAGCTGACATCGGCCAAGGCGAAGAGCTAGAGCCTGCACGTAAAAAAGCCCTAGCACTTGGCGTGAAACCTGAAAATATTTTTATTGAAGATTTAAGAGAAGAATTTGTACGTGATTATGTATTTCCAATGTTTAGAGCCAATGCGGTCTACGAGGGCGAGTATCTACTTGGCACATCAATCGCTCGCCCACTAATAGCAAAACGCCAAAGCGAGATCGCAAGACTTGTTGGTGCTGATGGCGTGAGCCACGGAGCAACAGGCAAAGGCAACGACCAAGTTCGCTTTGAGCTTGGATACTACGCGCTCGGCGACAACCTAACTATTATAGCTCCATGGCGCGAGTGGGATCTAAATAGCCGCGAAAAACTTTTGGCATATGCTGAGAAAAACGGCATAGATATCACCAAAAAACCAGGCAAAAGCCCATACTCAATGGACGCAAATTTACTTCACATAAGCTATGAAGGTCTAGTGCTTGAAGACCCAAGTCACGCACCAGAAGATGATATGTGGAGATGGACAGTAAGCCCAAAAGATGCTCCAGATAAAAGCGAGATCATTGAGATAGGCTATGAAAAAGGCGATCCAGTTAGTATAAATGGCAAAAAAATGAGCCCAGCTGAAATTTTAACCGAGCTAAACCGCCTTGGCGCAAAACACGGCATTGGCAGACTTGATATCGTAGAAAATCGCTCAGTTGGTATGAAGAGTCGCGGATGCTACGAAACTCCAGGTGGTACGATAATGCTAAAAGCCCATAGAGCGATCGAGAGCATCACGCTTGACCGCGGTGCAGCTCACTTAAAAGATGAGATCATGTCAAGATACGCCGAGCTAATTTATAATGGCTACTGGTGGTCACCTGAGCGAAATATGCTCCAAGCTCTCATCGATAAGAGCCAAGAGTACGTAAATGGCTCTGTAAAAGTTGAGCTTTATAAAGGCAACGTGACTATCCTTGGCAGAAGCAGCAAAGATGATAATCTATTTAGTGAGGCATACTGCACATTTGAAGAAGACAGCGTTTATGATCAAAAAGATGCAGAAGGATTTATCAAACTAAATGCACTTCGCTTTATAATCGCACGCAAAAATGGGCGAAAATTTGACTAAGAAATAAAATTTAAAAGGAAAAAAATGAAAGTATTATTAATAAAAGATGTAAAGGCGCTTGGTAAAGCTGGTGAGATAAAAGAGGTAAAAGACGGCTATGGCAATAACTTCTTAATCGGCAAAGGCTTTGCAAAAGCAGCTACTCCAGACGTTCTTCGCCAATATGAAGCAGCTCAAAAAAGAAAGGCTGAAGAGCTAAAATATGAGATTGCAAATTTAGAAAAACTTAAAGAAAAGCTTGAAAAAGTGACAGTTGTCATCAAGAAAACTCTTGGTGCAAATGGCTCGCTTTTTGGCTCAGTTTCAAAAGAAGAGATCGCAGCAGAGCTTGAAAAAACTCACCATTTAGTAGTCGAGAAAAGAGCGATCGACATGGACACTCACTTAAAAGCAGTCGGCCTTTATGACGTTCATGTAAAGCTTGGACACTCGATAAATGCGAGCTTAAAGGTTGATGTGCAAGGAGAGTAGATGTTTCATGCGACAACCATCTTAGCCTACAAAGGCAAAAACAAATCAGTCATCGGCGGAGACGGACAGGTGAGCTTTGGAAATACCGTCTTAAAAGGCAATGCCGTAAAAATTCGCAAAATTCACAACGGCAAAGTCCTAGCTGGCTTTGCTGGCAGCACTGCTGATGCGTTTAATCTTTTTGATATGTTTGAGAAAAATTTAGAGCATACGAAGGGTGATTTGCTAAAGGCGGTGATAGAATTTAGCAAAGAGTGGCGCAAAGACAAGTATCTAAGAAAGCTTGAGGCGATGATGCTTGTGCTTGATAGGGATAAAATTTTCTTACTTAGTGGCACTGGAGATGTGGTCGAGCCAGAAGATGGCAAGATAGCAGCTATCGGAAGCGGCGGCAACTACGCCCTTTCAGCAGCCCGTGCCTTAGATAAATTTGCTGATATCGACGAAGAAGAGCTAGTCAAAGAGAGCCTTAAGATCGCTGGCGAAATTTGCATCTATACAAATACAAACATCAAAACTTATGTTTTAGAATAAGAGAGAAAATGAACTTAACACCAAGAGAAATTGTTAAATTTTTAGATGACTATGTGATCGGTCAAAAGGACGCCAAGAAGATCATAGCGATCGCACTTCGCAACAGATATCGCCGTATGAAGCTTGAAAAGAGCTTGCAAGATGACATCATGCCAAAAAACATCTTGATGATCGGCTCAACTGGCGTTGGTAAAACTGAGATCGCAAGGCGTCTTTCAAAGATGATGGGTCTGCCATTTATCAAGGTTGAGGCTAGTAAATATACTGAGGTTGGCTTTGTTGGCCGTGATGTTGAGAGCATGGTAAGAGACCTTGCTACGGCATCATATAATCTCGTAAAAAACGAGCAAAGTGAGAAAAATCAAGATAAAATCAACGCCTACATCGAAGAAAAGATCGTCTCAAAACTTTTGCCACCACTGCCAAAAGGAGCAAGCGAGGAGAAGCAAGCAGAGTACGCAAAGAGCTATGAAAAGATGCTAAATAGGCTAAGAAACGGCGAGCTTAATGAGCTAAGCATCGAGATAGAGGTGCAGCAAAACCCGCTTGAGGCTGGCTCAAACGTGCCACCTGATATGGCGCAGATGCAAGAGAGCTTTATAAAGATAATTGGCATCGGCGGTAAAAACATCAAAAAAGAGATGAAGGTAAAAGACGCTAAAAAAGCTCTTCAAAGTGAAGCAAATGATAAAATTTTAGACCTTGAGAGCGTAAAAACTGAGGCTTTAAGAAGGGCTGAAAACGAAGGTATCATCTTTATAGACGAGATCGATAAGGTAGCCGTCGGCTCAGGTAGCTCAAACAGGCAGGATCCTAGCAAAGAAGGCGTGCAAAGAGACTTGTTGCCTATCGTTGAGGGCTCTAATGTAAATACCAAATTTGGAAATTTAAAGACAGATCACATTTTATTTATCGCGGCTGGTGCCTTTCATATAAGCAAGCCAAGCGATCTCATCCCTGAGCTTCAAGGGCGTTTTCCACTAAGAGTGGAGCTTGATAGCCTTGATGAAGATGCACTTTATCAAATTTTAACTCAGCCCAAAAATTCGCTTTTAAAACAATACATCGCCCTACTCTCAACCGAAAATGTTGAGCTAGAATTTGACGATGAAGCGATAAAAGAGATAGCTAGGATCGCTCATGCTGCAAATGAAAAGATGGAGGATATCGGCGCTAGACGCCTTCATACGGTGATCGAGCGCGTGATAGAAGATATCAGCTTTGAGGCGAGCGAAAAGAGCGGCGAGAAGATAAATGTGACAAAAGAGCTCGTAAAAGAGCGCCTAAAAGACGTGGTTGAGGATCAAGATCTAGCGAGGTACATACTTTGAAATCAGGCTTTGTTAGCATCATAGGACGCACAAATGCTGGCAAAAGCTCATTTTTAAATGCCTTATTAAACGAAAAGATAGCTATCGTCTCGCATAAACAAAACGCAACTCGCAGAAAGATAAATGGCATCGTGATGAATGGTGAAGATCAGATCATCTTCACCGACACACCTGGACTTCACGAGAGCAACAAGGCGATAAATCAACTACTAATTAGCCAAGCTATAAAATCGATGGGAGACTGCGATCTCATCGTATTTTTAGCACCTATCTATGATGACACAAGTGACTACGAGAAATTTCTAGCTCTAAATCCTGAAAAACCGCACATCTTAGTGCTAACAAAAGTCGATGAGAGCTCAAATGCAAAGGTACTTGAAAAGATTACTAAGTATCAAAAATTTCAAGATAAATTTGCAGCTCTGCTTACTTTTAGCACCAAGCAGCCTACCTATAAAAAGCCGCTTCTTGATGAAATTTGCAAGCTTTTGCCAGAGCATGAATATTTTTACGATCCAGAATTTCTCACGCCGACAAATGAAAAAGAAATTTTTAGAGAATTTATACTAGAAGCGATATATGAAAATTTAAGTGACGAGATCCCTTATCTTAGTGATGCGATCATAAAAAGCGTAAAAGAAAAACCTGGCATTACTGAAATTTTTGCAAGTATCATCACTGAGCGTGAAATTCATAAAAGTATGATCATCGGTAAGAATGGTGAAACGATAAAACGAATAGGAATTTTTGCAAGAAAGTTAATACAAAATTTAACCGGAACAAAGGTCTTTTTAAAACTCGATGTAATCGTTAAAAAAGGCTGGAGTAAAGAAAAAAAGAGCCTTAATAAAATAATTGGATATTGATTTTTTGTTGTAAAAATATTAAAATACAGCCCAATTAGAGCATTATGAGGTAAATTTTTATGTTAAAGCTTAGAAAAATTAACGATAATCCAATCGTTACGCTAGATCCTTATGAATATGAAGGTTTTAGATTTTCTAATAGCAATGTCGATTCGCTAAGTCTTTCAAAGAATATTCTAAAGCGAGACTTTTTTATATCTTATATCGAGTACAAAGATATAATAACAGCTACCATAAACATCTCAAGAACAATAGATGATGAGGATATTGAAAACAATATCTCAATAAAAATTTACGAAGAGCTCTCTCTTGATCCTGCGATTGACTATAAAATAGTTTATTTTGAAAGCAATGTTGAAAAAGAAGATAGGATTTTTAATGTTTTTATTGCTACAAATGAAACGATAAATAAAATTTTTAAAAATATTTCTAAAAGAGTCCCTTTTATAGATTATGTCGTTGTAGAGCCGCTTTTATATAGTGCTATATATAAAAAAGGCTTACTTCCTAGCACTCAGAGTGATTGTTTTTTGACATTTAGGGCCGATGAAGCATTTATAAGCATCTATGTAAATGGAGAATATCTTACATCAAGAGGTTTAAGATACACACTAAATTATCTAAAAGATAAATTTATAGAGCAAAGCGGCGAAAGAGTAAGCCTAGAAAGCTTTTTAGACATCCTAAAGACAAGAGGACTTTTAGATAGCAATGAAGAAGGCTTTAGCTACGATCTAAATACTGTTTTTGAGGACTACATATTTTACGTAAATGACACGATAAATGTTGTCAATAGAATTTACAGCATAAATATAAAAAATATCTATATTGACTGCGACTATAAAATAGAGCGTTTAGAGAAATTTATAAATACAAAACTTGGCACAAATGCTACGAAATTAAATACAAGCACTGTAATAAATTCTAAAAATTTAGCCATTAGCGAACGATATAACATGATGGCTTTGTATGCAAATTTCTACAAAAAAGAGGCCTTTAATGCTGATTTTAACTTCTCAAATTTGCTTAGGCCTGATCCATTCACAAAGAGAAAAAGCGGTAAATTTATACTGATATGTGCCGCTGCTTTTTGCCTAAGCATATCCTATCCTCTTTATAATTATATAACTGGCAGTATTTTAGAAGCAGATTCGCAAAGACTAAGCGATGAGCTTGATGTACTTAATACACAAGCAGCACAAATAAGAAGTACTCTTGAAAGACTAAAAAAAGAGCAAAATGATATAAAAGGATTAACTGATAAAGAGGAAGAGAAGTTAAATTTTAGAAAAGGGTTGCTTCAAGAAATTGAAAATAAAAAAGGTCATTACGTAATGAAAGGTTTAAATCTTTTTGAAATTACCGATATGATAAACAGCAATAGCGTTTTTATAACAAATATTAAAAATAACGATAAAAATTTAACTGTAACGGTTGTTAGCGATAATGAAAAAAGGATTACGCAGCTAATAAAAGATATTAGCAAGATGCCCAAATATTCAGTAAATACAAAAAAAATTAAAGAAGATAGGCAAAACAACGAGTATGAAAGCAATATAAGCATAGAGATTAGACAATGAGACAAGACGTTTTAAGTAAAATAGATAAGTATTTTGACGCAAAAAAACAAAGCGAAACAAATATAATTTTTTTGGGTTCAGCTTTAATTATTATTTATATTGTTTATATGCTTTGCTTTGATCCGTCGCAAGATTTTTATGATGAAAGACTTAATGCGCATACTAAAATTAGCAATGATCTTTCAAGAACAAGAGATTATTTAAGATCGACCAGCTCACCTAGTGGGGATAAAAATTTTAAAATAAATGAAGAGTCCAAAATACTTGAAGCGCTAAAAGGCAAATATTCTAGCGTTTTAAAATTTAATGCTCATTTTGACTCAAAGCTAAAAGAACTATCGTTTTTATTATTTAATGATCAAAATTGGGCAAATTTTTTAGACAACATCGTATCTTTAGCAAAGCAAAATAATATAAAAATTTTAGAGTTAAAAAGTGATATAAAAGAGCCAAATTTCCAAAAGATTGAGCAAATTTTAAATATTGACTTGACATTTTTGGGAGGATTTAAAGATATGCTTTCATATATAAATGGCCTTGAAGAATCAAAGCTAGTAGTTGATCTTCATAAAATGGATGTAAATTCTACCCAAAAAGAGCTTGGCGCTAAGATCTCAATATCTGTTTGGGGGATGAAATACTAATGAAAATAAAAATTTTATTGACTTTTTTATTTTTAAATATTGCTTTTGCTAATCAGCTTCAAGAGGAAATGGACTCTTATGATAAAATTTTTGAAAAAATAAAGGAAAAAAGAAGCGGTCTTAGTGATATTGAGCTTTCGAGCATAAAAAATCCTTTTAAGCAAGAACCTATCAAGACGGTAACAGATCAAAATTTATCAATTATCACTCAAGCTTCAAAAGGGCTTAGTTTAAAAGCAATTTTATTAAACAAAGCAAATATTGATTCCAAGTGGTATGCTGTCGGTGATATTGTCGATGGTTACAAAATAGCCAACATTACTAAAAATAGTGTTTTTTTAGTAAAAGGCGATGAAAAACAAGAGTTAATTTTAAAAAATGGAAGTAAAAATGTTGAGATTAAAATTAAATAAAATATTAATAATAGGTGCACTATTTTGCTTAAATATGAATTATGCTAGTGCCAATGAAAGTAGTTGTTTAAGCAAGAATTTTAATATGAAAATTTCAGATGATGTTGCACTAGTAGATGTGTTAAATCAGCTTTCAGAGATGTGTAACTTTAGTATTGTTGCAAAGGATACTTATAGCAAAACAGAGCTAAAAGATAAAGTTTTTGGCGTTAATATCAGGAATATGAGCCTTAGCGAAGTTTTTGACATACTTTTAAGTGAGAAAAATTTAAGCTACGAGTTTTCAAACAATGTATTAAAAATTTCATCTTTAAAAACTCAAATTTTTAAACTAGATTATATAACTTCTATTAGAGAAGGAACTGCTGTCACCCAAGCTTCAGTGGATGCTACTCCATCTGAAATTTCTAGTGGTTCAAGTAGTAGCGATAATTCCCAAGATGATAGTTCTCAAGGCTCAAGCAACCTTATAAAAACTACTGAGAGGTTTGACTTTTGGGAAAAACTAGATGCTGAGCTTAAAGCTATTTTAAATAATAGTAGCGAACATATCACAGCGCCTGATCCTATCATAAATCAAAACGCAGGCCTTATTACTGTTACGGCCACTCCTTCTCAACTTAAGCGTGTCGAGAAATATATAGATGAAATGCAAAAAAGACTAAAAAAACAAGTAATTATTGATGTTTCTATTATTTCAGTTGAGTTAAATAATGAATACAAACAAGGCGTTGATTGGAGTAAATTTGAACTTGGATTTAATACATACATTGGTAATTCAAGAAATAATCCGAGTTCAAGTGCTACTTGGACAAATAAAGGAAATAGCCTAAGTGATGGATTTGGACGTACATTAAATATTGCAGCTAATTTAAATTTCAGCCTTGATGGAATGATAAATTTTCTTGAGACAAATGGAAAGACAAAGGTTATATCAAGTCCAAAAGTAACAACACTTAATAATCAACAAGCTCTAATCTCAGTTGGCGATAACATAAACTACCGTGTTCAACAAAAAACTGACAATGGAAACAGCAATAGTGATAGGCTGACAACTACTTATAAACAATACTCTGTTTTTATAGGCATATTATTAAATTTACTACCAGAAGTATCTGATAATAATAAAATCATGCTTCGAATCAATCCATCACTTAGTAACTTTAAATACGCTGAAGACGACACAAGACAAAATGCGTTAAGAGAGATTGCTCCAGATACCGTACAAAAGAAACTCTCAACTGTCGTTCAAGTTGACAGCGGTGATACTATTATTCTTGGTGGATTAATAGGTCAGACAAAGGGTAAGAATAATACTTCCGTACCTCTTCTTTCTGATATCCCACTTATAGGTGGTGTCTTTAAAAGCACAAGAGACAATATAAAAACAACAGAACTTATCTTTGTCATCACTCCTCATGTAGTTGATTTTGACAAAAAAAAGCCACTTAATCAATCATTAAAAGACTTAGGTTTTTCTAAAACGATCTATGAATAACAAGAATATTTATACAGATATAAAAGATATCTTTATCAACGAAGACGAAGTAGCTGATTTTGTTAATCTAGATAACTCAATCACTTGTTACAATAAGATCGTCTCGGCTCTAAAAAAGCCATTAAAACTTATACTTTTTTATGGCAAGCCTGGCAGTGGAAAGACTTTTTTGCTAAACAAGATAGCCTCTGATCTTCAAAAGGATAAAAAATTAATTTTTTTCCCGCATCCTTTTTTTAGCGAAGCTACATTTATAGAAGCTCTTTGTGAAGATATATACGGAAATAAACTTGATAATATAAATAATTTTGAAAGTTTTGTTGCACACTACTCAAAAGAATTTAAAAATAAAGATGAAATTTTACAAAACCAAATAGTTGTCATCTTGGATGAAGCACAACTTTATCCTACTGAATTGATCGAAAAAATAAGGCTTATGGCCGATACAAGATTATTTAAATTTCTATTTACGATTCATAAAACTGAAAATGAAGATGTGTTAGCAAAAGACTATTTTCAAACTAGAATTTGGGAGAGTATAGAGCTTGGAAGTGCAAACACGAATGAAATCATAGTTTATTTACAAAGAAAAATAGGACAAAAAGGCTACGATAAATACCTAAATTTTCAGAAAAAAGACTATGACAAAGCCTATGAGCTTTGTTGCGGAAATTTACGCACACTAAATAAAATTATGTATAAATTTTATGAAATTTGTGAATATTATGAACAAAATCAGCCATCAAAATTAAGTAGCGAGGACGCAAATATTAAAATTTTAACGATGTCTGCACTTGATACAGGAATAATTCATGCTTGAATTACAAGAAATTCAAAGACTAGAAAAGCTCTATGAAGAGTACGAAAAAAAGAATAAAAATAGCTTTTTAAAATTGTTATCACATAAAAAGCTAGGTCTTTTAATAATTACGATCTTGCTAATTGCTTTTATCTTTGGTGCTTTTTTATTTTTCTCAAATGCTAAAAACAAAAAAGAGACAACCAATACTCCAGCTTTAGTTGAGAAAAATTTGACAATACAAACAGATATAAAAGAAAAAAATATAACCTTTACTGAAACTAATGTCAGCAAAAATATTTTAGAAGATGGCAAACAAAAAAGTGAGCAGGCAAAAGAGAGGTTTGAATCAGATAAGAAACAAGATGAGCTCGCTGAGAAAATAGCTAAAAAGCTAGAACAATCCATAAAGCTAAATGAAGATAATAAAGAGCAGGCATCAGACAAAAAACAAAGAAGTGGTGGCGGTTGGCTAAAGCTAAATTTACCAACTGAAAATGAAAATATGCAAAATGAACAGCCTCTACCAAATGAAGAGGTAATAGAACTAGAATCAAAGGCAAAGCCAAAAATTGATATTCAAATTTCAAGTGAAAACAATGAAATTTCTATGCTAAAAGAAAATTTTAATAAAAATAAAAATCCAGAAATCGCCCTTAAAATAGCAAGAAGATGCTATCAAGACAAAAGATATAGCGACACTATAAAATGGGCACTATCGGCAAATAATTTAGATAGTAGCATTGAGGAGTCTTGGGTCATGTTTGCTAAGGCAAAATATATGTTAAAACAAAAAGATGACGCATTGCGTGCATTAGAAGAATATAATAAAAATAAAAATAAGCCCGAGATAAATGAGCTAATAAATAAGATAAAAAGCGATACGTTGTGAAATTTTTGCTCGTTATATTTTTATCTTTAAATGCCTTTGCGCTTGGGACTGCTGACATTAAAAGTTATTTTGAAAAAGCTGAATATCCTAAAATTTGCAATCAAAAAATACAAGATCTTTTAAAAGATTCACAAAATGAAGAATTTCTTAATATCTTTGGCATATCTTGCTTAAAAACAAATGATATAGATAGGCTCGCTCTTCCAGCAAGCAAACTATCAAAAACGCAAAGTTCAAGAGAGAATGCAGCATATTTTGCAGATATATTGCTTAAAAAAAAGCTATTGCTTCATGCTATCTTGGATGGGGCTGATATAAGCTATATTAGACTTCCAAAGAGCGATTACATTCTTTCATTTATATTTGATAAATTTGTCAAAAAAGAATACGTTGAGGAGCTTGGTGTATTTATTTTTGAAGAGCCAAATTCAGATACAAGATATGAGCTTAGTGCAATCGCTGGCTCAAATTTTGCAAAAATGATTTTAAAAATTTTTAAAAATGACGATCTTACTTCGCAGATTGAGTATAGATAAAGAGAAGAGATGAATAATTTAGAAAATTTAACGCTAAAAACATTAGAGCAACTTAATAAACTAAATGATGAGCAAATTTTAAAGATTATAGAGATAAAAAAGATAAACAAAAAAAGTCTTTTGGCTATTTTGCTTGAAGAAAATATGCTAGAAGAAGAGATTTTTTTTGAAATTCTATCTGATATTTATAGAAGAGGACACACTGACATTGATGAAATTTCGACTAGTCTTCAGATAGATCAAAAGCGCTTCATTCAATATGTATGCGATAAATTTAAAATCACATTTTTTGATCTTGATGATATAGATATCGACTACCGTATCAGTGAAAAACTAAGCACCTCGCAGCTAAAATCATATAACGCCATACCCGTAAAAGAAGACGAGATAAGCGTTTATGTTGCTTTTAAAAATCCTTTTGACGTGATCATTCAAGATAAAGTTCAAAATTTATTTAACAGAAAGCTATTAAAAGTAGCTTGCGCAGATCCAGCCCAGATAGAAAAATATATAAACAAAATAGCTCTTAATGAAAGCATAAAGGACGTTATTACAGAGATCAGAAAAGAGCTTTCAAGCTCCAGTAGCCAAGGGCAAAGCACAGAAAGCTCTGGAATTTTAAAGCTAATTGAGATAATTTTAAAAACATCTATTCAAAGCAGAGCAAGCGATATTCACATCGAGCCAACCGAGACAAACTGTATCGTAAGAAGCAGGATAGATGGTATGCTAAGTGAAACATTTATATTTGATAAAGATATTTATCCTCCGATGGTAAGCCGTATGAAGCTGCTTTCAAATATGGATATCGCAGAGCGCCGCCGCCCACAAGATGGTAGATTTTCAGCTCAAATTTTAGATAAAGAGTACGATTTTCGTATCTCTACACTACCTATTTTAAACGGCGAAAGCATAGTTTTAAGAATTTTGGACAAATCAAAGGTTATCATAAACATTGAAGACCTTGGTATGCATCCAGATAACTTTGCTAAGTTTAAAAAAAGCATGAAAGCACCTTATGGCATCATCCTAGTTACTGGTCCGACAGGATCAGGAAAAACGACTACACTTTATGGTGCATTAAATGATATAAAAAGTGTAAAAACTAAGATTATTACCGTTGAAGATCCGGTCGAGTATCAGCTAAATATGATCCAGCAGGTACATGTAAATGAAAAAGCTGGACTTACTTTTATCTCAGCTCTTCGCTCTATCCTAAGGCAAGATCCAGATATTATTATGATAGGCGAGATCAGAGATCAAGAGACACTTAGGATCGCTATTCAAGCGGCACTAACTGGCCACTTGGTTTTTTCTACACTTCATACAAATGACGCTATTAGCGCTTTACCTCGTATGGTTGATATGGGCATTGAGCCATATCTAGTAAGTGGCGCACTAGTTTGCATAGAGGCTCAAAGGCTTGTAAGAAAGCTTTGCCCGTATTGCAAACAAAAAGTCACGCTATCTCAAAAAGCTCTTGATGAGATTAAGAAATTTCTTCCTGAAGATTATCAATTTTATAAAAGCGTAGGTTGCCAACACTGCTCACAAACTGGATATCTAGGGCGTGAAATGATAAGTGAGATATTGTCTATCAGTGATCACATAGCAAGTATCGTAGCAAATAACGCTTCAAAAGAAGAGCTTAAAAAGGCTGCCTATGACGAAGGCTTTATAGATATGTTCCATGATGGCGTTATACGCGCAGCAAATGGTGTAACAACAATCGAAGAAGTATATAGAGTTGCCAAGATATGAAATTTTACGAAATAGAATATATAAAAGATGGCAAACGCCAAAAGATGAGCCTAAAGGCCAATAGCAAAAATGATGTTAAAAATCGTGCAAATATTCAAGGCATGATAGTAAAGATAAAAGAAGCTCAGGTCTCAAGCATTAACAATGACTTTTTGGATTTGCAAGAAAAATTTAACAAAATTTTCTCTTCTTCGAAAGTAAAAATTCCAGCTCTAGTCGCTACCATAAGGCAACTTAGCGTTATGACTAATGCTGGTATATCAATACATGATGGCATAAAAGAGACAGCAAATGCTACTGAGGATAAAAGGCTAAAAACAATATTTCAAACATTAGACGAAGACCTAAATCAAGGTGCGAGTTTAACTCAAAGTATAGAAAATTTTCAAGAAGAGCTAGGCGATGTCACTGTTGCTATGGTAAGGCTTGGAGAGAGTACTGGTAATATGGCTGATGCATTATCAAAGCTAGCTGCTATCTTGCAAGAAGTCTGGGATAACCAGCAAAAATTTAAAAAAGCCATAAGGTATCCAATAACCGTAATATGCTCTATAATTTTGGCTTTTATTGTGCTTATGACTTCGGTTGTACCACAGTTTCGCGAAATTTTTGAACAGCTCAACGCTGAGTTTCCACTTCCTACAAAAATTTTGCTAAATATCGAATACACAATGACTAATTACGGTATATATATTATTGTTGTCCTTATTGCTTTTGCAATTTTATTAAAAAAACAATATGCAAGTGATGAAAATTTTAGAGATAAAATCGATAAATATCTTTTAAAAGTCTATCTTATAGGTAAGATAATATTTTTTGCAAATATGAGTAGATTTAATCTGATATTTACCGAACTTGTTCGTGCAGGACTTCCTATCGCCGATGCCCTAGATACTGCAGTCGTCACCGTATCAAATCAAGACATACGAAACAAACTAACTGCTGTAAAGGTACTAGTTGGCCGTGGCATAAGTTTAACAGAGGCTTTTAGACAAACAGGACTTTACGAGGGCATGCTTATACAAATGATAAGTGCTGGCGAGCAAAGTGGTAGCTTGGATGACATGACACAAAAAGTTACAGATTATTATAGAATGAAATTTAACGACATAATTGATAATATATCAAATTATATTGAGCCGATCTTACTAGTATTTATTGCCGCAATGGTGCTATTGCTAGCACTTGGTATATTTATGCCGATGTGGGATATGGCAAAAGCTGTTAAAAATTAAATTTAGATGATAAAGGAGTAAAATGTCTATAGAAAAAGAATTTAGTGTTGACGAAAATGCGTTTTTAGTTTCAAAAACTGATCCAAAAGGAAGAATCACTTATTGTAACGAGCCATTTTTAGAAATCGTAGGTGTAAAACAAGGCGATGTTTTGGGCAAGCCGCACAACATCATAAGACACCCAGATATGCCAAGAGTTATTTTTAAGCTACTTTGGGAACGTATACAAAACAAAGAAGAAATGTTTGCTTTTATAAAAAATAAAACTCTTAATGGCGGATACTACTGGGTATTTGGCAATATTACCGCCTCTTTAGATCAGCAAGATAATGTAGTTGGATATTATTCTGTTAGGCGTAAACCAAATCCAAAAGCGATAGAGGTCATAAAACCACTTTACACAAAACTACTTGAACTAGAGCGTGATGGCGGTATCGAGGCATCTAAAAAGTATCTGTTAAATTTCCTTGAGGAGAAATCGACGAGCTACGATGAATTTGTAAATAACTTGCAAAGGTTTTAAAGATGTTTAATAAAAAATCAAATGCAATAAACGAAATTTTAAATGTTGTCAAATCAGCAAGCAATGGTATACTAGAGCCTCGCATTGTAAACATTAGCGAAAAAGATGATATGTATGAAATAGCCCTTGGCATAAATGATCTATTAGACCAAATAGAAGCACTTCAACGCGAAATTTCTACTTCTATCCAAGCTGCCCAAAACTCAAAAACATACCGAAATATTTTTACCGAAGGATTTAGGGGTTCATTTAAACGAAATGCCATATCTATGAGTAAAGGTGTAACAGGCATAAAAGATGGTCAAAAAAGCAAGGTTAGAGGCATCCTTTCAAGTGAGCTAGATAAGCTTGGAAATGGTATAAGTGGCATAAATGAAGTAAGGGATGATCTAAACGAAAGCATCAAAAACCTAAGCCAAACAGCAGTAGATGCCGGCCAAACCGCACAAGTAGCCAAAGAAAATATGTCAAATATCGTAGTACTTAGTCAAAACATGGGACAACTTGACGATCTAGTGCAGAGCTGCACAAATACTGCAAGCGTGCTAAGTACTAGAGCTTCTGAGATAAGCTCAGTACTAAATTTAATAAAAGATATTGCCGATCAAACAAACCTATTAGCTCTTAACGCAGCAATAGAAGCAGCACGTGCTGGAGAGCATGGACGTGGATTTGCTGTTGTTGCTGATGAGGTTAGAAAATTAGCTGAAAATACACAAAAAGCTGCAAGCGATATCGAAGTAAACATAAAAACACTTCAGCAAGAAGTAAATGGCATAGACGAAAATTCTAAAAAGATAGATGAAATTTCTAAGCTAACTACACAAAATGTTGAAAATTTCAAAAAGGTGCTAAGTGAGTTTAATACAAATGCTCAAAATACCGCTCAAATATCAAAATATGTTGAAAATAAAACTTTTGCCATAATCGCAAAAATTTTACAAATAGCCTATAAAACTAGAGCATATTCTGATGTGATAAACGAGCAAGGCTATGGCGAAGAGGTAGAAAAACTAGCCGAAGGTCTAACAAACTGGTATGAAAACGAAAATATAAAAGACCATAAGCTTGGTAAGAATTTTACTAAGTCAAAAGAGATGACAGCACTATTAAACAATAAAATAAAAGGTCTGCTTGAGAAATCAGCCAAAGGTTATAGTGAGCAAAATTTAAAATATTTTGTTGAAGAGTTTAAAAAGGTAGAAAAACTTAGCGAGGAAATTTTCGCTTCGTATAATAACATCTTTGAAAAATAAAACTAAGCCCAAGTTTGCTTGTGTTCTTGTACACAAGCAAACTATTTTTGATGTTTTTTAGGATGGTCAAAAAATAAAGCTTTTGCGCTACCCTCTTTTAAATTTTTAAACTCACAACTAAACTCGATACAAAAAATTCCTGAAGTTGGGATATTGTCGATCGATGAGTCACTTAAATACTCGCAAATTTCAGTTATGCTGGGATTATGCGTAATGATAAAAATTTCGTCCAAATTTTTATCTAATTTTCTTACAAATTCCAAAAGATTTTCAAAACTTATATCATAAAGCTCATCTATAAGATCGATCTCTTCTTTAAATTTTAAAGTTTTAGTGATAATCTTTGCCGTTTGCTCGCACCTTTTAGCACTGCTTGAAAAGATGGCTCCTGGCATCACATCATACATTTTTAGTCTATTTGCCATAAATTTAGCGTCTTCTTTACCTTTTTGACTAAGCTCCCTTAAGGCATCTTTAGCTCCGTCCTTATTCTCATCAACCGCTTTTGAATGTCTTATAAAATAAATTTTACTCACTATCTCCCCTTTGAGAAATTCTTTATCAAGCAAAGCTCTTTTTTACTAAATCCAGCTTTTAAGCGATCTTGCTCATTGATCTCTCTAACATTTTTAAATGAATTTGGATACAAACTTAAGATAATGTCAAAGTAGCTATTTTCGTCAATACCCTCTTTTTTACAAGCAAGCTTAAACCACTTATCGCCTTTATAAACATGAGAGACTTCCTCCTTTAATATGACTTTCAGGCACTCAATGAGCTCTTCATTTCCACCCTCGCCTTCAAGCCTTTTTATAATATGAGCGTTTGCATCAAGCCCATTTGCCTCCATATATCTTGGCAGTAGCGCCATACGGCTAGTTAGACTACTTGAAGTCTTTTGAAGTGCGATAAAAAGCCCATCATGCACACTTAGCTCGCCGTATCTACCGCCTTGTTTTAAGAGCAAATTTTCTATCATGCAAAAGTGCCTGATCTCATCTTCAGCCACTTCTAGCCAGTCTTCATAAAATTCTCTTGGCAAATTTCTAAATCTATAACAAGCATCAAGCGCGATGTCAATAGCACTAAATTCAATATGAGCTACCGAATGGATAAAATTTAAATTTTTATCTTTTGGCTTTACTTTTTTGTTTAACTCTTTCATGCTAACCACTTCACAAAATTTTGCGTAGCTAGGCGTTATTAGCTCATTTGGTTTAGAGCTTTCATAAAAATTTATATTAAAATCTCGTTTAAATTTCTCATAAAATAGCTCAAATTTTAAAAATTTAAGCTCAATCTCGCCTTCATTTAAAATTTCCCAAATTTCATCAAAAAAATTCATATTTTCTCTTTATTTAAATCTGTATTTACGAGTATAAATTTATATAAATAAAGCTTAAAATTTGAGCCTAATATTTGTTTTAAAAGGTTTTTAGTAAAAATTTCTGATTTATTTTGCTTTGCCATATCCAGCAAATCTATTTGCTGCCAAGCAACTTGAATTTGAGCACCTTACAAGGTAGCTATTTATCTCTTGATTTCCTTTTAGATGCACATTTTTTTGTTTTAGATTCATATAGCTATGAATTATCTTTCCGCCAGAATTATGTATAAATTTTACCGTCTCATCGCCAAGAATAGCCGTAACTATGCCAACATGAGTGATATTTTTCTTATCTTTATTTTTTTGAACACCCTTGCCAAGAGTATTTGAGAAAAATACAAGATCGCCTATTTTTGGATTTTTATGAGTAATTAAATTTTTACTTTCATAAAAATTATAGATCGCTTTTGACTTTCTACCGCCATTATCGTAGTAGCGATTTATTGTCTTTTCATCAAAATACATATTTTGATACTTTGCATTTACGATAGAAACAAATCCTGAGCAATCACCACCTGCTCTTGTATTTAGGTATTTTTTAAAAAAAGAACCAAATTTTTTATCTTCTCTATCATTATCTTCATCTATGATTTCGCCAATCATTTGCTCGCTAAAATCAACGCTTGAAGTTACGGTCTGATTTGTTTCATTTTGCGGAGTTGTCGGTTGATTAGAAGTAAAAGAACAACCTGTAAAAAATATAATGCTAAGTATAAAAAAGATTTTTTTATTTATTGAATTTGACATATTTATATCCAAAAAATTTAGTGTTTGCAATTTTAACTTTTAAACGTAAATGAACCGGAAATAGTGCTTTGCTTTCTTTATTCTAAGTTAAAAAGCAATATAATATCGGCAAAAAACATATTTTCTTAAGGCAAAAAGCAATGATGCACTATTTAAAGATAAAAGGAAATGCAAAACTAAGTGGCGAAGTAAAAATAAGCGGTGCTAAAAATGCTGCTCTACCGATCATCGCCCTAACCTTACTTGCAAAAAAAAGTGTAAATTTAACAAATATCCCAAATGTCGCTGATATAAAAACGCTTTGCCAACTGCTAACTAATCTAGGAGCAAAGTGTGAATTTAAAGATGAAAACTCGCTAAGTATCGACACTAGCAGTGTAAATTCGACAACGGCAAACTACGACATTGTTAGAAAGATGCGCGCTTCTATCTTGACACTTGGTCCGCTTCTAGCGCGCTTTGGACACTGCGAAGTGAGCCTACCTGGAGGATGTGCGATCGGACAAAGACCTATTGATCTGCATCTAAATGCACTCGAAAAAATGGGAGCAAATATCGAAATAAAGCAAGGCTATGTCGTCGCAACAGCACCAAATGGACTAAAAGGTGCAAAGATCGTTTTTGATAAGATCACTGTAACTGGTAGCGAAAACATCATCATGGCAGCAGCCCTAGCTCACGGCACGACAGAGCTTTTTAACGTAGCACTTGAGCCTGAAGTGGTGCAAATTTGTGAAATTTTAGCAAATAGTGGCGTTAAAATAGAAGGCATCGGCACGAGCGAGCTAAAGATCACTGGCAGCGGTCAAAAGTTACTTGAAATTTGCGATATTGGGGTCATCCCTGATAGGATCGAAGCTGGCACATACCTTTGTGCTGGAGCTATAACAAATAGCAAAATTTCAGTCACAAAGGCAAATGCAACCCATATGACAGCCATTTTAAATAAATTTGAAGAGATGGGCTTTGGTATCGAAGTAGACGGCGACAAGATCACGATATTGCCAGCAAAAGAGATAAAACCAGTAGAGATAAGAACCACCGAGTATCCGGGCTTTCCGACAGATATGCAAGCTCAATTTATGGCGCTTTGCCTTGCGGCAAATGGCGTTAGCACGATAGATGAGAGACTTTTTGAAAACCGCTTTATGCACGTTAGTGAACTAGCTAGAATGGGCGCTGACATCCGCCTAAATGGACATATCGCAAGCGTTTACGCCCCTGCAAATTTAAATGCAGCAGACGTGATGGCGACTGACCTTAGAGCTAGCTCAGCCCTAATACTAGCCGCTCTCATCGCAAATGGCGAGAGCTTGGTGCATAGAATTTACCACCTTGATAGAGGCTATGAGAGGCTTGAGGAGAAATTTAAAAGCCTTGGAGCAAAAATCGTTA
Organism: Campylobacter concisus; assembly: GCF_003049705.1. Lineage (NCBI taxonomy): Bacteria > Pseudomonadati > Campylobacterota > Epsilonproteobacteria > Campylobacterales > Campylobacteraceae > Campylobacter > Campylobacter concisus. The sequence goes on from NZ_PIRF01000002.1 coordinate 173,007, forward strand.
GGCTTGAGGAGTAAAAATGCTAGTAAATGAGGCACTTGAAGCTTTAAAAGCTAAATTTAAACCAAAAAATGAGAGTGAAATTTTACCTCTTAGTGAGGCTCTTGGTAAAACATTAGCAAATGACGTGATGGCCGTCAAAGACTTGCCTTGCTTTGACAACTCAGCACTTGATGGATTTGCGGTCAAATTTGATGAAAAAGATAAACCTTATAAGATCATCGCAAGCGCCTTTGCAGGCGACAAAGAGCAGCTAAGCATCGGCAAAAATGAGTGCGTGAAGATAATGACAGGTGCTAAGATGCCAAAGGGTGCTGACACGGTCATGAGGTTTGAAGACTGCATCGTTGAGGGCGAGTTTGTAAAAGCGCCAGAGAAGCTTAAAAAAGGTGATGCCTACCGCTTTAAAGGCGAAGAGGCGAAAATAGGCGAAATTCTCCTAAAAAGTGGTGAGATTTTAAATACAAGAAGCGTGATGATGTTAGCGGCTCAGGGCATAAGCTTTATAGATGTAAAAAAGCAGCCAAGCATTGCAGTTTACTCAAGCGGAAATGAGATCATTGAGCCTTGGCAAAGAGCGAGCGAAGATGAAATTTACAACGCAAATGCCTTTGGCATAACCGCACTTTTAAGCTCCATAAGTCAAAAAAGCTCATATATTGGCATCATAAAAGATGAACTTAGCGCCGTAAAAGAGGCATTTTTAAACGCTGCGAACTACGATATTGTTATCTGCTCTGGCGGAGCAAGCGCTGGTGAGGCCGACTTTATGAAAATAGCTCTAAGCGAGCTTGGATACAGCGAAATTTTCTCACATCTTGACATAAGGCCTGGCAGACCTTGCAAGGCTTATGAAAAAAATGGCAAGCTTGTTTTTGTGCTCCCTGGAAATCCAATGGCAGCATATCTATGCCTAATGATGCTTGTTTTACCACTTTTAAAAGACGAATGTTTTGTGACGCAAAAAGCAGCAAATGGTGAAAATTTAAAGGTAAAATCTGGCAGAGCAAATGCAGTTTTTGGCAATGTAACTGATGGCAAATTTATAGCAACTGATGGCGGAAAATATGGTTCAGGTATGATAAATCATATCTTAAAGAGTGATTTTGTTTTGATAACTCGCCCAGATCAAAGTGAAATTTTACAAAATAGTGAAATTTCACTCATAAAACTTCCATAATCCTTGACAAATGAAAAACAATCTGATAAAATGCGGACTTCATTTTGATTGCGGGAATAGCTCAGGGGTAGAGCACAACCTTGCCAAGGTTGGGGTCGCGAGTTCGAATCTCGTTTCCCGCTCCATCTTTTTTATACTCATTTTTTTATTTTCCACAAAACTTTTTGCAAATGAAGTCAGCATCTATCCGATGTATTGCGTTGTAAATGACCAAATTTCACTTAGCACTTTTGGCTTTGATGGCGAAGACAATGAAATTTTAAACTTAGAGGGCAAAAGAGCTGCCAAGATAGATAGCAAAAAGCTCTATGAAATTCTAACAGCAAATTTTAAAGCATATAATGACAAAAGCGGTGGAAGCGTTGCCTTTGTGAAAAACTGCTCTATTATGGATGAGATTCAAATGCGATTTTTAAGATCAATTAGCGATGAATATCCCGGTATCAGCATAAGTGATCTTAGCATCAGCCCACAAAATAAGCTTCCAACAAATTTCAAAGAGCTCTTCCTAAAAAATATCTTTTTAGGTGATCAAAATAGTCAAAAAGGTACATTTAGAGTATCATTTGAGGATGTTGATCTGAGTCTAAAAAGCATCTATTTTAAATTTAGCTTTAACGCTAAGATGCCAGCCTTCATAGCAATAAATTCAATGAATACAAACCACATTTTAAGCCTGCTTGACTATCAGCCAACGATGATTGAGTTTGGCAAATGGCCAAAAGATGCACTTTCTAACTCAAATAGCTTAGCTCTTATAACAAAAGTGCAGATAAAAAGCGGTGAAATTTTAACCAAGCATCAGTTTAACGCCATAAGCTTAGTCAAAAAAGGTCAAATGCTAAATGCGGTTTTGAGCGAGGATGGCGTTAAGATAATAGCTGAGGTAAAGGCTCTTGAGGATGGAAATTTAGGTGATATGATAAAGATAAGAACAAAAGATAATAAAATTTTACAGGCCACAGTTTCAGGTAAAGACGAGGCAGTGATAAGATGAAAAAGATAGTATTTGCAGCTACCGGAGCAAGCGGGGCTGGACTCTTTTTAAAGCTTGTCAAGGCTGCCAAAGATAGTTGCGAGGCGCACGTCATAGTTAGTAAAAATGCCATGAAAGTTTTGGAAGCTGAGGAAAATTTGAAGCTAAATTTAGATGATCTTGGCATAAAAATTTATGATGATCAAGACCTTAGCACAGGCCCAGCGTCAGGCTCGTTTGGCACGGATGCGATGATTATAGCACCCTGCTCTACTAATACTTTGGCAAAGGTCGCAAACGGCATAAGTGACACGCTCATCACAAGGTCCGCAAGTGTTGCGCTAAAAGAGAGACAAACCCTAGTTTTGGGAGTTAGAGAGATGCCGTTTTCCACTATCGCGCTTTCTCAAATGCAGCTTCTCTCATCTCTTGGAGCCATCATCGCGCCCCCAGTTTTAGGCTACTACGCAGATATAAAGAGCCTTGATGATATGGAAAATTTCATCATTGGCAAGTGGCTTGATGCTTTAAAAATCGAAAATAATCTTTACAAAAGGTGGCAAATTTGAAAAAATCTTGCATCTATCCAGGGACATTTGATCCGATCACAAACGGCCATTTAGACGTCATCATAAGGGCTACAAAAATTTTTGACAAAGTGATTGTCGCAGTTGCAAAAAGTGACAGCAAACAGCCGATGTTCGCACATGAAAAGCGTATAGAGATGGCAAAAGAGGCAGTTTGCGAGCTAAAAAACGTAAGCGTTCTTGGCTTTGATAACTTGCTTGTTGATTTTGCTAAATCGCATGGCATAAACACCGTCATCAGGGGTCTTCGCGCGGTTAGTGACTTTGAGTATGAGCTACAAATAGGCTATGCAAACGCTGCACTTTGGGACGAATTTGAGACAGTTTATCTTATGCCAAGCTTAAATAACGCCTTCATCTCAAGCTCGATAGTTCGCTCAGTTTTGCGCCACGACGGCGACGTGAGCAACCTAGTGCCAGCAAAAATTCTAAAAAATTTAAAGGCGTAAAATGTATGTTTTATTTGAAGGAATTGACGGCGTTGGAAAGAGTACGCAGATAGAAATTTTAGCTTCTAAATTTAGCGATGCCATCGTCACAAAAGAGCCGGGCGGTACGCAGCTTGGTGAAAATTTGCGAGAAATTTTACTAAACTCAAGCATAAAAATAGGCAAAAGGGCTGAAATTTTACTCTTTTTAGCTGACAGGGCCGAGCATTTTGAAAAGCTAGTCGAGCCAAATTTAGATAGGCTCATTTTAAGCGACAGAGGCTTTATATCAGGCATCGCCTACGCTTTGGCAAATGATGAAAATTTAGATGAAAACGTACTTTTAGAGATTAATAAATTTGCGCTAAATGATAAATTTGCAGACAAAATAGTCTTTTTTGAAGCAAGTGCTGAGCTAATAAATGCACGGCTAAAAAATAGAGGCACAAGCGATAAGATCGAAGCTCGCGGACTAGAGTATCTTTTAAAAGTGCAAATTTTAATGAAGCAAATTCTTATCAAAAATAGCTTTGAAACGCTTTTTGTAGACGCGTCTAAAAGCATAGAGCTAATTTCAAAAGAGATAGAAAATTTTATAAATTTTAAGTAAAATCACAAAAAATAAAAAGGATAATGCGATGATAACGGCACTTCGTGGCATGAAAGATATGCTTCCAGCTCGCGCAAAACTTTACGCACAGATAATCAAAACCTGCGAGGAAGTCGCAAAAAACTACGGATATGAGCAAATTTTGACCCCGCACCTCGAGGAGACAGCGCTTTTTAAAAGAAGTGTCGGCGAGAGTAGTGATATCGTGGGTAAAGAGATGTATCAGTTTGAAGACAAAGGCGGAAACGACGTTTGCTTGCGTCCTGAGGGCACAGCTGGCGTGGTTAGAGCCTTTATCGAGGCAAAACTTGACAGAGCAAATGTGACAAAACGCTGCTTTTATCACGGCTCGATGTTTCGCTACGAACGCCCACAAAAAGGCCGTTTAAGAGAGTTTCACCAGTTTGGCTGCGAGTGCTTTGGCGAGGGTAGCGTCTATGAAGATGCGAGCATTATCTTGATGGTGAGCGAAATTTTTAACAGACTAAACATAAAAACAACCCTAAAAATAAACTCCCTTGGCGACGAGAGCTCGATGAAGTCTTACAAAGAAAAGCTTGTTAAATTTCTAGATGAAAATGACGACAGGATTTGCGAGGACTGTAAAAGACGCAAGCTTTTAAATCCTATCCGCGTGCTTGACTGCAAGGTTGAGAGTTGCCAAGAAATTTATAAAAATGCCCCAGTGATCACTGATAACTTAAGCGATGAGGCGCAGGCTGATTTTGCAAAATTGCAAGAAATTTTAACGGCAAATGGCGTTAAATTTGAGATAGACACTAAGCTCGTTCGTGGACTAGACTACTACTGCAAAACGGCGTTTGAGTTTATAAGCAACGAGATCGGCTCACAAAGTGCGGTTGCTGGTGGGGGCAGATACGACAGACTTGTCGAGTACCTTGGCGGTAGAGCAAGTTATGGCGTTGGATTTGCGATGGGCGTTGAGAGGATAATGGAAATTTTAGGTGAAGCCGATGATGAGCGAGCCGGAATTTATCTTTGCGCGCTTGATGCGCCAAATTTAGACTTTGTCTATGCTCTTGGTTCAAAGCTTCGCAAAAAATATCATGTTGAAATTTCTTATGAAGCTAAAAAACTTCAAAAACATCTGCAAAATGCCGACAATAAAAATGCAAAAATTTTCCTTTGCGTGGGCGAAAATGAGATGAAAGAGAATAAAATTTGGTATAAAAATTTAGAGACCAAAGATGAAAAAACGATAAATTTAGATGAGCTTGAAAAGGAGCTGGGATGAATGATTTTGGACTTAGCATTTGGGGCAATTCAAATTTTGTTATAGAAGATGGCAAAGTCTGTATAAATGCAGCCAGCAAACCAGCGATCATAGACATCGTGCGTGATATCAGGGACGACGGATATAGAGGGCCACTACTGCTTCGCTTTCCACATCTTATCCAAAAGCAGATTGAACAGATCCACGCAAGCTTTGCAAAGGCAAAGAAAGAATTTGCCTACAAAGGCAGCTTTAATGCCGTATTTCCACTTAAAGTGAATCAATATCCTGGCTTTGTAAAAAATTTAGTCCGCCTTGGCAAGCCCTATAATTACGGCCTTGAAGCTGGCAGTAAAGCTGAGCTACTTTTAACAATGGCTTACAATAACGAAAAAGCTCCAATAACCGTAAATGGCTTTAAAGATAAAGAGATGATAAATATAGGCTTCATCGCCGCTGAAATGGGGCATAACATCACGCTAACGATCGAGGGCTTAAACGAGCTTGAAGCTATAATCGCCATCGCAAAAGAGCGCTTCAAACCAAAACCAAAGATCGGACTTAGGGTAAGATTGCACTCGACAGGATCGGGACTCTGGGCAAAAAGTGGTGGCATACACTCTAAATTTGGACTAACATCAACTGAACTGATAGAAGCTGTAAAGATGCTAAAAAAGGCAAATTTACTTGAAAATTTCACAATGATACACTTCCACATCGGCTCTCAAATAAGCGAGATCCATCCGCTCAAAAAAGCACTCATCGAGGCTGGCAATATCTACGCTGAGCTTAGAAAAATGGGCGCTTTAAATTTAAAAGCTATAAATTTAGGTGGTGGCCTAGCGATTGAGTACTCGCAATTTAAAGAGGAGAGCAGTAGAAACTATACACTAAACGAATATGCAAACGACGTTGTCTATATGCTTAAAACCATAAGCGAGCAAAAAAAGGAGATCGAGCCAGATATTTTCATAGAGTCAGGTCGCTACATCGCCGCTTCTCACGCACTTTTGGTTGCTCCCGTGCTTGAGCTATTTTCTCAAGAATACACCGAAGAGAAGCTAAATTTAAAGAAAAACAATCCAAATTTAATAACCGAGCTAGTTGATCTTTATAAATCAATCAAGCCTTCAAACGCCCTAGAATACCTACACGACGCTATCCATCACACAGAAAGCGTTTTAACGCTTTTTGATCTAGGCTATGTCGATCTTCAAGATAGATCAAACGCAGAGGTGCTTTTAAGGCTCATCAGCAAAAAAGCTGTCGTGATGCTTGGTAACAAGAGCAATTCAAGCGATCTGGCCAAAATTCAAAAAGAGGTTCAAGAGAGATACTTGCTAAATTTCTCTATTTTTCAAAGCTTGCCTGACTTTTGGGGTCTAAAGCAAAATTTCCCTATCATGCCACTTGACAGGCTCGATGAGCGCCCTACCCTGCCAGCTTCGATCTGGGATATCACTTGCGATAGCGACGGCGAGATCAGCTATGATGATGAGAAAAACCCGCTGCTTTTGCACGACGTGGACGTGGAAAAAGAAGATTATTTCTTGGGATTTTTCCTAGTTGGCGCATATCAAGAGGTTATCGGTATGAAACACAACCTCTTTACCCACCCGACAGAGGCCACGATAGAGCTTTCAAATGATGGCTACAAGATCACAAATTTACTAGAGAGCCAGTCGATCCTTGATATTATGGAGGATATGGACTATGATATCTACGAGATCCAAGACACCCTAAACGAGCGCTTAGAAAAATCAACTCTGATAAATGAGACACAAAAGAAGCAAATTTTAGGCGAACTTTATCTATTTTTAAATGATAATAGCTACCTAAAGACAATCAACTAAAAAGGACAAAAATGCAACTAGCAAACAGAATGCAAACATTAAGCGAATCAATCACGATCGCTATCAGCACAAAAGCCAAAGAGATGAAGGCTGCTGGTATCGATGTGATCTCACTTTCAGCTGGTGAGCCTGACTTTATGACTCCAAAAAAGATAAGAGAAACTGTAAAAAACGCACTTGATAACGATAGCAAAAGCGGCAAATACACGCCAGTACCAGGCCTGCCTGAGGTGATAGATGCCATTAGAGCAAAGCTAAAAAGAGATAACGGACTTGACTATAAAGCAAATCAAATCGTCACAAACATCGGCGCAAAACACTCACTTTTTAATGTATTTCAAGCGCTTATCAACCCAGGCGACGAGGTCATCATCCCATCTCCATACTGGGTGAGCTACCCTGAAATCGTTAAATTTTGTGGCGGCGTGCCTGTCTTTATCGAAGCAGACGAGAGCACAAATTTTAAGGTGACAGCCGAGCAGCTAAAAAAAGCGATCACGCCAAAAACAAAGGTCTTTTCGCTAAATCACCCGACGAATCCAACTGGAGCTGTCTATACAAAAGAGGAGATCGCGGCATTTGGCGAGGTTTTAAAGGGCACTGATATCATCATCACAAGCGATGAAATTTATGAAAAAGTGATCTACGGCAAGAAATTTCACGCAGTAGCCTCAGTGAGCGAAGATCTTTTCAAAAGAACGGTCACGATAAATGGACTAAGCAAGTGTGGAGCGATGCCTGGCTGGAGATTTGGCTATATCGCAAGCTCGATGGACTGGCTAATCGCTGGCATCAAAAAGCTTCAAAGCCAAAGCACAAGCAACATCAGCTCGATCGTGCAAATAGGCGCTATCCCGTCACTTCTTGGAGAAACTGACGACGATATCGAAAACATGAGAAAAGAGTATGAAAAAAGACGCGACGTGGCAGTTGAGATGATAAACGCTATCCCTGGGCTAAGCGTAGTTAAGCCTGATGGCGCGTTTTATCTATTTGTAAAATGCAAAGAGGTAGATGGCGACTCACTTAGGTTTTGCAAAAAGATGCTTGAAGAGGCGAACGTAGCGACCGTGCCAGGTGTGGGCTTTGGCATGGAGGGATACTTTAGAATTTCTTTTGCAACTGACATCGAGAGCATAAAAAAAGCGATCGAGAGGATCGCAAATTTTGTAAAAAGCTACAAAATTTAATGATCAAATTTAGTGTAAATGGCAAAATTTTCGAGCTTGAAAACGATATAAATGTTTATGAATTTTTAGCTCAAAATGGCTATGAGCTTAAATTTATAGCCCTTGAGCGAGACGGAGAAATTTTGCCAAAAAAGCTTTGGCGTGATAGCTTTATGAGCGAAGGCAAAGCTTATGAGATCGTCACTTTAGTTGGCGGTGGATGAGGAGAAAATGATAGAGATAGTACTAAATGGCGCAAAATTTAAGGTGCCAGTAAAAAGCCTTGGCGAGCTAAAAGAGCTTGCGCTTGGCGATAAAGATAGTGAAATTTATAAATTTTTAGAGAAATTTAACGCGACAAAGCCAGACATTTTTATCGTTGATGGCTTTGCTATAAAAGAAGATAGCGAGCTAAAAGATGGCTCAAATGTCGTATTTATAAGGCGTGGCGTGATGCCTGAGCGTGAAGTTTTACGCTCTATGATCGCTTCACGAAACAGCCCTGAGCTAAATTTAGCCCTAAGTAAAGCAATAATCGGCGTGGCTGGACTTGGTGGCCTTGGCTCAAATATCGCGCTAAGCCTTGCAAGAGTTGGCGTAAAAAAGCTAGTGCTTGCCGACTTTGACGTCGTTGAGCCAAGCAATCTAAACCGCCAGCAGTATTTCGTCCGCCACATCGGCTTAAAAAAGACGCAGGCGCTTAAAGAGCTGATAAATGACGTCAATCCCTTTGTCGAGGTCGAAACTCACGATATATTTTTAGATGAAAAAAACGTGGCTAGCGTCTTTGGCGAGTGTGAAATTTTATGCGAAGCATTTGACAATGTCGCTGGCAAGGCGATGATACTAAACGAAGCGGGCGCAAGCTTAAAAGATAAAAAGATCATCGGCGCCTCTGGCATGGCAGGATACTTTAGCTCAAATCTCATAAAAACCATAAAATTTGCCAAAAATGTCTATCTTTGCGGCGACCTCACAAACGAGGCAAAGATCGGTCAAGGGCTGATGGCACCACGCGTTGCGATCTGTGCAAATCACGAGGCAAATTTAGCCATTAGGCTACTTATGGGCTTGGAGGCGTAAGTGCAAAATGATAGCTTGATCCTTGGTGACAAGGAGTTTCAAAGCCGCTTCATCCTTGGCTCTGGCAAGTACTCGCACGAGCTCATCGACTCAGCCATAAACGAGGCTGGAGCGCAAATTTTAACCCTTGCTCTTAGGCGCATAAACGAGAGCAAAGAGCGAAATATACTTGACTTTATCCCAAAAGGCGTGACGCTTTTGCCAAACACAAGTGGCGCTAGAAATGCCAAAGAGGCCGTTCGTATTGCACAGCTCGCACGTGAGCTTAGGTGCGGCGAGCTTGTTAAGATAGAGATCATAACTGACTCTAAATTTCTCTTTCCAGACAACGCTGAAACGATAAAAGCCTGCGAAGCCTTGGCAAATGACGGCTTTGTGCCGATGCCATATATGTTTCCTGATCTAAACGCTGCAAGAGCGATGCTAAGTGCAGGAGCTAGTTGCATAATGCCTCTAGCTGCGCCCATTGGCTCAAACCAAGGGCTAATTTTTAAAGATATTATTGAAATTTTGATAAACGAGCTTGATACGCAGATCATAGTTGATGCAGGTATTGGCAGGCCTTCACAAGCGTGCGAAGCGATGGAGATGGGAGCGGCTGCGATCATGGCAAACACAGCCATCGCCTCATCTAAAAATATCCCGCTCATGGCAAGAGCCTTCAAAGAGTCCATCATCGCCGGTCGCAACGCCTATCTAGCAGGCCTTGGTGCAAAGAGCAAAAGCGCAAATGCCTCATCTCCGCTCACTGGATTTTTAGACTGATGAAATTTACAAGAACTGATCACATGCAGCTGCTGCCTCACATGCAGGATGTTGGCAGCGACATTATGGATGAGATTTTAAAAGAGCGAGCGAGCTATAAACCAGAAATTTACAGCGAAGCAGACGTAAAAGCAGCTCTTAATGCAAAGCACTGCTCGCTTGAAAATCTAAAAGCCCTACTCTCGCCTGCTGCAGCGCCATTTTTAGAGCAGATCGCCCAGCTCGCTCAGGCTAAAACAAGGGCAAATTTTGGTTCAAACATCACGCTTTTTACCCCGCTTTACATAGCAAACTATTGCGATAATCTCTGCGTTTATTGCGGTTTTAACGCTAAAAATAATATAAAAAGGGCAAAACTAAGCGACGATGAGATCACAAGAGAGTTAAGAGAAATTTCAAAGAGTGGCTTAGAAGAAATTTTAATCCTAACTGGCGAGAGTGAGACCAACTCAAGCGTCTCTTACATCGCAAACGCCTGCGCTTTGGCGAAGAAATTTTTTAAAGTCGTTGGGGTTGAAATTTACCCGCTAAACTCTGAGGGCTACGCCTTACTTCACAAAAGCGGCGCAGACTACGTGACCGTCTTTCAAGAAACCTACAATCCCACAAAATACGAGAAAATCCACATTGGCGGCAATAAAAGAATTTTCCCATACCGCTTAAATGCGCAAGAGCGAGCGCTTCTTGGAGGCATGAGAGGGGTTGGCTTTGCCGCACTTCTTGGCATAGATGACTTTAGGCTTGATGCCTTCGCGACCGCACTTCACGCAAGCTTAGTTCAAAAAAAGTATCCGCACGCCGAGATCGCATTTTCATGCCCAAGGCTTCGCCCTATCATTAACAACGACCGCATCAACCCGCGTGACGTGGGCGAGCGCGAGCTTTTGCAAGTGATCTGCGCTTATAGAATTTTCATGCCAACAGCTAGCATAACGATCTCAACCAGAGAAAAGGCGAAATTTCGCGACAACGCCGTAAAGATCGCTGCAAATAAGATAAGTGCTGGCGTAAAAGTGAGCATCGGCGCTCACGGCGAAGAGAAAAAGGGCGACGAGCAGTTTGAGATAAGTGATAGCAGAAGCGTGGATGAGATAAAAGCAATGATAAAAGCAAACGACCTAGAGCCCTTGATGAGCGAGTATGTCTATGTTTAAAATTCTCTGCGTGGCCGACTTTGAAAGCTATGATGGCGATGACTTTTTAAAGAGAATTCAGCTACTTTGCAAGGCTGGCGTGGATGAAATTTTGCTTCGTGCAAAGGGGCTAAATGAAGCTGATTTTTATGATCTTGCTAGGGTTGTGGCTCAAATTTGTGAAAACTACCGCAAGAAATTTATCATCAATCAATTTTTTGATGTAGCTTGCAAGCTAAAGAGTGACTTTTGGCTCACTTCAGCGCAGCTTGATTTTTTTAAAAATCACGGCATTTTTTTGGATGAATTTAGAAAAACAGCTAGAATTTACGCCCCAGCTCACGACCTAGAGCAGGCTAAAATTTCAGCCTCTATCGCTGACGTGCTCATTGCTTCTCATATATTTGCCACCTCTTGCAAGGCGGGCTTAGAACCAAAAGGGGTAAATTTTATAAGTGAGCTAAAAAGCTTTGATAAAGAAATTTACGCACTTGGCGGACTAGATAGCGGGAACTACAAAGAGACTATAAAAGCTGGCGCAAACGGCATTTGCTTCATGAGTTTAGCAATGAACGGCGATATGGAGCTTATAAAAAAGATAGTAGAGAGCAAAAACGGCTAAATTTAGTATAAATTACATAAAATAATACGTAAAATTTTACTCATTTTTGCTAGCGATATATGTTTTTATATCAAATATAAGTAGCGTCACAAGCGATGGCAGCATATAGGAGTTTAGCACTAAAAGCAGCGACTTTGTCAAATTTGACTTTATTAAAGTCTCTATGTCAAGGCTGCTGTTGTAGTTAAAAAAATATAGCAAGGCAAACTCGCCAACAAGAACTATGCGAGAGACCTTTAGCAAGATGTCATTTCCCAGTCTTGCAAATTTATCATCGACCACAAGCGACAAAGTGATCCATCCAAGCAGCCAAATTGCGCAGGCTAAAGCATAAACAGTAATGCTTTCATCAAATTTTTCAAGTAGTAAAAATACCAAGGGTTGCAAAAATACAAGGCTAGCGATAAACCAAAGAAGTGAGCTAAAGGCTAGCAGGCAAACACAGCCAAAGATAGAAATGGCCGGAGATAAAGCCAAAAACCTCTAACCCAAAATAATATGCTAGCGCATAGGATAAAAAAGAAAAAACAAGCCAAATTTTAATAACAAGTCGCCACCTATTTGCAAAGGCAGTGGCTTTTAAATTTAGGCTATCTGTCAAACCCATTTACGAGATTTTCTTTTGTTTTGGGCGGAAAACTTTCATCACGTTTTCATCAGTCTCGATAAATGCACCCTCTATGAGATCGATGCAGTATGGCACCGCTGGAAATACCGGCTCCAAGCACTCTTTTATCGCCTTTGGCTGACCTGGTAAATTTATGATGAGCGCGTGGCCTCTGATGCCTGCTGTTTGGCGTGATAGGATCGCTGTTGGGACGTATTTTAAGCTTGCTGCTCTCATTAGCTCACCAAAGCCTGGCATCATCTTCTCGCAAACCGCCTCAGTAGCCTCTGGAGTAACATCTCTCACCGCCGGTCCTGTACCACCGGTAGTTAGCACAAGGTCGCAGCCAAGCACGTCTACCATGTGCACAAGCCTCTCTTTTATCAGCTCAAACTCATCTGGTATAACCTCGTAAAAGTATTCACGCTCGCTCACTATCCAGCTATCAAGCACATCTTTGATCGCTGGACCTGATTTGTCCTCGTATGTGCCTTCGCTTGCGCGGTCAGAAAGGGTTAATATGCCTATTTTTGCTTTCACTTTTTTCTCCTTTAATGGTTTTCGTTTAAAATTTTTGCCAGCGTTTCTTTATCTACGCTCTCATATGCTAGCAGATATGAGCTTATCTTTGCGATTTGCTCATTTGTGCCTTTTAAAAAGGATGTGATCTCCTCTTTTGCTTGCTTTAAAATTTCTTCTACATCGTTTGGATTTGGCACAAAAGAGCTTCCCATGCCATATTCATAAACCATCTTTGAAGCGATCTCTTTGGCTAAATTTAGATCACTACTTGAGTTTGAAAAGATGTCGTTTTCATCTATCTCAAGCTTGCACATACCAGCGATGAGCACCTTGATACGAGATATCATCTGTGACTTTGACTCGATCTCTTGCTCTGTGGCCATAAACCTATCTTCTATAAGAGAAATTTTTTCAAATTTTACATCAAACCAGTAAGCACTTAGCGCCTTTGCTCCTTGATAAATGGCCTGTATCTTCTTCTCGTTTTCGCTATAGCTTAGCACCTTTTTCTTGCCGAGCAAGACCTTGTTTAAAACAGCCTCAAAATCTCTCATTTTAAGCACGCTCTCGCCGTTCCTTAAGGCATTTATCGCAGCTTCATTTACAAGCGTACTAAGTGCTGCACCTGAAAAGCCAACGCTCATTTTAGCGATATCCTCAGCCGCTACTTCGCAGTTTTTATCTTTTAGATATGTGTTTAAGATCGCCACTCTGTCGTTAAAATCAGGCATAGAAAGAAAAATTCTCCTATCAAAACGCCCTGATCTAAGCAGTGCCTCGTCGATCATTTCAATCCTATTTGTAGCAGCTATGACGATGACGCCTGAGTTATCTTCAAAGCCATCCATCTCGGTTAGCAGCTGATTTAGCGTGGCTTCTCGCTCGTCGTTTCTAGTCCCACCCCTGCTCTTACCAACGGCGTCTATCTCGTCGATAAAGATGATTGAAGGCGCATAGGACTTGGCTCTACTAAAAAGCTCTCGTACTCTCTTTGCACCCATGCCGACATAAATTTGCACAAAGCTTGCACCGTTTTGATAAAAAAATGGCACATTTGCCTCACCAGCAACTGCCTTTGCCACAAGCGTCTTACCAACGCCTGGAGGGCCGATCATTAGCACGCCTTTTGGCATTTTGATACCAAAATTTCTATATTTTTGTGGATTTTTAAGAAAATCAACTATCTCACTAAGCTCGCTTTTAACCTCGCTAATACCTGCCACATCGCTAAATCTCACATTTGAGATGACTGGCATCGTGTTTTGATTTAGCACGCTTTCTATCTCAAATGCGCCCTCTTTTTTGCTAAGCAAGCTCTCCTCTTTTTTCCTGATACTTCTAAAGATATAAGCGTACCAAAGCACGAAGCAGACAAAGATGATAAAACCCCAGATCATGCCAGGAGTGATGTATTGTTTAGTCTTTTCAACAGGCACTTTTTTGATAAGCTCTTTTAGATCGATACCTTCTTTTATGATCGAAAAACGATTGTTTTGTGCATAAAGAACGACTTCATCGTCATCGATTACAGCACGATCTATAAAATTTCCATCCATTAGCTGTATATATTGCGAATATGTGATGTTTCGTGGTTCTTTACTAACGGCAAATAACAGCACGCTGATTAATGCGACAGCTGCGATTATTAGGATATTTTTCTTATTAAATTTAAATTTTTGCATAATTGGCATCTGGCTTAACTTCATATTCGCTTACCTCCACCCACTCTTTTGTTATGTCTTTTTGGCTTAAAATTTTAGCTTTGTTGTAAAACTGATCAAAACCTTCGTAAAACTCACCATTTTTTTGCTCGACTAAAATTTTCAAAGCTCCGTTATGCTTTTTTCTAAAATTTTCATTATTTTGCAAAGCTATGCCTTGTAAAATTTTTAGCCTACTTTTTGCCACATCTCCGCTAACATCGCTTTTTAGTGTAGCTGAGTGCGTATCACGCCTTGGCGAATAGACAAAAGCGTGCAGATGTGTGATAGGAAATTTCTTAAAATTTTCCACAGCCTCTGTCCATATCTCCTCACTCTCACCAGGATGACCCACGATGTAGTCCGTGCCAAGGGCAAAGCCAAGTGAGCTAAGCTCATTAAAAAGTTCCAAATCACTAAATGCGTTATTTCGTCTTCGCATGATCTTTAGCATAGCCTGACTCGTGTGCTGAAGTGCGATGTGCAAATGACGCTCCAGCCACTCTTCTTTTAAAATTTCTCTAAAGCTCTCATCTATCTGGCTTGGCTCGATACTTCCAAGCCGAATGCGTCTAATGCCAGAAATTTTACCTAAGTTTGCCAAAAGCTTACCAAGAGAGCTATTTGTATCTTTGCCGTAACTGCCTATATTTGTGCCAGTTAGTACGAGCTCATTATAGCCGTTTTGGGCTAAAATTCTTGCCTCTTTTAATATCATAGCCTCATCCATGCTTCTAGCCTTACCACGAACCGAAGGGATGATGCAGTAGCTGCAGCTAAAGTTGCAGCCTTCTTGAATCTTTATAAAAGCCTTTGTGTGATTTTCATAATTTGTAACTATATTTTTATCGACTGAGTTTAAATTTCCAAGCTCAAAAAATGGCTTTTCTTGCTTTAAAAGCTCATTTAGATCGCTCTTTTTACTAGCTCCAAGTACGCCAAATATACCGCTATTAAAAAGCTCTTTGCCCTTGCTAACCGCTCCACATCCAGTCAGTACCACCTTTGCCCCGCGCCTTTTTACGCCGTTTATGTAGTTTCTGACACCGCTATCGGCAGAATTTGTAACTGTGCACGAGTTTATGACCACGATATCAGCGCTCTCTTCATCATTTGTGATCTCGTAGTCCTTGATGTAGCTTTTTAAAAGCTCAGTATCATAGATATTTGTGCGACATCCAAATGTTTTAAAAAATATCTTTTGCATTAAGAATTTTCGCTCTCTTGCTCGCTATGAGCGGTATGATCGCTTGGATTTTCTTTTTTGCCTATAAACATGGTTTGTGTTGGATAAGCGATCTTTATATCATCTTGAGCTAAAAACGCTTCTATAATCTCAGCGCTAATAGTGCTTCTAAGAGCCAAAGTCGCATAAGAATTTGCCATATACCAGCATGAGACATTTATACCATAAGGCTCAAAAAATGTATAAATTCTTGGCTCGACGTTTGGATTTTTGATGCTGTACTGGCTTCTTAGTTTATTCATCTGGCGTTTTGCGATATCAGTGTAGCCTTTTGAGTATTTTTTAACGACATTTCTTGCTAGATACACAGCCTTTTTATGATTGCTATCAAAGCTTATAACGATATCTATACCATCCCAAACGGTCTTCATACCATAATGAGCATAGTTTGCGATGAGGTCGGTAAAGATATAGTTATTTGGCACAAAGATAATTCTACCTGCACGGCGGTTTGTCTTATAAGTCGAGTAGCTAACATCCTCAAAAACGGTCAGCCTAAGTAAAGAGATATCGATCACATCACCCACAAATTCACTACCATCATGAAGCACTCTAATCCTGTCACCCACATGTATAGAGCCGCCAAACATGATCACCATCCAGCCAAGCATACTCATAAACATATCTTTCATCGCAATGGCGATACCAGCCGAAGCAAAACCTAGCACGGTTACTAGATATGTGACGTTTTCGATATACGAAAAAAGTAAGATTATAATGATAACGGTGATATTTAAAACGTTTAAAAATTTATTGACTGTGTAAAATCTCTCATTATCGGTAATTGTTCTTTTAACGATAAATTTAGCGATAAATGTTAGCCCGATCGTCAAAAGAATGATGATAGCTGTATAACCCATGCTTAAAAACTGAGCTTTTATATCAGAGGTGGTTAAATTTATAGCCTCATCAGCCCTTTTTTCATAGACATTATAAGTTGTATCCGCGATCTGTTTTGCAGCTTTAAAGTCACCTATTTCTTGTTTTATCAAGTTTAGGCTTTCTCTATTTTGCACATTTTCTTCTATCAAATTTAGTCTATTTAGTAAATTTTCTTTTGTTTCAAGCTTTTCTAAAAGCGTATCAAGCTCTTTTATATGCCTTTGATACTCGATCTTATCACTCTTTATCTTTTTGATATACGAAAAGCCAGATATAAGTGCAACAGGACTTGTTATCCTTGGTGGAGTATCCATTTCAGGGGCTGCTAGCATATTTGAAAATGGCGTTTTTTCATACTCTTTTAGTAAATTTATCTGCTCTTTTAGAGTTTGGATTCTCTTTATGATATCGCTGCCTCTTCTTGAGCTTTTGTCCAGTTTCTTTAGTTCATTTTCATTTTTTTCAAGCTCATCAATAAGCCTTTGATAAGTGTTATAGTTAGCATACCTTGTGATCCAGATATTGTTTTTTAAGGAGTTATCTAGATTTGAAATATCTTTAATAAGCTCGTTATTTTGTAAATTTTGTGAGACATTTTGCTCAAGCGTAACGTTTTCTTCAGCATAAAGGGTAAAGCAAAAAAGTATTAAAAATAGGATCTTTTTCATTTAAATTCTCTTAAAATTTTTAAAACGTCTTCTTTTTTGACGTCATTTTTGATGATCGCACTGCCGATTTTATCTGCAATGATGAAATTTATCTTATCATCTTTTGTCTTTTTATCCATAAAAAATGCCTCATAAAATGCATTTTCGTTTTGTATTTTATAACTTACCGGAAGATCAAATTTTACTAAAACCTGCTTGATCTCTTCAGTCTCTGCCTCGCTCATGAGTCCTAGTTTTACGCTTAAGCGATTTGCCATATTCATGCCTATTGCTACTGCCTCGCCATGTAAAAATTCTTTATAATTTGTCTCATTTTCTATAACGTGAGCAAAGGTATGGCCGTAGTTTAGGATAGCTCTTAGCCCCTTTTCCTTCTCATCTTGCTCAACCACTTTTGCTTTTAAATTTATAGACTTTTCAACCAGCTTAGCTAAATTTTCATCGTCTAAATTTACGCTCTTTAGCCAATCAAACATCTCTTTATCAAAGGTTATCGCCATCTTTAAAGCCTCAGCCACGCCAGCTGCAAATTCTCTTTTTGGCAACGTTTTTAAGAAATTTATCTCACAAAAAACTGCCTTTGGCTGATAAAAAGAGCCTATTAAATTTTTACCAAATTTATTATTCACACCCGTTTTTCCGCCCACACTCGCATCAACTTGCGCTAGAAGCGTAGTTGGGATATTTATGAAATTTATCCCTCTTTCATAGATGCTCGCCGCAAAGCCAGTCATATCGCTTATGACGCCACCGCCAAAGGCGATTAACGTAGATGAGCGATCAAATTTGCTCACAAAAAGCTGCTTCAAAATTTGCTCTACCGTTTCAAGATTTTTATACTCTTCGCCGTCAGGCACACTTATGATAAATTTCTCATCGCATTTTAAAACACTAAGTAGCTTTTTAAGATGAAGCCCCGCTACTTTAGCGTTTGTGACGATGCCAACCTTGCCTTTTATCTCTAGTCTCTCAAGCTCGTTTATATAAATTTTATAGCTTGACGCTTTTTCTTTAAGATTTAAATTTATCTGCATTTTTACTCACTTACTGGCACAAAAAGCTGTGCATTTTGGCTTAGTTTTTTATAAAGCCTATTTAAATTTGTCGATAAAAAGGCAAATGTCCCACCATTTGCCACGCTTTTAGTAAACATTACAAAATGAAGCAAATCTTTTGTATTTTTTAGTTTTACAAGCGGATTTTTAAGATTGTGATTTTCTATCTTTATACGCTTAGAAAATAGCGCGCTAATGCTCTCAAAATGCTCTCTTAACGCCTCATCATCGCTATGCTTATTATCAAAATAGTAAAATTTCATCTCCAAATCAAGCTGTGCACAGCAGTCTGTTATCACAGCTGATTGATTCTCCACTTCTTGACTTTGATCGCCTAGTATCACGCCCTCTTTTATATTTGAGAGCAAAATTTTGCCTGTTTTTAGCACTGGAAGTTTTAGCTCGTAAAATAGCTTTTTAAATTTAAAAAAGTATTTATCATCGCTTAAGATTAGGCCGATGTCGTGCTTTAAAACATCATATTTTATAGATTTGTTATCACTATTAAAATAATCCATCAAAACAATAATATTTTTCTCTTTTATAGCCTTTAGTCTCTCTAAATTTTCACCCAAAGTCGCATTTATGACTCTAAAAATAAGGCGTTTGTTATTTAGCTTTGAGTGCATGTATAGACTATCTTCTATAAGCTTATTAACGCGCTCTTTGCTCATTGATTTCATATCAATTAGTGCATAGATGTTGCTACCAAATGGACTTGGAAACTGACCGCTCTCGCGTTTAATAGAACGGTAAACATTTTGAAGTACGTTTGGATCGCCGACAATTAGCAAAATATCACTTGGTTGTATCATTACATTTGGCTTTGGCAAGATGATCTCGCTGCCTCGATATATGAGAGCTATTCGCCATTTCTTTTGAGCTACTGAGCTGATGTGACGATACATATAAGAGCTACCTATTGGCACCTTAACTTCCATGATCTCACCCTCACTAAGCCCGATATTATCGGCTAAAACTGGCAGATCTGGTAAATAGTCCATAAGCCTGGATGCTGCAATATCTCTGATATCAACTACACTTAAGTGTTTATCGCTTGCAAATATTTCTTTGCATTTTTCATCAAGCTCCCATGAGCTCATAAAAACAGTCTCGGTCTTTGTACTGATCTGTCTTAAATTTTCATAAACAGCAATCGCCTCATTTTTATCATCGCAAACTATACAAAACTGACTAAAATAGCCATCACTCACGCTTTTTAGCTTTGAGAGGCTAGTTGGGTCAAACTGGTAAAATGTAAAATTTTCATAATTTGATTTTTGGCTGTAATCCTCACTTGAAACAACGATATAGTGGTGTAAATTTGATTTTGTTTCAAGCAGTCTGTTTAAAAAATTTCTTGCGAAAGTTCCATCTGCGATTATTAAAATTTTCTTCATCAATTCTCCGTATTTTAAAGCTCACATTATAACAAAAGGTCTTTAAAATAAGCTATTTTGGCTATAAATTTAAAAATTTACAGCCAAGAAAATTTAAGAGATTATTTCAGAGATTAGCGTATCGATTGCTAAATTTGTAGCCTTGTTTATCGTATCAAAAATAGTACTTGAGCTTGGATCTGGACAGAAAATTTCTTTTGTGATCATGCCTGATTTTAGTGAAGTGTTTACATTAAATAGCTCATAAGCTAGCGAAACTTCGGCCTTGTCACCTCTTATTTGAAGAGAGATAATGCTTACTTTTAGTCTAAGATCTTTTGCATTTGGTGAAAATATCGGCTTAGCAGCACAGTTTGAATAAAGCCCTTTTACAAGCGATTTATAAACCATTTCACTTGGCTCAGAGACAAATTTAGCATCACTTAGGTATCTGATTTTGTTATTTTCAGCTACGATCAAAATTTTTCTAGTATCGACCATATCAAGAGCACTTACATTTTCGATGAAGACATTTTTTAGCTCTTTTTGCTTGTTTTCAGCTGAGCACTCTTTGTTTGAGTAGTGAATTTCATACATCGTTGCAACTGGCACATCCGTCTTTAGCGAGCAGCCAAGAAATAAAAGCGTAGCCGTTAGAAAGATTAAATTTCTCATTTTTTATCTCCTTTGTCGTTTGGCACTGGATTTGTAAAGAAAAACTCGTAAGGATTATCTTCAAGCCTTTGAAGCGCGCCTCTAAACTCACGAAGTGTCTTGTCAAATCCATTTAAAAAATCACTCGCTTCTCTTAATAATGGACTAACTGTATTTCTAAGGTCGTATTCGCCATCTTTAGCCTTTTTTGTGATGAGCTCTTGCAGAGAATTATATCCGGTGATAGCCGAATTTGCTGATACAAAAACTTGGTTTGCATTTGAAATTAGTCTATTTAAATTTTTAACCAATTCTTTTGTATCGGTTTTGTTTAAAGTATCTGTAAAATTTTTTACATTTTTAACGATACTATCAACCTCACTTAGCCCCTCTTCGTCTGTTAAAACTTGTGTAAATTTATCAATATTTTTAAGGACTGACTCTACGTGAGCAATATTTTCAGGCGAGAAAAAGTTATCGACTTTATCAAGTGTTTGATTTATCTTTAAAGTAATGTTTTCAGCGTTGTTTCCAAGCTTTGAAAAGAGGCTCTCTTCAAGCTGCAAGATAGGCTTTTGACCTGATGTAAAGTCTTTTGTACCACGGCTTATATTTATACTAGCCACACCGCTGATGGCCTGAACTTCTATACTTGCCACGCTATCAGCCTTTATCGGCAGATCTTCTCTTATCTTCATCGTAATGTTTATAAGAGCGTTTTTATCATCGACAAAATTTATATCACTAACACTTCCGGCTGGCACACCGATAAATTTAACTGTTGAATCAACCTTTAGACCGCTTGGTAGCTCAGTCGTGTGGATGTAGTACTCTTTAAAATCAACCTTTGTATTATTTTTACTAGTCATCCACCAGATAAATATCGCAAATGCTGTAAGGCAAGCCATAAAAAACATGCCAACAATAGTATAAGAATTTCTATTTTCCATCTACTTTTTCCTCATCTTAAATAGCTCTTCAAGTGGGTTGTTTTTAAGATATTCAAGCTCTTTTATATTCCCCTCAAAGGCTATTTTTTTGTTATCTATTATCAAAAATCTATCCAAAATATCAAAAATACTATCCGCATCATGCGTCACCATGACGACAGTTACGCCGATGCTATCACGAAGCTCTTTTATGAGCGCGTCCATCTGGCGTGAGCTAACAGGATCAAGGCCACTATTTGGCTCATCTAAAAATAGCACCCTTGGACTTAGCACCAAGGCTCTTGCAAGTGCAGCACGCTTTTTCATACCGCCACTTAGCTCGCTTGGATAGAGCATCGAGACCTCTTTTTTTAGCCCCACTTTTTGTATCCAAAACATCGCTATCTCATCGATCTGGCGCTTGTTAAATTTAGAGTATTCATGGAGCAAAACACCCACATTATCAAGGATCGTCATCGAGCTATAAAGCGCTCCAAACTGAAACATCGTCCCACTTTTTAGCTTTATCTCTTGCTGTTCTTGTTGGCTACTTTTCCACATATTGATGCCATCAAAAAATATATCGCCCTTGCTTGGCTTTTTTAGATATATCATAGTCTTCATAAGCGTCGTTTTACCAGCGCCACTTCCGCCTAAAAAGCCGTAAATTTCAGCCTCTTTGACGCTCCAGCTCACATTATCGTGCATTATCTTGTCGCCATAACTTGTCGTTATGTTTTTTCCAACTATTATCTCGTTCATATCTTTAGCCACATAAAAATTATCGCGAAAAATGCATCAAGCGCGATAACCCAAAATATCGCATTTACAACGCTAACGGTTGTCATCGCTCCAAGACTTTGGGCGTTTTGACTAACGCCAAATCCCCTCATGCACCCAATGATCGCTATCACCGCGCCAAAAAACGGAGCCTTTATCATGCCAACAGCAAAGTGCCTAAGCTCGACCATCTCGCGAAATCTATTAAGATAGTCGCTAAAGCTGATATCAAGAATAGTTTGACAAATGATCATCTGCCCTAAGATGCTTATGCTATCAGCTATAAAGATGATGACAGGCACGCAAAGCACCATGGCGATGATGCGTGGCAGCACCAAGAAGTTAAATGGCTCAAAGCCCATCGTCTTCATCGCGTCTATCTCCTCAGTTAGCTTCATCGCGCCAATTTGCGCGGTAAAGCTAGAGGCCGACCTGCCCGCCACGACGATAGCAGCGATGAGTGGGGCCACCTCTCTAAGCGTTAGCATGCCCATGATCTCGACTATAAATATACTTGCCCCAAAGCTTGCAAGCATCGCACTGCCAAGATAAGCAAGCACGACGCCTATCAAAAAAGCGGTGAGCGATACGATGAAAACAGCATTTACGCCACCATCTTTTATGTAGTTGCTAAATTCTCTAAATCTTAAATTTGCAGGATTAAATAAAATCCTCACACTCTTTATCAAAAACTCGCCCAAAAACGAGCCAAACTCAAGCAAATTTACAAATCCCTCGCAAATTTTCTCACCAAGGCGCGAGAAAAAATTTAGGCTATTGTGAGGCGGCATATAGTTAAAGTCGATATTCTCGTCATTTAAAAGATCGCTCATCGCCTTTATCTTCTCGTCATTTGTAATGATCTCAAATTTCTTGCCATTTAGCGTGTTTTTTAAAAGGATCAAAACAGCATAATCAATGCTCTTTAGCTCGCTAAAGTCAAATTTAACATTGCCGTTAAGCTTTTGGATTTTTTTAAAAATGCTTTGTAAATTTTTAGCCTCTTTGTAGCTAAACTCACCTGCAAATTTTATGGTCGCAGTGCCGTTTGCTTCGGTAAAAACGATATCATTTCTCTTTTGCAAAAAGTTCCTTTGCCTTAAAATTTCTGGATTATATTATAAATTTTGTTAAAATAAAAAATCAAAAATTTTAAGGACTTAGATGAAATTTGAAGTTATAAAAAAAGATGGCAACGCAAGGCGCGGCATCCTAACAACCGCTCACAGCGTGATACAAACGCCAGTTTTCATGCCAGTTGGCACTGTTGGCGCAGTTAAAAGCCTAGATGCCTTTGATATGAGTGAAATTTTAGACGCAAAGATAATTTTAGCAAACACCTACCACATGTATCTGCGCCCTGGCAGCAAGGTCGTGCGTGAGTTTGGCGGGCTTCATGGATTTTCTAAATTTGATCGCTCGTTTTTAACTGATAGCGGCGGATTTCAGGCATTTTCGCTTAGATCAAACACCAAAAACGACGATGGCGGAATAAAATTTAAGAGCCACATCGACGGCAGCACGCATTACTTCACGCCAAGATCCGTCCTTGACACGCAGTATGAGCTTGGCAGCGATATAATGATGATACTTGATGACCTAGTCGCCTTGCCTGCTGAGCCAAAAAGGATAGATCTAAGCATAAAACGAACGATAAAATGGGCAAAAGAGGCGATTGATTATCACAAATTTATGCAAAGCAAGGGCATTGGCTTGCAGCAAAATATCTTTGGTATCGTTCAAGGTGGCACCGACTATGAGGCACGTAAATTTTGCGCTGAAGCTTTAAATGAGCTGCCATTTGATGGCCTTGCAATAGGAGGACTAAGCGTTGGCGAGAGCAACGAGGCGATGTATGACACTGTTGAGGCGGTTATGCCATTTATGGATGAGCTAAGGCCGCGTTATCTAATGGGCGTTGGCACGCCAGAGGATCTCGTAGAAAACGTGGAGCGAGGCGTTGATATGTTTGACTGCGTCATGCCAACAAGAAACGCAAGAAACGGCACGCTCTTTACTAGCTTTGGCAAGATAAATATAAAATCAGCTAAATTTATAAACGACCACGCGCCAATTGACCCGCAGTGTCAGTGCTATACCTGCAAACGCTACTCCAGAGGCTATCTAAATCACCTTTTTAAGGCAAGAGAGCTCACATTTTTTAGGCTAGCAAGCCTTCACAACCTGCACTACTATCTAAATTTGATGAAAGAGATGAGAGAGGCAATAGAAAGAGGCGAATTTGCCAAATTTAAGAGAAATTTTTATGCTAAAAGGGTAAAAAATGAGCTATAAAAGTTCAGTTTGTGGATATTTTTATGGCGATGAATACGACTATATTTTGCTTGTTTCTTTCACGCAAAAACAAAGCTATAAATTTTTATTTAAAAATGGCAAAATTTATAAAGAAGACTTTGATCACGAATGTGATAAAAACGAGTTTGAAACAGCCCTTAAAAAGCTATGTAATGAATATGCAAATAAAATTTTAGAGCATCAAGAAGAACTAAACGAGTATGAAAAAATTTACGCTAGTCGAAAAAACTTTAACAAATTTATCAAAAGACACCACTTCTTAAAATACGAGATTAGAAAATTTCAAAACAAGATATCTCACTTTTATGAGACCCTTTCGATTTGTCAAAGTGAGCAACAAAATTTAAAAAAGGAGCTTAAAAATAGTACTCATGAGGCAAATGTTTTTAGAACAATGGCCAATGAGTATGCCTGCAGAATTGATGATATTTATACTTTTATACAAAGTATAAAAAACGACAAAATCAATCAAAACATTTACATTTTAACAATGATCTCAGCTGTAATGCTACCACTAAATCTAATAACTGGGTTTTTTGGCATGAATACACAAGGCTTGCCATTTAATGAAACTAAAAATGCCACCATGATAGTTGTGTCAATAATGTTTGGAGTGATTCTTTGTTGTGTTGTTTTTTTATTTTGGTATACAAATAAGAAGAAGTAGAAAATAAATAAATTTAGTATATATTTTAAATTTTTATAGCCAAGCGGTAAAAACAATAAAATAAATAGATTTTTTAATATTAAAAAACAAAAAAATATTTAAAAAATTAAATTTAAAAAGAAGATTAAAAGTCCTGAATAGACTTCAGGACAGATAGTAGAATTATTTTCTAAGTTCGCGGATCTTAGCAGCTTTACCACGAAGGTCACGTAGATAGAATAATTTAGCTCTTCTAACACGACCTTTTCTAAGAACTTTTATTTCTTCGATTGAGTCACTAAAAATTGGAAAAATTCTCTCAACACCAACACTGTTAGCACCGATTTTTCTGATGATAAATGTTTCCCCTGTGCCACTACCACGTCTAGCTATACAAATACCTTCAAAATTTTGAATTCTAGTTTTATCGCCTTCGTGAATACGAGTAGCAACACGCAATGTATCTCCTGCACGGAAGTCAGGAATATTTTTACTAGCAATTTGAGCATTTTCAAATGCTTCAATGTATTTATTTCTCATGTTTTTCCTTATTTATATGGCTTAAGCTTTTGATATAAATCAGGGCGAAAGAACCTTGTTTTGCAGTGAGCCATCTTATTTTTTAAAGTGTGGATTTTAGCATGGTTACCCTTTAAAAACTCTGAAACCACAAAGATCGATCTAAAATTATCAGGCTTTGTAAAAGATGGAGCTTCAAGCAAATTATCCTCAAAACTCTCAATTTCAAGGCTCATATCGTTTCCTAAAACTCCAGGTATATTTCTTGATATTGCATCACTTATACAAAGCGCAGGAAGCTCTCCACCAGTTAAAACAAAATCGCCTATGCAAAAAACTTCATCTGCCCAAAGCTCAACAACTCGTTCATCAAGGCCTTCATATCTACTGCAAACAAAACAAATGTGATCTTTTTTAGAGAGCCTCTTTGCGTCATTTTGATTAAATTTTTTACCAGCTGGTGTCAAAAATATCATGTGAGTATTTTTATCTTTTTCTTTTAAAAATTTAATCGATTCATCTAAAGGCTGTGGAAACATCAAAAGCCCTGCTCCGCCTCCGATCATATAATTATCAACTTTATTATGCTTATCTTTAGTAAAATTTCTTGGATTTATAAAATCAATTTCAATAAATTTATTACCAATTGCACGTTTTAAAATAGAATCACAAAAATAAGGTTTAACTAAATTTTCAAAAAGTGTAATAAACGTAAATTTCATGAATTTTCTAAAATAGCTCTAGCATCTTTTACCAAAATCTCTTCATTGTCTAAATTTACACTTATAATAAAATGCTCTAAGTATGGAATGTAAAAATTCTTTGGATTACCGCCCATAATAAGCTCTTTGTCTGTTTTTATGTATAAAAGTGAATTTGAAAAATTATCTTGAATATCCTCTACAATGCCTAAAATTTTGCCATTTTCTACAACTTTTAAGCCAATAATATCAAACTGAAAAAATTCATTTTTTTTTAATTTGCAGTTTTTTCTAGTAAGCTCTTTTGTGGTGTATATGGTTCTATTTACAAGTGTTTTAGCAAGGTCTAAGTCATCAAAATTTTCAAACAACACTAGCTCTTTTTGTCTATTGTAGTCTTTTATGGTCAGCTGATCATTGTTTTTGTCAAAAAAGGTTGCACCTTTTTTAAACTGTTCTGGGAAGTCGCTCTTATTGTAAAGCTTTAAGTAGCCCTTTAAACCAACACATCTTCCGATTGTAGCGACTTCAACAATATCACTATTCAATAGCTTTTACCGTTACTCTATAGCTTGTATTATCTTTGGCTTTACAACCAATAATAACGGTCTTTATAGCGTTTATCATTTTGCCATCTTTGCCGATAAGTTTTCCCGTATCAACCTTATCAGCACTTATAATTATCTCAGCAAAATTTTCACCAAGTTCCTTGCGATCAACACTTACTTTATCAGGAAAATCGGCAATCAACTTGGCATATTCGTATAAAAAATTTTTAACCATTATTTTGTAATTTGTGCAACTCTATCGCTAAGTTTAGCACCAACGCTTTTCCAGTAATCTAATCTCTCTTTGTTGAAATTTA
This sequence comes from Campylobacter concisus, assembly GCF_003049705.1. NCBI lineage: Bacteria > Pseudomonadati > Campylobacterota > Epsilonproteobacteria > Campylobacterales > Campylobacteraceae > Campylobacter > Campylobacter concisus. The sequence goes on from NZ_PIRF01000002.1 coordinate 200,113, forward strand.
TAACATTTGGCTCAACCATAGGATTGTAATAGCCAATACTTTCTATCCAGCCACTATCACGTCTTTTTCTGCTATCTGTAACAACTATACGATAAAAAGGTCTTTTCTTACGTCCCATTCTTGTTAGTCTTACTACTGTTGCCATATTATATTTCTCCTCTTGTTTTTAAATAAAGCTTAAATTTAGATAACAAATATCCAAATTTAAACCCTTTTATCAAACAGGTCTTTTTAAATTTGCTTGAGAAAGCATATTTGCAAGTCCTTTTACTCCACCTTTTCCTGAAAATTTCTTAGCAAGTTTTGAGGCATTTTCAAACTGCTTTAAAAAACGATTTACTTCTACCTGAGAAAGTCCAGAACCAGTCGCTAAACGTCTTTTTCTACTATTATTTAAAAGTTCAGGATTTTCACGCTCTTTTTGTGTCATAGAGTTTATCATAGCCTTAATATGTAAAATTTCTTTTGAATTGTCAAGATCTATATCTTTTATTTGATTTGCAATATTTGAAAGTCCAGGTATCATCCCCATTAAAGACTTCATACTACCAAGCTTTTTAACACTTTCCATTTGTTCTAAAAAGTCATTAAAATTAAACTGTCCTTTTTTTATCTTTTGATTTAGGCGTTTTGCCTCTTTTTCATCTATAATAGTCGATGTTTTCTCTACCAAAGTGGCCAAGTCACCCTCACCCATTATACGGCTTACAATGCGGTCTGGTATAAAACTCTCGATATCAGCTACTTTTTCGCCAGTACCGACAAATCTAAGTGGGATATTTAGCTGTTTTGCAATGCTAATAGCTACGCCACCCTTTGAGTCAGAGTCAAATTTAGAAAGAATAACTCCAGAAATTCCTAAAATTTCATTAAAACTTGTAGCTGTCTTTACGGCGTCTTGACCACTCATGGCGTCAGCTACGTAGAAAATTTCATGTGGATTTATCGCATTTTTTACATCTTTTATCTCTTGCATCAACTTTTCATCGATCGCAAGACGACCAGCGGTATCCACTAAAAGCACATCATAAAGACCACTTTTTGCTTTTTCTAGTGCTTCTTTAGCTACTTTTATAGGGTTATTTTCATTTTCTATATAAAAAAGATCGATCTCGTTTGCAACGCAGAGCTGTCTTAGCTGCTCGACAGCCGCCAACCTTTGCAGGTCACAAGCCGCAACTAAAACTTTTTTCTTTCTTAGCTTTAGGTAGTTTGCAAGCTTGATAGTTGTCGTTGTTTTACCACTACCTTGCAAGCCAGCCATCAAAACAATAGTCGGTGCAACTGGTGCATAGACAAAGCCTTGGTTACCAGGAGCTGTTAAGATAGTCGTTAAATTTGACTTTATCGCATCTAAGAAATTCTTTTGGCCTACGCCAGTTTGCTTTAGTTCGCTTTCGATAGACGCGAGTAGATCTTTGGTGACTTTATGGTGAACATCAGCTTTTAAAAGAGCTTTTTTAAGCACGTCAAGTGCGTTTTTTAGAGCTTTTTCATCATCTACAAAACGTATCTTACTAACGGCTAATCTAAAAGACTCGCTAATTTGTTCGAACACTAATCACCTTTCTAAGTTGTTATTAAAGGGCGTATATTACTAAATAATTTCTTTATTGCTCTTTAAATTTCAAATTTATTAGACAGCTCAAATCCAAGAGAATTAAATTCTCTTGGGATTGGCGCTTTAAATTTATAGTTTAAAAGAGCGATAGAATAAGCATGTAAAAACATTCTATTTGCCCTATTTTTACCGTATTTCTCATCGCCAACGATAGGTAAATTTAAACTAGCCAAATGCACTCTTATCTGGTGTGTTCTGCCTGTTTTTATGGCAACTTTTACAAGCGTTTTTTTGCCCACAACCATGAGTGGTGAAATTTCGCTGATCGCCTCTTTGCCATCTTTTGATATCTTTGAAAAGGCGCCATTTTTATTTTTTATAGTTAAGATCGGCTCATTTACGACCACTTCCTCGCTCATGATGCCCCTAACTGCAGCCACGTAAATTTTCTCAACCTTCATCTTTTTAAACTCACTTATCGCAAGCGTTGCGAATTCATCATTTTTTACAAGAAGCAGTACGCCACTCGTGTCTTTATCGAGTCTATGAAGGAGTGGAAATTTATAAATTTGACTAATTTTTTCACTAGTTATGGTAGCTGGCTTACTGATTGCTATTAAATTTTCATCTTCAAAAATAATGCTTGGCTTTGGCATCTCTTCGACGCTAAATTTGGTATTTTCACTCATTAGTGCTCGAGCTATCATCACTTTTTGGCCTTTAGCATAGACTAGACCGCTATCTATTAGCTCCTTTGCCTCGTTGTTTGAGATATTTTTTTGTTTGGCTAAAATTTTATACGCTTTTTCTTCGCTCATAAAGTGCTCCTTATATCTTCTATGATCGCATCAGCGCTTGCTTGCACGGCGATCTTGCTCTTTTTGGCACCACTATCTATTATGCTGCCAATCTCGCTAGCTTTTGCGATGTGGATGTTTTCAACTAGGCTAAATAACGCCTTTTGATTAAATATAAACTCACCGCTGATTATTACTGGGTTAAACTGTGCGCACTCGATTGGATTATGCCCGCCGATATTTGGCACAAAACTGCCTCCAAGCACTACTATATCGCTAATAGCATAGACATTTACAAGCTCACCTAAAGTATCAAGCAAATTTACTTTAGCTTCAAATTTATATGTTTGACTAAATTTCGCAAAGCTAAAATCATGCTTTTTAGCGTAGTCGCCTGCTATCTTCTCAACCTCTGCAAATCTCTCAGGGTGGCGTGGCGCGATGATTAAAAGATCGTTTTCTTTTAAATTTAAATTTTGCAAAATCAACTCTTCTTCGCCAACATGCGTACTTGCTAATACGATCACTCTAGCTTTTGGCTTTTCATAAATTTTACTCACGCTTGGCAAAAATGCAGCTTTTATGTTGCCAATGACCTCTATTTTGCCTGCTCCAAGTGACTTTAGGTGCTCTTTATCAAGCTCACTTTGAGCGTAAATTTTATCTATAAATTTAAAAAGATATCTGTAAAAAAAGCCAAATTTCAAGTAGCTTTTGTAGCTTCTATCTGAAATTCTAGCGTTTATAAGGATCACGCGACTGCCTTTTAGCTTCGCCATGAAAACCAGCATAAGCCAAAGCTCAGCCTCAAAAATAACTAAAATTTTGCTCTTTTTTAGCCAAAATGGCAAAAAAATTTCAAATGGCAAAAATCTCGTGTTAGAGCAAATTTTACTTGCCGCTTCAAAGCCCGTATTTGTCACCACACTTATAGCTTTACTATCAAATTTTTGCATCAAAGGTTTGAGTGCTTGCACCTCGCCAAATGAACAAGCATGAAAATGTACATCTGTATCTTGAAATTTAGGATTATTAAAGAGGAAAAAACGTGCTGGAATCGACTTATGATACTTTTTTTTAAAACTTAAAAAAAATAAAAAGATAGCCCCAAATAGATAGAGTATTGAGGCTAGAAAGTAATATATTATTATCACGAAATGTGTTATTGCTCTTGTTTATATAAGATTCTGCCACAATGCGGACATGTAACGATATCTTCACCCTTGATAACAGCAGAGAAAGTTTTATCGTTTATCTGCATAAAGCAGCCATAACAAGCTTGTTTTTTTACAGGAACAACGGCTGTGTTGTGAGCCCATTTTCTAATTTTTTCATAAAATGCCAAAATTTTTTGATTCATAGTGGCGATAAGCTTGTCTTTTTTAGCATAAACTTCTTCACGTTCTTTCCCGATATTTTCAAGCTCAGATGAAGTTTTGCTTTTTATATTTTTTAAATTCTCTTCAAGTTCAGCTTTTTTTGCACCAAGCTCATCTTTTTGACTATTTTTACTATCTATTAGCTTCTCAAGTCTAGCGATCTCCTCATTTGCAGCCTCAAGTTGCTCTTTTGCAATATCTTCTTCAAGACTTAGAGCTTTTATCTCCTTTTCACTTTTTGCGCTTGAGCTTTTTTTAGCCACATCTTTTATCTTAGCACTAAACTCGGCTATATGAGCATTTGTTCCTGATTTTTGAGATTTTAGGTCATTTACCTCTTCATCTAGTCTTTCTATATTAACCGTTATGTTTTCGCACTCTTCTTCTATATTTTTATAAGCCTTTTCTATGTCTTGAATGCGTGGTATAAAGCCATCTATTTGTTTATCAAGGTCAGATAATTCAACTAATTGTTGTAAGTATTTATTCATAATGTTTCCTTTTTTTGTTAGCAATATGTAAATGGATTTTTAGAATTGCGTATTATAACTTCAATTTTCAGATTTTGCAAATATTTTGCTAAAAAATCACCAAAACAACGTTCACTTTCATAGTGATTTATATCGATTAAATTTAGCCCATTTTCCTTTGCATAAAGAGCTTGATGATACTTTAGATCACCCGTTAAAAAGACGTCAGCTTTTACATCTTGGATGAGATCTGCGCCACTTCCGGTGCAGATACAAATTTTAGAAATTTCATCTTTTGCATGAACCACTCTTAAATTTTCTAGCCCAAGTTTTTCTTTTACAAATTTGCAAAGCTTGCTAAATTTCATCTTCACATCAGCGTAGATCAAAAAACCCTCTTTGCTTGAAATTTCTAGCCCCAAAACCTGCGTTACAAATTTTTCATTTAAAAATGCAAGGTCAGCATTTGTGTGAAGCGAGATGAGCAAAATATTTTTTATCATCATCTCTCTTATAAGTGAGCTTGGATAAAGGCTGTAGTCTAAGCTCTTTAGCCCCTTAAAAATGAGAGGATGATGAGTGATAATAAGCGAATTTTGCAAGACATTTTGCAAAAGTTTGCTATCTAAATCAAGACTTAGATAAATTCGCTCAAATTCGCTATCAAATGAGCCAACTTGAAGGCCACTATTATCCCAAGGCTCTTGGCTCGCAAACGGGCAAATTTCATCTAAAATTTTATAAATTTCAGCTATTTTCATAAAATTTTACTTTTACTCTAGGCTCTCTTTATAAGTTAGCGCACACTCTTTTGCAAGCTCTCGAATTTTTAGGATGTAGTCTTGCCTTTGCGTTACACTAATCGCTCCACGCGCATCAAGAACGTTAAAAGTATGCGCTGCTAGCATGCAGTAATCATACGCTGGCAACGAAATTTTAGCCTCTAAGCAGCGTTTGCACTCGTTAAATGCGTTTTCAAACTGGTTAAAAAGCATATCTACATTTGCTACTTCAAAGTTATATTTACTCCACTCGTACTCACCTTGTTCGTGAACGTCGGCATAGGTTACGATGTTTCCATCCCTGTCGTCCCAAACGATGTCGTAGACACTATTTACATCTTGTAGATACATGGCCAAACGTTCAAGGCCGTATGTTATCTCACCAGAGATCAGCTCGCATGCGATGCCACCCACTTGTTGAAAATACGTAAACTGCGTCACCTCCATGCCGTCTAGCCAGACCTCCCAGCCTAGCCCCCAAGCACCCAGCGTTGGGCTCTCCCAGTTATCCTCGACAAAGCGGATGTCATGATCTTTTAAATTTAACCCAAGTTTTTCAAGGCTTTTTAGATAAAGCTCTTGGATATTTTCTGGACTTGGCTTTATGAGTACTTGAAACTGATAATAAGCGCCTAGGCGGTTTGGGTTTTCGCCGTATCTGCCATCAGTCGGACGGCGGCTTGGAGCTACATATGCAGTCGCCCATGGCTTTGGTCCAAGGCTTCTTAAAAATGTCGCTTGATGATAGGTACCGGCGCCCGCAGGCATATCGTATGGCTGAAGTATAACGCAACCTTGCTCTTGCCAATAGTTTTGAAGGGTTAATATTATTTGTGAAAATGTCATTGCTTTCCTTTTAAAATTTTACTTTACATAGTGTATAACTGCACCAGGTCCTAGTGGTAGATCAAAAATGTACCAAAACGACATTAGCGCTGTCCAAGAAATTAAAAATGCAACCGTATAAGGAAGCATAATAGAAACAACTGATCCGATTTTTAACTCTTTATTGTATTTTTGCATAAAAGCTACTATCAAAACAAAAAACGGCATCAAAGGCGTTATGATATTTGTAGTAGAGTCGCCTATTCTAAAAGCAGCCTGTGTAAGCTCTGGCGAGAGTCCAAGATTCATAAACATTGGTACAAAAATCGGAGCCATCATCGCCCACTTTGCAGAATCAACAGCTATAAATAAATTTATAAAAGCGATCAAAAAAATAAAAACTATGATAAGACTAAGTCCAGTTAATCCGACCTCTTTTAGAAAAATAGAACCTTTTATAGAAAGCACTAGCCCAATATTTGAGGTATTAAAAAGATATGTAAATTGGGCTGCGAAAAATATCAAAACCAAAAAACCTGATAGCTCAGAAATAGATTGCTCCATAAATTTTATGGCATCATTACTGCTTTTTATACTCCTGGCGCCTACACCGTAAGCTACGCCTACCACTATAAAAAGCAACATCATAAAAACAACAATAGAATGCATAAAAGTAGACTTCATAAAGCTTTCATTGCCTTTTGCTCCAAATAAAGAGTCAGAAGGCAAAATAGCCACAAGCAGTAAAATCACAAAAACAATCAACGCTATTAGTGAAAATTTTAAGCCACGTTTTTGCTCTACACTTATCTCACTATGCTCTTTTAGGCTAAAATCACCCAAAAAATCAAATTTACCAAGCCTAGGCTCTACGATTTTATCTGTTACAAACCAGCCAACAAAGACGATCAAAAATGTCGAAGTGATCATAAAATACCAATTTGCAGTTGCTAACACTACATAATCTGGATTTAACACGCTAGCTGCTTGCATAGAAAATGCCGCAAACATCGGGTCATTTGTACCGATTAATAAATTTGCCGACCAGCCACCGCTAACACCAGCAAAAGCAGCAGCTAATCCAGCAATTGGATGGCGACCAAATCCAGCAAATAAAATAGCTCCGAGCGGGATTAGCACGACATAGCCAACCGAGGAAGCAACATTTGACATTACGCCAAGGAAAATAACGATTGGAGTTACCCATATTTTGGAAGATTTTAAGGCAATCTTTGTCATAAGTGCTGATAAAAGTCCAGACTTGTCTGCAATACCAATACCTAGAATAATCGCAAAGACTACTCCCAAAGGATAAAAATTAGTAAAATTTTTAAGCACAGACGAAACAAAAGATCTAAGACTATCAGCAGAAAGCAAATTTATAACATTTGCATTAAGCTGTGATATTTGTCCATCTTTGATAGCCTGATAGCTTACACCAACGCCCATCTTTTCTAATACAAACGATATTATTATCGTAATAATCGAAAGATAGATAAAAAGCATAGTTGGATTTGGTAATTTGTTACCAAAATTTTCGATAAAACTTAAGATTGAACTATTATTTTTTTTATTCATTTTTCCTAACCCAAAATAGAAATATAAATTTTTATCTCGTCGCTGCTGTAAAGCTCAAAGTCCGTTTCATAGGCTCTTTTTAGCTCACTACTTTCAAAATATTTCCAAATTTCACCCCAAAATTTTGCTATGTTTTGTGGCTCCCTTGCAAAACTAAAAACGGCATATTTGCCACTTTTTATCTCTAAGATTTTATCACTTTTGTGGCTTAATCTTGTGCCGATGAAGTTATCGTAATGTCCGTTAAGATCGCTTTCATAGTTGCAGTAAACGCTATAAATTTCACTCTTGCCATCATAGTATTCGCTCATAAATTTAGACCATAAAGCTGGAATTTTACCCTTACCGCCTATCTCATCTTCATTTTTAGTGCGAGTTTTTACTCCGTAAATTTCAAAACTATCCTCTAAATTTATAATCTTCATAAACTACTTTTGTCCGTTAAAATTTTCAACCGCTTGGTTCCACATTAGCTTGTATTTTCGTTTTAGAAATTCAACTTCATCTTGTGAAATTTTAAGCTGTTTTGTAAGCGTCTCGACCGTTTTTCTATCTTCGTCATAGAGCTCTTGCATAGAAATAAGCGCCTCTTTTAAAAATTTATTCTCATTTCTTAGGGTTTCAAGCGTCTCATCCTTTGCGTCAAGTACCTTTTCGTGTAAATTTAATATCGTTCCAATCGTCTTTTCAACAAAACTGATACCATCTTGGCTTTGCGACTGCAAAGATAAATTTTGCGAAACACTAGGCACAACACTCATCGTTCCTTCGCTCGCTTCTATCAAAATTTCTCCATTTTCCTCTTTGGTTTTCAAAACGCCACGATTTATCATATCTTCGATAACTTCACGCTCCAAATGCACAAGTTTGCAAAATTCATCAACACCAAGATAGGTCTGCACCGCTTCTCCTTTTTACAGTATCACTTCAACCTTTGAAGAGTCTTCCTCTAAAGCCTTTATCTTCGCCTCTCTGTCAGCTTTTAGAGCACTTGCTAGACTATCATCTTCAAGGGCTAAAATTTGCACCGCCAAATAGGCTGCATTTATCGCTCCAGCTTTTCCGATAGCTAAGGTTGCCACTGGCATACCACTTGGCATTTGCACAGTTGAGTAAAGTGCATCAACGCCACTTAGAGCCGAACCTGCCATTGGTATGCCGATCACTGGTTTTGCAGTATTTGCAGCGATCGCTCCAGCCAAGTGAGCCGCCATACCAGCAGCTGCGATAAAGACTTTTGCACCCTTTTTCTCAGCATTTGCGACGTACTCACTAGTTCTTTTTGGACTTCTGTGAGCTGAGCTGATTATCAGTTCATATTTTACGCCAAATTTTTCAAGAGTTTTTGCCGCCTCGCTAACGATCTCATAGTCGCTTTTACTTCCCATTATAATAGAAACAAATTTCATATTTTCTCCCTCAAAAAGCTAAATTTTGGTAGCTTAATACCAAGACTTATCTCATTTTCATTGCCACTGTGAATTTCACTCATAACCTTACCTTTTTTGGTGATGAGCTGCTTAAATTTGATAAATTTCTTGCCATCTTGTGAATAAACCTTTGAGATTTCATTCTCGCTATCTTCTATAACCGATCCAGTAGGAGCCACGATCTCATAGCTATTGCCTGGAAAAATTTTATATTTACACTTGAAAAACTCGCCATCTTCGCTTATTGCATTTACCTGATGCGTGCCCTCTTCTAGGCTACTAACGTGATTTTGTGTATCTATTCTCTCATAAGGCCTATGCACCAAATATCCATCCGTAAAGCCACGATTTTTTAGTGTATTTATTTCGTTTTCATAAATTTGTGCGTCAAATTTATCATCCATGGCATCATCTATCGCCATTTTGTAGGCTCTTGCTGTGCAAGCTGCGTAGTACTCGCTCTTTGTGCGACCTTCTATTTTTAGGCTATCTATTACGCCACTATCAACGATCTCTTTGATGTGCGATATTAGGCAAAGATCTTTTGAGTTCATAATATGAGTGCCATGCTCGTCTTCCTCTAGGCGGAAAAGCACGCCACTCTCTTCGTTTTTAGCGTAAAGTTCATACTTAAACCTGCAGTCGTTGGCACAGCTGCCGCGATTTGACATACGCCCGCTTTGCACCGAGCTTACTAAGCACCTACCAGAATAAGCAAAGCACATCGAGCCATGTACAAAGATTTCAATATCAAGAGTTGGAATTTCTTCTTTTATCTTTATGACATCTTTTAAATTCATCTCGCGTGCCACGACGATACGTTTTGCGCCCATGTCATGATAAATTTTTGCATCAAGCACGTTCATGACATTTGCCTGAGTTGAGAGATGTATCTCGATATCAGGCGCAATAGCCTTTGCTAGGCTCATGACTCCTGGAGTTGCGATAATAAAGGCATCTGGCTTCATCGCCGAGATAGTCTGCAAGTGCCTTTTTAGTGGCTCGATCTGCGAATTAAAAGGAAAGGCATTTATGGTCGCATAAAATTTCTTTCCTTTTGCATGTGTGTAGTCTATCGCCTCTTTGAATGTTTCAAGGTTAAATTCCCTTGCTGATCTAGTCCTTAGTGAAAAACTAGCCACCGATCCATAAACAGCGTCGGCTCCATACTCAAGGGCGATTTTAAGTTTTGTTAAATTTCCAGCTGGAGATAAAAGCTCAGGCCTTTTTAGCACTATTTTTTACCTAGACTTTCTATCAAGGCTTCGATGTCGTCGTTGCTGACAAGGTTTTCTGTTGTTGTATCACCAGCGATATGAACAGCAGATCCCACGCGCTTATCATCATCGATACGACCTTCAAACAAGGTATTCATATATTTGCTAAGCGCCCTCATAACGTTGATAACACGCTCGATCTTTTGTCTGTGGATGTCTTGATACTGCATCATATCCATAGCCATCATGATCTCATCTTGTCCCATTTGTAAATTTGAGATGATATTATCAACCGTGCCAAGAAGTGCGTTGTTTTTCTCCAAAGCCTCGCTAAATGCGGCAATATTTGGAAATTTCTCACTTAGTGTCGTAAATAGTTCGATGTTTGAGTTTATCGCGTCTTTTAGGCTATTTGAGTCGCTCTCAGCATCCATAAAAAAGTTATTTATCGTCTCAAGCTTGTCAAACATCTGAGTAGCTTTCTCTTCGCTATCTCTTGTCACATCGTCAAGCTGGTGCACCATTTTGTGGTCTTCAGTCGGTGGTGGTGGTGGCCAAACGCCGTCTGCACTCACTCTGTAGTTTTCGCCATGTTTTGAACTATTTGCTTGTGGCTCATCTGCTTTAGCACTCATTGCCTCTGCAACTTCTGCTACCTCGTCTGTTTCCTCTTTGACGTCCGCGACCTCTTGGCTGGCATCTTTAGTATCACCTAAATCATCCTCTAATCCGCCCGCCATAAGTGCGTCAAGTTCCTCTTGGGTCATAAAAGCTCCTAATAAAATTTGGCTTGATTATATAGGATTTAAATAAAAAGTAAGTTTAAAGGCAATACTTTTATCTTTAAATTTATAAATTTTTAGATAGCATTTTTAAAAATAAACGACCTTAAAAGGCTAAAAATGACCGTCGATCTTCACAACCATACGCCACTTTGCAAGCACGCAGTTGGCGAGCCAAGAGAGTATGTGCAAAACGCAATAAAAGCTGGCACAAAATACTTTGGCTTTAGCGATCACGCACCGATGAACTACGATGAAGCTTACAGAATGAGCTTTGATGAAATGCAAGGATATGAAGACGAAATTTTACATTTAAGAGATGAATTTAGCAGTGAGATAGAAATTTTGCTTGGCTATGAGATGGATTTTTTAGATGGATTTATGGATGAGCGAGTTTTTGCTAGAAAGGTCGATTATCTAATAGGCTCTGTGCATTTTTTTAACGGCTGGGCATTTGACAATCCAGAATTTATCGGTGGCTACGAGGGCAAAGACTTGGATCAAATTTGGCAAGAGTATTTTGATCATGTAGAAAGATCAGCCAAGCTTGGCAAATTTGACATTATGGGGCATATCGATCTTTTAAAACTTTTTAAATTTTTACCAAAAAAGGATGTTAGAATTTTGGCTAAAAATGCAGTAAATGCGATAAAAGAAGCAGATTTAGTTGTTGAGATAAATGCTGCTGGCTTTAGAAAGCCTATCGGCGAGCAATATCCAAGCATAAATTTACTTGAGCTAATAGCCGAAAAAGATATAACCATCACCTTTGGCTCAGATGCTCACGCAAAAGAAGATATCGGTAAAAATGGTGAAATTTGCGAGCAAATAGCCAGAGATTTAGGTTATTCAAAATGTGCTATTTTTAAAAATAGAGATAGAGAATTAGTAAAATTTTAGATTGGGTTCAAATAAAATATAAATTTAATCTTAAATATTAGGTTTTATGATAGAATACGAAAAATTTAAAAATTAAAAGGAGAAAAAAGTGGGAAAATTCGTCCAAAATATAGATCATTTTTTTGATTTTTGTAAAGAAAATGAAGTCAAATTTGTAGATTTTAGATTTACCGATCTAAACGGCGCTTGGCACAGCATAAGCTACAACATAAAAGCTGTTACGAAAGAAAATTTCATAAATGGCATCCCGATGGACGCTAGCTCTATGCATGGCTGGCAACCAATCGATAAGAGCGATATGATAATGAAGCCAGAAGCTACAACTGCATTTTTAGACCCATTTACTTCTGATATTACAGTTGTTGTTTTTTGCGATATTTACGACATTTACAAGGGTCAAATTTATGAAAAATGCCCTCGCTCAATAGCCAAAAGAGCAATGCAGTACGTAAAAGATAGCGGTCTTGGTGATGAGGCGTATTTTGGCCCTGAGAATGAATTTTTTGTCTTTGACAACGTCAAAATCATCGATAGCCCAAACTGCGCGATGTATCAAGTAGATAGCGAAGAAGGCGAGTGGAACGATGCTACTGACTTTAAAGATAGCTACAACACAGGTCATCGCCCACGCAGAAAAGGCGGCTACTTGATGACTCAACCAATCGACAGCATGGTAGATCTAAGAGCCGAGATGATGCAAGTTCTAGAGCAAGTTGGTCTTGAAGTCTTTTTAGGACACCACGAAGTTGCTCAAGGACAAGGTGAGATCGGCGTGAAATTTGGTAACTTAGTCGAAGCCGCCGATAATGTCCAAATTTATAAATACGTCGTTCGCATGGTTGCTCACCTAAACGGCAAGACAGTTACATTTATGCCAAAACCACTTTATGGCGATAACGGAAGCGGCATGCACGTTCATCAATCAGTCTGGAAAGATAGTAAAAATTTATTCTATAAAGAGGGCAACTACGCAAATTTAAGTGACTTTGCAAGGCACTACATCGGCGGCGTTTTAAAACACGCAAGGAGCGTTGCAGCCTTCACAAACCCAAGCACAAACAGCTACAAACGCCTAATCCCAGGCTTTGAAGCGCCATCTATCCTCACTTACTCTAGCCAAAACCGCTCAGCGAGCATCCGCATACCTTACGGCGCTGGCGAGAAGTCAGTTAGAGCTGAGATGAGATTTCCAGATAGCACAGCAAACCCTTATCTAGCCTTTTCAGCGATGTTAATGGCAGGACTTGACGGCGTTAAGCACAAATATGAGCCAGTTGGTCCTATGGATGAAAATTTATTTAAACTTCATCTTGATGAGATCAGAGAGCGTGGCATCGAGCAGCTTCCACACACACTTCGCGGTAGCTTAGAAGCACTAATTCGCGATAATGAATACTTAAAACCAATAATGACCGATCTTTTCATAGATACCTATCAACACTTTAAATTTGAAACTCAAGTTTGGCCTTACGAAGCGCGCCCAACCGCTTATGAGTTTAAAACTTGCTTCTCTTGCTAAAACGCAATCTCCAAGCTCATTTTGGGCTTGGAGACTTTTTTAATCAAATTTAAAACATAAAATCTCCGTCGTACATATCAATGCATCTTACATTGATAATATATAAATTTTTAATACATATAAAAATACAAAATATTTAGCGTAAAATTTTATGTATTTTATCTATACTTTGGTAAAAAGTAAACTAAAAGCGATTAGAAGCATAATAATCCCAACAAAAATTTCTAAAATTTTCCATGAAAATTCTTTTGCAAAAACTGGAGCGAGAACTCTTGCTCCATATCCTAAAGAAAAGAAGAAAAATAGCGATGCAAGACTAGCACCGATGCCAAAAATTATATTTTCATCTCCAAATTTTGTTGAAATAGATCCTATTAAAAGCATCGTATCAAGATAGACGTGAGGATTTAGCCAAGTAAAAGCAAGCGTCAAAAGCACTATTTTGCTAAATTTGGACTCGTGTTGCGCACTAGGAAGAAGGCTTTTGGGATTTTTAATGCACCATACAAACTCTTTAGACTATAGACAAATAAAAAGATAAAGCCACCATATATGGCAACCTGTTTAAAAAACTCAAATTTTTGTAGCACTTTTGCAAAACCAAAAACTCCAGCAAATATAAGCAAGGCATCACTAAATGCGCATATTAAGCAAACTGCAAAAACATGTTCCTTTTTTTATACCCTGCTTCAAAACAAATGCATTTTACGCGCCGATAGCCAATATTAAAGATAAACTTGTAAAAAATCCACTCCAAAATGCAGACATTTTCATCCTTTTTAAATTACCAATTATCTAAAATTTAACTAAATGCAACCTAAAAACATAAAAATTTTAACCCAATTTAAAGATATAAATAATCATAAATTTATGCCTTTTTTTATAAAATCCTTGAACTTTATAAAAAGGATACCGCATTGCAAGCACTAGCTTTAAAATATCGCCCTAAAAATTTTGATGAACTTATCGGTCAAGAAGCCGTTAGTAAAAGTCTTATACACGCACTTGACGAGGGTCGCATAAGCCACGCATATCTATTTTCTGGGCTTAGAGGCAGTGGAAAAACTTCAAGTGCTAGGATATTTTCAAAAGCTTTAGTGTGCGAAAAAGGACCTACTTCAAAACCATGTGAAGTATGCCCACAATGCATAATGGCAAATGAGTCAAGACATATGGACATCATCGAAATGGACGCTGCTAGCCACAGAAAGATAGATGATATAAGAGAGCTAATAGAGCAAACAAAATATGCTCCAGCAATGGCAAGATATAAAATTTTTATAATCGATGAAGTGCATATGCTAACTAAAGAGGCATTTAACGCTCTTTTAAAAACGCTTGAAGAGCCACCAAGCTATGTAAAATTTATCCTAGCGACGACTGATCCATTAAAACTCCCAACAACGGTGCTTTCAAGAACGCAGCATTTTAGGTTTAAGCAAATAAGCAGATACAGCATCATTAAACATCTTGAGTTTATTTTAAGCAAAGAAGGCATTAGCTACGAAAAAGAGGCACTTGAAATTTTAGCAAGAAGTGGCGGAGGATCGTTAAGAGATACTTTGACACTTCTTGATCAAGCTATCATTTACGGGGCAAATAATGTCACGGCAAATGGCGTAGCATCGATGTTAGGACTTCTTGATCCAGAAAAGATCGAAGAGATAATAGCTCATGTTTTAAATCACGATAAAAATGCGATCAGAGTGCTTGTAAGCGAGCTTGAAAGCTACGATCCTGAGATGATAATAGATGAAATTTTGGCAAATTTAAAGCAAAAATTTATAGAAAACGACTCAAAAATTTCACTACTTGTTTATGAGAGATTTTTTAGGATTTTGGCACAAGCTAAAGGTATGCTAAATGTAAGTAGTGACAATGGCTTTGTGCTAATGCTAATGCTTTTTATGATGATAGAAGCGCTAAATTTACAAGATATTGATGATGCTATAAATGAAGTGATCTCAAAAAATAGTGAAAATTCCACTCAAATCACAGAAGTCATCACTCAAAAAAGCCAAGTAGCTTCTACTAAAATGCAAGGTCCATACGAACTCTTCTTAACAAAAATTTATGATAGAAATTACGATCTTGGCGAGTTTTTTAAAGAATTTGTAGAATTTAGCTTCTTTAATAACAATGAACTTGGACTGATAGTAAATGCAAAAGATGAAAATCTTGAATATTTTAAGAAAAATTGGAAAATTTTAAATGAGATATTGCATACGCTTTTTGGACAAAATGCGAAAATAGTAAATGCAAAGAGTGATGAGCAAAAAGTACAAACTAAGACGCCTAAAGCCTCTTTAGAAAATAATGAAAAAAGCGAACTAGACGAGCTTGATGAGGAAATTTCAAGACTAAATGCAAATAATGTTGAAACTAAAAATGAGCCAAAAGCAGAGATAAAAGGCGAGCTGCAAAACGAGAAAAATAACTTTGCTTTGATGCTAAATAAAGAGCCAAAAACGCCAGAAGAGCTTCAAAGACAAAGAGAACAAGGGGTCCTAAAAGAGGCCAATAGACTTTTTGGCGAGCCAACGATTGAGAGCTAAATTTTATCTTTATTAGATTTTGCTCTTTTTTTTAGGGCTTCTTTTTTGCGAAGCTCTAGCTCATAAGCTTCATTTAGTGCATCTTCATCGTCCAAATTTGCTCCGTCTAAAAATTTTCGGTAGTCTTCAAATTGCTTATTTTTTATCCCCCAAAGCACGCCAAAAAGCAAAAATGCTCCCATCAAAACTGAGATAAAAACTAGCATCGCAAGTGTCGCACTATCCATTATTTTTCCTTAAATTTTCTAACAATATAAAGTGAGTTTAAGATAACACTTAGCGAGCTAAGCGACATAAAAAGTGCAGCAAATAGCGGAATGACATAGCCACACACAGCAAATGGCAGAGCAAGAACATTATAAAGAAGACAAAAGAGCAAATTTTGCTTTATCGTTTTGTAAGTAAATTTTGAGATTTTTATGGCCTTTGCTAGACTTTTTAAACTATTATCAAGTAGCACTACATCGCTTCTTTCTAGGCTTATTGCCGCCCCGCTTCCCATACAAATGGCAACATGAGCAAGGCTAAGCGCTGCTGCATCATTTATGCCATCTCCTACCATTAGAACCTTTTTGCCCTGCTCTTTTAGTTCGCTTATAAATTTAGCTTTCGTTTCAGGCAACATCTCTGCTCTAAACTCACTCACGCCAAGCTCATCTGCCACATTTTTTACCACTTTTTGCACGTCGCCACTTAAGATACACACTTTCATGCCAGCGCTCTTTAGCTCGTCTATCAAGGTCTTTGCTTCGGGCTTTACACTATCTTTTAGGTAAAATTTCGCCACTAACTCACCATTAAGCCCCACAAAAAAGCTCACATTTTCTTCAGCTTCATCAAAGCTAATACCATTTTCAACTAAAAATCGCTTGCTTCCTGCATAAAATTTTTTACCCGAAATTTCAGCCTCAACACCCTTTGCCACGCTTAAATTTGTATTTTTAAGCTCTATTTTCCTTGCACCTTTTTGCTTTAGAAATTTAGCCACTGCCACGCTTATTTGATGATTTGATATAAGAGCTAGCGAATAAATTTCATCTAAACTTATGCTCTCTTTTATGAAAAAATCACTAACTTTAAATTCTGCCTTTGTAAGCGTGCCAGTCTTATCAAATACCGCTACATCGCACTTTGCAAGGCTTTCAAAAAATTTAGCCTCCTTAAAAAGCACTCTATTTTTAAAGGCCACACCAAGGGCACAGACACTACTAACTGGCGTGGCAAGCGCAAGCGCACAAGGGCAAGCGATCACGATGACGCTAACAGCCGTGACAATAGCTTCTGAAAAGCCAAATTTAAAGTACCAAAACCAAAATGTAAAAAATGCCAAAGTTAGCACGCTAAGAGAAAATTTAGAAGCGATTTTATTGACTACTAGCTCGATATTTGGCTTTTTTAGCTCTGCAGTTTGGAGCAAATTTATAAGCTGATTTAGATAAGAATTTTTAAAAATTTCCTTTGCTTCATAGATGATTTGTCCATTTTGGCAAATGACGCCACTTTTTACCTCTTGCCCTACTCCCAAGGTCACAGGCAGGCTCTCTCCCGTTAGACTTGAGCTATCCACGCTTGCCTCACCACTAAGCACCACTCCATCAAGTAGCGCCCTCTCGCCAGATCTTAGCACGATCTTTTCGCCCAAATTTACATCTCTTGGCTCTTTTAAAACATCCTTGCCATCCTCCAAAATACATACCTTTGTAAGCAGCATATCATTTAAGAAATTTGAAGTCTCAAGTGCCTTTTTCTTACCCAAAATTTCTAAAAATTTACCGATAAAAACAAAGGTGATGATCATCGCAACTGAATCAAAATAGCTCTCGCCACTCCTCGTAAACATCGCAAAAATAGAGTAGATATAGGTTATGCTAGCTCCCGTGATAACAAGCAGATCCATATTTGGCGAAGCGTTTTTTATGGCTATCTTTGCCCCTTTGAAAAACTCGCTACCAGTATAAAAAAGTACAGGCGTTGCTAATACAAACTGCGCAAATCTTAAAATATCTTTTATATCGCCTCTTATACCACTAAAATACCCGCTATACTGAGCAATGGCCAGCCACATAATATTCATCGTAGCAAAGATACCAACTAGCGCTTTTGTGTAAAATTTCCTTCTTTTCTTAGCTAGCTCGTCCTCTTTTTGACTCGTAGCATATGGCTTTGGGACGTAGCCAACGGCATAAATTTTTTCAATTATTTGCTCTACCAAAAGCTCCTGCTCATCAAAAATAATGACCGCTTTTTGATTAAGCGAGTTGATATTTACCTCCAAGACTCCAGACAAGCTAAAAAGTGCCTTTTCAAGTAGCCAGATGCAAGCTGAGCAAGTGATACCATCAATTAAAAATGAAATTTGACTAAAGTCGCCCTCTTTTGTCACAAGCTCGCTAAAATTTGCCGCTAAATTTTTGATATTTGCACCGTTGTTTGCCGGTGTAAGTGTATTTTTACCAAGACGTTCATAAAACTCACTAAGCCCATTTTCATTTAAAATTTCATAAACGCCTTTGCAACCAACACAGCAAAATTTAAGTCCGCTTTCATTTGAGATCATCACGCTTTCATCAAATTTTAATCTACAATGAGCACATCTACTTTGTGGCATTTTTACTTTCTTTTATCTAAAATTTTTACCAATATTATTGCATCGCATGCCTATTACGCACCATAATTTAAATACATAAATTTGAAGCAAACAAACTGCAAAAATAGGCACAAATTTCTTCTTTTATTATCGTTATAAAATGGCGAGATTATAGCAAATCAACCATTTTTGAGCAAAAATTTTATTTTATGCCATTTCTTGACAACAAAGTTTTATTTTTATAAAATGCCAAAACTTTCAAAAACTTCTTTTTGAAACCTAGAAATTCTGCAAAATTATCCCCGCATTTAAAGAGGAAATATGGAAAATAACCAAACCGAGCAAAGTGTTGCTCAAAACACAAAAACTACAAAAAAACATCAAGCATCAAGAACACACATACCAGTAGACGGACACAAGATTGAAGAGCTAAGAACGCTTAGCTTAGACGAGCTAGTACAGATCGCAAATAGCGTCGGTGTCGAAAATCCACGCGAATTTCGTAGGCAGGATTTGATATTTGAGATACTAAAAACCCAGACAAAACAAGGCGGCTTTATACTATTTACTGGAATTTTAGAGATCACAAACGAAGGTTATGGCTTTTTAAGGGCTGTTGATGCGAATTTAAGCGACAGCTCAAACGACGCATACGTTTCAAACTCACAGATCCGCAAATTTGCACTTCGTGTGGGCGACATCATCACAGGTCAAGTAAGAGAACCAAAAGATCAAGAAAAATACTATGCTCTTTTAAAGATCGAGGCGGTAAACTATATGCCTCTAGCAGACGCTAAAGAGAGGCCATTATTTGACAACCTAACCCCACTTTTCCCAACTGAAAAGCTAAATTTAGAATATGATCCGATGAAACTAACAGGCCGTGTGCTTGACCTTTTCACGCCTATCGGTAAAGGTCAGCGTGGCCTCATCGTCGCACCCCCAAGAAGCGGTAAAACTGAGCTTATGAAAGAACTAGCCCACGGCATCGCTAAAAATCACCCAGAAGCCCAGCTCATGGTACTTTTGGTTGATGAGAGACCAGAAGAAGTTACCGATATGCAGCGCTGCGTAAAAGGCGAGGTTTTTAGCTCGACATTTGATCTACCAGCGCTTAATCACGTCCGCGTAGCAGAGCTAGTCATCGAAAAAGCAAAACGTCTAGTTGAGATGGGCAAAGATGTCATCATCTTGCTTGACAGTATAACCCGTCTAGCGCGTGCCTACAACACAGTGACCCCACCAAGCGGTAAGGTGCTAACAGGCGGCGTGGACGCAAACGCACTTCACAAGCCAAAACGTTTCTTTGGCGCAGCCAGAAACATCGAACATGGCGGCTCTCTAACCATCATCGCAACCGCTCTTATCGACACTGGCTCACGCATGGATGAAGTTATATTTGAAGAGTTTAAAGGCACTGGAAACAGCGAGATAGTGCTTGACCGCAACATCTCAGACCGCAGAATTTACCCAGCTATCAACGTACTAAAATCAGGTACCAGAAAAGAAGAACTACTTCAAAAACCTGACGAGCTTCAAAAAATTTGGGCTATCCGCTCTGCGATTGCGACAATGGATGATGTTGAAGCGCTTAAATTCTTATACGCAAAAATGCTAAAAACAAAAGATAATAAAGAGCTTCTCTCTATCCTAAACGAGTAAATTTAAATGAGCTTGAAGCGCTTGCTTTGAGCTCAAATTTCTTCACTTAAAATATCCAGCTAAAAATATCTTAGAAATTTGAATTTTCTAGCTCTTGCAATTATAAAAGAGATTACGATTTTTAAACGATTATTTACTAAATTTTTCTATGTCTTGATTGATTAAATTTTCATATTCACAAAGCTCGTTGTAAGTCTTCTTGCTCTGCTCGATAAGCTCGTCAAATTTAAATCCAAGCATCACGATACGATAAAGGTTGGGCTTGTGTTTTCGCCAGTTGTAAAGCGTTGCGACATCAACGTCTAAATGATAAGCCATATCACGTTTTGTCATCTTAGCCACTTTACACTCCTTCTTTTTGAGTGATTTTATAAATTTTATTCTGATAAGAAAACAATTGAATTATTTTATGTTCTTTATTAATTTCATTGAATATTTAAACTTTATTTAATATAAGAAAATTTAAAATAGCCGCGTAACATTTTTTAAATAAGGAGTAAAAATGAAAAATGTAGTTTTAAAAGTTGCTTTAGGTTTAAGCCTAGCTAGTGCCGCTGCTTTAGCGCAAGGAGCGTTTGTGGGAGTTGAAGGAGATTATTCTTTTAATTCAAATTTAACAGCAAAAAGCGACAATGGCAAATCAAAAGCTAAAAAAGCACAACCAGGTCTTGGCATAAAAGCTGGTTATGACTTTGACGTAGCTAGAGTTTATGGAGCTTACATATATGACTTTCAAGCCAAAAAGTCACTTGGTGACGAAGATGGCACAATAATAAAATGGAAAACCCATAAATTTATAGTTGGGGCTGACTATACTCCAAGCGTAGCAAAAGATCTTAAACTAGTTCTTGGTGGCTACACTGGTTTTTCAAAGCTTAAAATGGATGTATTTGACACACATGATGGCTCTGAAAAAGGCAACTCAACTGGCTGGATACTAGGTGCGAAAGTTGGTGCAGAATACTCTATCAATGAAAACAATGCGGTTGAGTTTGGTTTAAAAGCTGATAGAACAAAATATCGCTCTATAGCAAAATATGATAATGCAAAAATAAAAGAGACAAACATCGGTCTCTATATGGGATATACATATAAATTTTAATCACTCACAAGCTCAAATTTCAAAGCAAATTTGAGCTTTTAACCAACTGCTCTACTTTTAAAATAAGCTATAAATTTTCTAAATTTTCGCCGTCTAAGCGGTAGGTTCTCCACTCAAGAGATTGATTTTTAGCGCCCATGCTCTCATAAAATTTGATGCTTGGCTCATTCCAGTTTAGGCAGCACCACTCAAGCCTTTTTAAATTTTCATCCTTGCAAATTTGAGCTAGAAATTTAAAAAAAGCCTTGCCGATGCCTTGATTTCTAAACTCTTTTTTGACGTAGATGTCCTCAAGATAGATCCCGCCAAGCCCCAAAAATGTAGAAAATGTGTAAAAATAGATAGCATATCCTATCGCCCTACTCTCACTCTCACAAACAAGGGCTTTTGCGTGATTTTTATTAAAGATGGAGTCTGCAAAAATTTCATTAGTAAAAGTGACTTGGTCACTCATCTTTTCATAGCTCGCAAGCTCTCTTACAAGCTCGCAGA
Organism: Campylobacter concisus; assembly: GCF_003049705.1. NCBI lineage: Bacteria > Pseudomonadati > Campylobacterota > Epsilonproteobacteria > Campylobacterales > Campylobacteraceae > Campylobacter > Campylobacter concisus. The sequence goes on from NZ_PIRF01000002.1 coordinate 221,751, forward strand.
TCACGTCTATATCAGCTCTCGTTGCTTTTCTTATTTCAAATTTCATTAGTTATCACCAAAGAGTGCTTTTAGATCTTTAACCATTTCGCCATTTTCGCCGCTGCTGCTAGTTTTTGAGCCAAGCTCATTTAGCTCGATCTCATAGCCAGTTAGCATGCTTGCAAGGCGGATATTTATGCCATTTTTACCGATCGCCTTACTCTTTTGCTCGCTCGCAAGTGTCACGATCGCCTTGTTTTCTTCGATCTTTACTGATGTGATGATAGCAGGTGCCATAGCGCGAGCTACCAAGATCGCTGGCTCAGTGGTATATTCGATCGCATCGATGCTCTCACCATGAAGCTCTTTACTTACAGCATTTATCCTAACGCCCTTTGTGCCGACCGTTGCACCAACTGGATCGATGTTTGGAGTAGTTGAGATGAGCGCTACTTTAGCTCTTTCACCAGGAATTCTCGCACTTCCTTGAATGATAATGCCACCATCTTTTATCTCAGGTACCTCTGAAGTTAGTAGAGCTTCAAGAAATTTTGGCGAAGTCCTTGAAAGCTCGACCTTTATACCTAAATTTTTATCTGTAAAAACTTTTCTAATGACTGCTTTTACCACGTCACCCACTTTAAATTTCTCACCTTTTATGCGGTTTTTGCGTGGCAAGATGGCACGAAGCTCGTCTATCTCGATAAATGTGTTTTCGTCATTATCGACTCTGACAACTGGTCCAAAGACCATGTGACCGCTCATTTCATTATATTTTTGTAAAATTTTCTCTTCCACTAGGCGCTGGATGTGATACTCAAGCTCCTTGTGAAGTGTTTGGGCTGCGGTCCTTCCAAGGTTATCAAGACTTAGCTCGTAAGTGAGCTCATCTCCGATCTCTACGCCACTGTCTATCTTTTTAGCCTCTTTTAAGCTTAAAAAGTGCTCATTGTCTTCTTCAAGCCTCTCATCGTCGTTTGCTACGATTGAAATTTTTTGATAAAGCTTTAAATTTTTATTTGCATCGATACTCACATCATACTCATAATTTTCGCCATAAACTCTTTTTGCAGTGTTTATCAAAGCTCTTATAACGCGCTCTTTTACATCTTCTATCTCTAAATTTTTCTCATTTGCAATTGACTCGATGATATCTGAAATTCTTTCCATTTTTTCTCCATTGTAACGATAAATTTCGGGGATTTTTCGTGAGGTTTTGAAATTATACATAAGCCATACTTTTAATAACTTTAAGCTTATTATCAACTTTTATTTAATCCTTTTTTTATGATGTTTTGGATATATTGACCGATTAAAATTTAAGATTTTGAAAGGATTAAAAATGGAGCTAAAACTTGCAAGAGCCGAATTAGACGCAAAGCCAAAAACGATTTCACTAGAAAAAATAGAGGCAGCTGTCGAAAAAGAGGGTCAGAAAATTTTCTATTTTGATAAAGAAAACACACACAAACAACTAATCGCCTTAGTAGAGCATTTTGAAGAAAAAGGGCTAAGCGTCTATCACAGAACCGTAAAATACGGACTTGATGATAGCGACTACATGTATGAAGTGCATATACTTTAATGAGTAAAAAACTCTTTATCCAAACTCTAGGCTGTGCTATGAATGTTCGTGACAGCGAGCATATCATAGCTGAGCTCTCACAAAAAGAAGACTACTCCTTAACACAAAATATAGAAGAAGCTGATTTAATCCTTATAAATACTTGCTCGGTTCGTGAAAAGCCAGTTCATAAGCTCTTTAGCGAGGTCGGAGCCTTTGAAAAAGCCAAAAAAAGAGGAGCTAAAATAGGTGTTTGCGGTTGCACTGCAAGCCATTTGGGTAGCGAAATTTTTAAGCGCGCACCTTACGTTGACTTTGTCCTTGGCGCAAGAAATGTTAGTAAGATCACAAAGGCGGTAAATACGCCTAAATTTATCTCAACCGACATCAACCACGACGAGAGCGAATACGCATTTGGCGAGTTTAGAGGCTCACCATATAAAAGTCATATCAACATCTCGATCGGATGCGATAAAAAATGCACCTACTGCATCGTCCCACACACCAGAGGCGATGAAATTTCTATCCCTTCAAGCCTCATCTTAAAAGAGGTAGAAAAGGCTGCAAAAAGCGGTGCAAAAGAGATATTTTTACTAGGGCAAAATGTCAATAACTACGGCAAAAGATTTTCAGGCGTGCAAGAAAATATCGATTTTAGCGACCTGCTAGTAAAGATAAGCGAGATAGGTGGCGTTGAGAGGATAAGATTTACAAGCCCACACCCACTTCACATGGATGATAAATTTCTTGAAATTTTCACTAATAATCCAAAAATTTGTAAATCAATGCATATGCCGCTTCAAAGCGGAAACACCAAAGTTTTACGCGAGATGAAGCGCGGATACACAAAAGAGTGGTTTTTAGACCGCGCGCTAAGACTTAGAAAGATGTGCCCGGACGTGAGCATCTCAACTGATATCATCGTCGCATTTCCGGGCGAGAGTGATAGTGAATTTGAAGATACGATGGATGTGCTTGAGCAAGTTAGATTTGAGCAAATTTTTAGCTTTAAGTATTCACCTCGTCCGCTTACAAAGGCAGCTACTTTTACAAATCAAATAGATGACAAGACCGCTTCAGAAAGGCTTACTCGCCTACAAAATCGCCACAATGAAATTTTAGACGAGATCGTGGCGGCACAAAAAGATAAAATTTTTGATGTATATTTTGAAGAGCTAAGAGCAAATGGCGGCGTTGCTGGGCGAAGCTTTAATAACTTTTTAGTTCAAGTTGATGGAAGCGAAGAGCTTCTTGGCACTACACAAAAAATCAAGATCACAAACCCAAAACGAATGGTTTTGTATGGCGAGCTGCAAATTTAAAAATATCTTTGAAAAGCTCGCCACAAGCATTGGTGTCTTTTTCATCTATATTTTAATGTGGCTCATTTTCCTAACCTGCAAAAAGAGCTACACTCCAAATTTCTTACCACAAAATAGCTGCGTAGTCGTCTTTTGGCACGGCAGACTTAGCTTCATGAGCTTTGCTTACAGGCAGTGGTGGAGCAGACAAAATAGAAAACAAGGCAAAGTGATAATCAGCGACCACAAAGATGGCGAACTAATCACTAAAATAATCAAATTTTTTGGCATCGGTACCATTAGGGGTAGTAGCTCAAAAGGCGGCGCAAGGGCGCTTATAGAAGCCTTAAGAGAAATAAAGCAAGGCCACGACGTCATCATTACGCCAGATGGCCCAAGAGGACCAAGACACAGCGTAGCAGACGGAGCCGCGGCAATCGCACAAAAGTCATCTTGCGAAATTTATGCTCTAAATTTTGAAGCAAACTCATTTTGGGAGTTTAAAAGCTGGGACAAGATGATACTTCCAAAGCCATTTTCAACTATAAATTTTAGCCTCTCAGCTCCTTTTAGTGTGGAAAATTTGGAGCAAAAAGAGGCAAAAGAAAAGATACAAAATGAGCTTTGGCAAGCCTCACAAAATGACGGCGGAAAGAGCATTTTGCAAAACCAAGAGGATTTTAGATCAAATTTAAAAATTTGGTGGAAAAAGTACGCACATAAAAATCCGCAAATAAGCGATGAGATAAAAGAAATTTTGGACGAAATTTATGAAAAATAAACTATCTATTTTTATAGCCATCTTTCTAATTGTTTTATTTGGACTATTTTTTTATAGCGACAACTCCTACAAGCTCGCCCTTGAAGCAAAATTTTTATACGAAAACAAAGAATATGAAAAAGCCTTGAATTTAAGCCAAAAAGCACTTGATATAGATATTTATAACAAAATGGCAAATACTGTACTAAACCAAAGCAAGGCTGCTATCAAATTTAGCTCATACATAAAAAACGGCAAAGAGTATCTTGAGCGTATCAAAAAAATGAGCCAAAGTAGCGTAAGCAAGGCTGATAGCGAACGCATTAAGATGATGTGTGATGTGATGATAGAGGATTTTGACGACCTTAAAAACTCGGCCCTACTTGATAATGAACTAAAAAATGAAGCTTTAAATACAAAAGAGATTTTCGTTAAACTTAAAAACGAGCTGTTTTAAACTTATTTAATCCCTTTTTAGCTACCATAACGAAAATTATGCACTAAATTTAGGAGATTTATGTCTTTTAGCGTCAAAAAGCTTTTTTCTAACCTTTTTTTAAGCGTCGTGTTGGAGGGCAATGAGTGCATATTTTTCGGTCAGGTCTTTAGAAATGGCAAACTTTTAAAAACTATAAACGCTAAATTTGCAGATATAAATATCGATAATATTGATGAAAAAATCATAAAATACATAGAAGAGCAAGAAAAAACATATTTTGGCGTATATGTCTCAGTTTTTTTTAACGACGACTCGCAAGGCGCGCTTCCTAGTGTTAGCTTCAATGAATACAAAAAATTTAATATAAATACTAAAAATCTTACAAGCCTTATCATGCAGGATAGCTGGAGTATTTATGCAAATTTAAATGCTATAAAAAAATATAAAAATTTATTTGGACAAGATAGTGTAGATCTCATCTACTCACCTATTGCCCTACTCTTTCACGAGCTTTTAAAACGCGGAATTTCTCCAAAAACTACACTTTATCTTTATATCCATGCACATTCGTTTACGCTTGCGATCTTTAAAGATAAACAAATGAAGTTATCCACTTTTTTAAATATGTCTGGCATTGAGGAAACCAACCAAGAAGCTGAAAGCCTAAAAGAAGAAGATATAACAGATATTGACAACTTAATCATTAAAGAAGAAAATGACGCAACATCGCTTGATGATTTTAAAAGTTTAGATGATTTTTTAAGTGATGATAAGCCAAAAGAATTTGAAGATCTAAATTATGAACTAAATATGCCAGCTTCTACAAATGTAGAAAAATCGGTTGCTATTTTTGGGTATGACATGAAGATGTTTGATTACATCGTAAAGGCTGTAAGAGAATTTTACGAAAATCCTCTCTACAGCGGTGATTTTATTGAGCAAATCATTGTTTTTGAAAATACGAAAACAAGTGCAACCTTTTTACAATATCTGCAATCCGAGCTTTTAGTGGAGACTTCGGTGTATCCAGTGAATACAAATCATATTATGAATGAAATCATGCAAGAAGAGATAATATTATGAGATTTAGCTTTATTGCCCAAGAGCCAAGACCACTTATATCTATCTTTAGCAAAATTTGGCTAAGCCTTATAAGCTTTGTGTTTGTAGCTCTTTTGGCAGCAAATTTCTTTATACTCTATAAAAATTATTCAATTGAAAAAAATATAAATTTTTTATCAAATAAGCAAAAAGAACTTAGTCGAAAAATAGTCACAACAGATGAAATTTCAGCTAAGCTCGCCGTACAAATAGAATCTGCAAATGATATTTTCACATCAAATTCTATTCTCAAGCAAAGCTTGCACAATCTTTTTGATCTAGTGCCTGACAGTATAACGCTCGAAGAGGTTTTTATGGATAAAAACTCACTCATCATTCGTGGCATAACGCCGACAAAAGATGTATTTAACCAGCTTCTAGCTTCACCTTTAAGATCTATTTTTACAACTTCAAATACTAGCTTTTATCAAAGTAAAAACGGCTGGTATGGCTTTATAAGTACAAATAAAATTGATAATTCTGAGGGATATAATGAGTAAAAAAGATACGAGCTTAGAAAAAATAGATCCCGTCAAGCTTTTACTTTTTATATTTGCTTTTATCGTAGTTTGTTTCATTATGATATTTGGTTTTATCGTGCCAAATATAAAAGAATTTAAAAGCCTAACTAGGCAAAATTATTCACAGACCTCATCTTATACAAAAGTAAAAAATGAATTTGAAGCCAAATTTAAAGCCCTTGAAGCAACTAAACAAAAAGATGGAGCTATCATTTCAGCTTTTGAGACTAAATTTGATAAAGATAAATTTATAGAATTTGCCTCCAAATTTTTCAGTGAAGTAAGCCTTAGTAAAATAGAAGAAAGTGATAATAACGCTAGTGAAAAATTTTTTAGATTTCGCCTAAATGTAACTAGCTCTCTAAGGACACCACAAAAATTTTATGACTTTTTAGATGCGCTTAGCAGCTATGACAGTATCGTAAAGACTGAATTTCCTATCGTCATGAAAGGCGAAAAGGATAAAATCCATACTACTTTTAATATAAAAGTTTTTGGGTTGAAGTAAAATTTTAGATTTCATTTAATAAAAAGCTACAAATAGATAGCATTTCTCTCAAGTTCTTAGTTGTAGAAATTATATTTTTATAGACATAAATTTATGTATTTCATCGGTATTGATATAAGCTGAACATCTACAAAAGTAGCAATACTAGATAATCAAGATAATTTTTGTGATCTATTTTTTTTGTTATCAAGTAGTTTTAGTGCCATAAAAATAGTACGCGATATAAAAGAAATTTTAGAACAAAAAGGCTATCAATATGCTTCAATCGTAGCTACTGAATATGGAAGAGTAAGTGTAGAAGCGGGTGTAGTAGTTTTTGAAAACCGTACAGGAACTAAAAATTTAAAAATAATATGAGTACACAAGGCGACCTTGTAGAAAATATCGCCAAACATTACATAAAGATGTCCCTCTTCAGTAATGTACAAAAACGACGCAAGATCTGATGCTATCAAAAAATTTGTAGATGAATATAAAGTAGATGGTGCAATAGATATCGTTTTAAGTGGCTGTCACACTTATGCAATAAAAACAAACAAGATAAAAGAAGCAGCAAAGAAGCTGGTGTAAGCTATATGAGTCTTGAAACTGACTACTCCAAACAAGATGTATGTTGGCCAGATCTGTACACGCTTGGAGGCATTTTTAGAATTTCTCAATTAAAATATAAAATTTTAAAAGGCTCAAGAAAGAGCCTTTGTTGATTTGTTACGAATTTTTAGAACAGTATTTTGACTAGTATTACTTTTTATCCACACATTTGCCAAGTTGGCAGGCTCTTTTGTAAAGTGCGTCTGCCTTTGTTTCATCGCCGCTTAGCTTTGCAAGCAAAAAGCACGACTGAGCATACTCAAGTTCGCAACTCTTTGCCAAAAGCCTTAGCACTCTAGACTCAGCCTTGGCTCTATCTATCTTATGAGTCTTTAAATTTTCGCTTTCGATGTAGGATTTTAGCCCCATAGCCTCATTATAGCAGCCAACGCCGTCGCCGCTATCACAAGCTAGTTTATAAAGCTTTAGAGCTTTTTCCATATCTTTTTGCTCATCAATCAGCCCTTGCTCATAAATTTGACCTAAATTTGAACAAGCCGTCGCAAGCCCAGCATTGCAAGCTTTTTCGTAGTAGCCTTTTGCTTTTACAAAGTCCTTTTCGTTGCTAAAATTTACAGCTAGGTTGTTACAGTCGATGCTATTTCCACCCTCGCAGTTTTGCATCATCTTCTCTTTTTCAAGCTCAAGACGCTCTGCCCTAGCCTCTTCATCACTTTGCCAAAAGCCAAAGCTTACCATCTTTTGCCAAGACCAGCAACCACTAAGCATAAAGCCCATAGCCAAAATAAGACCAAAATTTAAGACCTTTTTCACTTACATTCCTAGCTTTGTGCCTAGTCTTTTCATCTGTGGGCATGCCTTGCTTAGCCCACGAAAGCAAGCGACTTTATAAATTCCATAAGCCCTTTTTTCGTCTTTATTGACACCAAGACCAAGCTCATACATCGCTCCGATATTGGCGCAACTTGGCAAATCGCCAGCATTGCATGCATTTGTATAAGCTTGCATTGCTAAGTAATAATCTCTCTTAACGATTTCGCCTTTTCTATAAGCATTGCCTAAGTGATAGCAAGCTTGCATGCCTCCGCCATTACAACTTTCTTTATAAATAGAAATTGCCTTTTTTGGATTTTTTTTAACTCCGAGTCCAAGCTCATAAAGAGTGCCCAAATTTGCACAACCGACTTGTACTTTAGCATCGCAAGCTTTTTTATAATTTGTTAAAGCATTTTCATATTCTTTTAAAAGCTCGTAATTTACACCCAAATCGTTGCAAGCTTCCGCATCGCCTTCTTCGCATTTTGGTATTAAAATTTCGATCGCATTTCTTGAAATTTGCTCTTTATTTTGCACTATTTTTTCATCCTTTGGTTGCTGCCACGAATCATCTTGTTTTTGTCCTACACCAATCACATTTAAGCAGCCAGTGAAAAATAAAGCCGATAAAAGCAATAAATATTTTTTCATTCTTTTCCTTTTAAAATTGTCCAAACAAGTCATTTAGTGCTTCACTGATACTTGGATGAGTGAAAATTTGATTTTTAAAGAAATTTGCATTTGCTTTTAAATTCATTGCAATTGCGATTTCATTTATCAGCTCATTTGCATAGATGCAGTGAAAGCTAGCACCCAAAATTTCGCCGCTTTGTGCATCAACGATAGCTTTTAGCATACCTACATCGTGATTTAGGACTTTTGCGCCTGGTACTGTTGCCATGCTAAGCTTTAGCTCTTTAAAATTTAGCCCAAGCTTGCTAGCCTCTTTTGCATTTACTCCAACTCTTGCTAATGGAGTGTCGGTAAATAGCACATTTGCATGAATACTTCTATTTTTGGTATTTCTCTTTTTATCACCAAAAATTTGTGAATAAACTATCCTAAAATCATCCAAGCTCGTGTAAGTAAAAAGCTCTCCGCCGCGCACGTCGCCTACCGCATAGATGTTTGGCATATTTGTTTGAAGATTTTCATTTGTCTTTATAAAGCCTTTTTCATTTAGCTCAACTCCAGCAGCTTTTAAATTTAAATCATCCACATTTGCCACTCTGCCAAGCGCGAGCAAAAATGCATCAGCTCTAAGGCATCTTTGCTCGCCATTTTGCTTGAAATTTAATACATTTTCTTTAATGCACTCTATCTCGCAACCCTCTAAAATTTCAACGCCTTGGACTCTAAGAGCTTCTTTTACGCTATTAGCTATATCATCATCTTCGTTTTTAAGTAGTTTTGAACGCCCTATGATAGTCACTTTTGAGCCAAAATTTGCAAACATCGATGCAAACTCTATACCGATAAAACCACTACCGATAATGACAAAATGCTTTGGTAAATTTTTTAGATCAAGCAAAGTTTGGCTTGAAAATACATTTGAGCTTACAACCTCAAAAGGAGCATCTACTTCTTTTGAGCCACTATTTATAATGATAAAGTCGCCCTCTATTATCTTTTTCTCGCCGCTTGGCGTTGTTACAAGTACACTATTTTCACTAGCAAATGAGCCAACACCATCGATCACATCGATATTTTCTTTATCATTTAGCATTGCATAGTTTTTAGCATTCAAAGCTGAGATTAGCTTATTTTTATTTTCCACGCTAAGCGTGTAATATTCGCTTTCAACGCTATTATTTACAAATTTTGCCTCTTTAGCGGCTGTTATTAGACGTTTGGTTGGTATGCAGCCAACATTTATGCAAGTGCCTCCGTACATCTTTGGTGATCTCTCTACAAGAGCCACTTTTTTGCCAAGTGCGGCAGCCTTAACCGCTAGCGTTTTGCCAGCCTTTCCAAAACCAATAATTACAATATCATATTTCATTTTCAGTCCCTTATCTTTCCCATTACATAGTAAGTTGTTTCATTTATCTTTTTTAGCTCCATTTTATATTTATTAGCCCAGTTTTTTATAATCTCATCAACTCGCTCTTTTATTTCATTAACGGTAGCTACATTTTTTATCTTTAGTCTATCTTCACTTCCACTCATCGCCACAAAACAAAGGTGCGGCTTTAAATGATCGTTTAGTTCAATTATACTCTTTGGCAAAAGACCATCAGTATTGTTTAAAATTCTACACATTTGAGCAGTGGTCGTTTCATTGACGTTATAGCCAAGCTGGATTAAAAGTGCATTATGATCCATATCGTTCCTTTTGCTTAAAATTTGCGGGCATTATAAGATAAAATTGGATAAAATCGCCTAAATTTTCAAGGACAAATATGAAAAAATTTATCATTTTTGTGTTTAGTGTTTTGCTATTTTGGGGATGTTCGTTAGATCAAATTTCACAAAATTTTGGCCTCAGTGAGCCACCACTTGATCCAGAGGTCGAGCAAATAGCAGACGCCATCTATCTATACAATGAAGGCAACTATCCAAAGGCTTGTAAGAGATTTTATGATTATGCAAAAGATGGAAATGTTCTAGCCATGCAGCAAACTGGCATTTGTTTTCGTGATGGCAAAGGCTTTAGCAAAGATATCTTAAGAGCACTTTTTTGGTTTGAAACAGCTGGCAGATACGGCAATATAGACGGGCTAAGAAGTGCTGGATATATCTACGAGTACGGCCTTGGGGTCAATAAAAATTTAGAAAAAGCAATATATTTTTACGAAAAAGCCACAAGCCTTGGCTCAAGCGAGGCCAGCTACGATCTGGGGCTTATCTATCTGGGCAAAAATGACTATAAAAAAGCGAGAATTTATCTTGATGAAGCTTGCTTTAAAGGTAAAGAAGAAGCTTGCACAAAGCTAAAAGAGATGAAATTTTAGCTCTCATCTCTTTTTATAAATTTATTACGCCTCAGCCTTTTGAGCGATCAAGACGCCCTCTATCATCTTTTTGATATCTCCATCAAGTATCGCATCAGTTTGCGAGTATGCCTCGCCACTGCGGTTGTCTTTTACCTGCTGATATGGGAAAAGCACGTATGATCTTATCTGGTGTCCCCAGCCGATCTCGCTCTTTTCCACGCTGTTGCTCGCCTCTTGCTGCTTCATCAGCTCAAGCTCGTAAAGACGAGATTTTAACATTTTCATCGCTGTAGCTCTATTTTTGTGCTGGCTACGGTCGTTTTGGCACTGCACGACGATACCAGTTGGTATATGTGTGATGCGGATGGCAGATTCAGTCTTATTTACGTGCTGACCGCCTGCGCCACTGGCTCTATAAGTGTCTATCTTTAGATCTTTTTCCTCGATCTCGATCTCTATGTCATCATCTACTTCAGGGCTTACCATAACGCTTGAAAAGCTTGTATGACGGCGCCCTGCACTATCAAATGGACTTGTGCGAACGAGCCTGTGGATACCATTTTCTGCTTTAAAATATCCATAGGCATTTTCACCTTTTACGATAAAGCTCACGTCTTTTAGTCCAGCCTCATCGCCCTCTTGAAAGTCAAGAGTCTCGACTTTAAAGCCCTCGCGCTCGCAAAATCTAAGATACATCCTATAAAGCATGCTCGCCCAGTCGTTACTCTCAGTGCCGCCAGCTCCAGGATGGATCGATACGATCGCATTTTTGCCGTCATCCTCGCCACTTAAAAGCATAGAAATTTCAAGATTTACTATCTTTTCATCTAAATTTTTAGCGTCATCAAAAAGAGAATTTATAGTCTCCTCGTCATTTTCAGAATTTGCTAGCTCAAAAAGCTCCTTCGCATCGCTTACTGCCTGATTAGCGTCGTTAAATTTTGCAAGCATATTTGAAATTTTTGTCTTTTCTTTATTTAGCGCCCCTGCTCTTGCGATATCTTGCCAAAAATCAGGATCTTGCTCAGTAGCCTCGATCTCTTTTAGTCTAGCCTTGATCTCTTCAGGCTTTACGATAGAGCCTATATTTTCAACTTTTGTTTGTAGCTTCTTTAAAAGCTCGTTGTATTCGTAACTATCCAAGTTTTTCTCCAAAATTTTTTGCCGATTTTAGCCAAAAGTTGCTTACATTTTTAAATTTACGCCCTTTTAATCCTTTTTTGTTAAAATGCCAAGTTAAAATTTCAAACAAAAAGAGTCAAAAATGCAAATCATAAGAACTATAAAAGAACTTCAAAATTTCGTCTCTAGCACAAGCTCAAAGATCGGTTTTGTGCCAACCATGGGCGCACTTCATGACGGACATGTTAGCCTTATCAAAAAATGCGTGAGCGAAAATGAGATAAGTATCGTCTCAACATTCGTTAATCCAACTCAATTTTTACCAGGCGAAGATCTGGACAAATACCCAAGAAACGAACAAAACGACATTAAAATTTGCGAGCAAAATGGCGTTAGCGCTATTTTTATCCCAGATGCTAATGAGCTTTACTTTGAAGATGAGCCTCTAATCATCGCTCCAAAGAAATTTTCAGCTATCTTAGAGGGCAAAACTAGGCCAGGCCACTTTGATGGCGTCTTAAGAGTGCTAAATAAGCTATTTCGACTAACTCGTGCAAATAGCGTCTATATGGGCAAAAAAGATACACAACAATTAATCATCGTGCAAAACATGATAAAGACATTTTTTCTTAATACCAGCCTAGTGGCTTGCGATATCGTTAGAGAGCCGGACGGACTTGCACTTTCAAGTAGAAATGTCTATATCTGCGACGAAGATAAATGTAATGCTCTAAGGCTTTCAAGATCGCTAAATAAAGCACAAAATTTGATCCAAAACGGCGAGGAAGACACAAGTGAGATCAAAACAAAGATGCTTGAAGTGTTAGAGCCATTAAAGGTTGATTATGTCGCCATTACGGATAGAAATTTAAATGAAATTTCCAAAATAGAAAAAAATAACACCATCATTTTAGTAGCAGCTTACGTTGGTAAAACTAGGCTAATAGACAACATCTGGATCTAAAAATGCCAAAACTTCACTTAATTTCACTTGGCTGTAACAAAAATTTAGTTGATTCTGAGATCATGCTTGGTAGACTGCAAAACTACGATATCACGGATGATATCAGCGATGCTGACGTCATCATCGTAAATACCTGCGGCTTTATAAAATCTGCCAAAGAAGAGAGTATCCAAACCATACTTGAAATGCACGAAGCCCGCAAAAATGGCTCTTTGCTGGTAGTGACTGGCTGTCTTATGCAGCGCTACAAAGACGAGCTTATGAAAGAGCTGCCTGAAGTTGATCTCTTTACTGGTGTGGCCGACTACGACAAGATAGATGAGATCATCTTGAAAAAGCAAAATTTATTTAGTCCGCAAACTTATCTGCAAGCAAATGAAGAGCGTGTGATAACTGGCTCAAACTACCACGCCTACATCAAAATTTCAGAGGGCTGCAACCAAAAGTGTAGCTTTTGCGCGATACCGACATTTAAAGGCAAGCTAAAATCGCGCTCGCTTGAAAACATCATAAATGAGGTCAAAAATCTAGTCAAAAAAGGCTACTACGACTTTAGCTTTTTATCCCAAGACTCAAGCTCATATATGCGCGATCACGGTATTAGCGACGGGCTTATAAATTTAATAGATGAGATAGAAAAGATAAAAGGCGTAAGGAGTGCTAGGATACTTTACCTCTACCCAAGCACGACCAGCAAGGAGCTAATTGAACGTATCATCGCTTCGCCTGTCTTTCACAACTACTTCGACATGCCCATCCAACACATCAGCGAAGACATGCTAAAGATAATGAAGCGTGGAAGCGGTGCTAAAAAGATAAAAGAGCTTTTAAATTTGATGAGAAATGCCGAGAATTCATTCTTACGAACTGGTGTCATCGTGGGACACCCGGGCGAGAGCGAGGATGATTTTGAGGAGCTTTGCAAGTTTTTAGAAGAGTTTAAATTTGATAGAATTTCCGCCTTTGCCTACTCGAAAGAAGAAGACACTGCCTCTTTTGAAATGGAGCAAATCCCAGCTAAAATCATCTCAAAAAGACTAAATAAGATAGAAAAGATCACTAAAAAAGCGATAAATGAGAGCTTGCAAAAAGAGCTTGGTAAGCAAATTTATGCTTCTCTTGAGGGCGAAAGTAGCGAGGGAGAGATGTTTTACGCGGCCAAAAAAGATATCTGGGATAAAGATATAGACGGCGAAATTTTAATCAACGAAAGCGACTTAAAAGAGCTTGAGATCGGCTCGCTCTATCTTTGCGAAGCAAGCGACGTGGTCGATCAAAAGCTAATCGCACGAATCATCAAAAAAGTAAAATGATAAGCAAAAATGTGCGAGAAAAGCTAAACTTAGGTGCAAACCTGCTTGCATTCTCGCACGGTATAGACAGCACTGCACTTTTTTATATTTTAGAAGAGGCTGGGATCAAATTTGATCTAGCGATGGTTGATTACAATGTTCGAGAGCAAAGTAAAAGCGAGATAAAAAGTGCAAAAGAGCTCGCAGATAAATTTGGTAAAAAAATTTATACCAAAAGCGTTTTTTTAGATAAGTCAAATTTTGAAAAAAACGCGCGCGAGGTAAGATATGAGTTTTTTGGAGAGATTTGCCAAAAATTTGGCTACGAAAATTTAATCCTAGCTCATCAGTTTGACGATAAATTTGAGTGGTTTTTGATGCAGCTTAGTAAGGGTGCTGGACTAAAAGAGCTCTTTGGCATGAGTGAGCTTGAAAAAAGAAAGCACTTCTGGCTAGTTAGGCCGCTTTTAAATTTACGCAAAAAAGAGCTTCAAAGCTATCTTGACGAGAGAAATTTACACTATTTTATCGATGAGACAAATTTAAAAGGTGAGTTTAAAAGAAGCTTCATGAGGCTAAATTTTAGTGAGCCATTTTTAGATAATTATTTTAATGGCGTAAAAAAAAGCTTTGAGTTTTTAGAAGCCGATAGACAAATTTTAATGCCAAATATCACAAAAATAAGTAATGAAATTTTTATCATAAAAAATGATAGCAACGTTGTGCGAGGTGTCGATATGGCGGCAAAAGAGCTAAACGTGCTTCTAAGCAAAGCTCAAAAAGATGAGCTAAGTGCAAATTTAGCAAAGCAAACAAGCGTGGTGCTAAGTGGCAAGATCGCTGTCGGATACGCAGATGCTTACCTTCTAGTAACTCCATTTTGTAAAGCCATAATGCCAAAAATTTTTAAAGAGAAGGCTAGAATTTTAAAAATTCCAGCTATAAATAGAGGCTATCTTTTTGCTATAAATTTTGATTTATCAAAATTAAATTCTAATAAATATTGAAAGATTTGGCTTTTGCCTGAAACACTCAAAACAAAAGCCAAGATTAATTAAAATAAGCTATTTACGCTTTCATTGTGATATACACGGCGTATCACTTCACCAAATAAAGAAGCCGCACTTAGCACTTTTATACAAGGTAGCTCCTCTGCTAAAGGTATCGTATCTGTTACCACTAGCTCATCTAAAAAGCCTAGTCTTAGCCTATCGTAAGCTGGCCCACTAAGGACTGGGTGCGTACAAAACGCCATAACGCTAGTTGCGCCACGCTCTTTAAAAATTTCAGCTGCTTTTACGATCGTGCCAGCTGTATCGATCATATCATCAACCAAAATCACATCTTTGCCATTTACGTCGCCAATTATATTCATCACTTCGCTCTCGTTTGCTTTTTCGCGGCGTTTATCAACAATAACCATGTCAAGATTTAGATTTTTAGCCAAGGCTCTAGCACGAGCCACGCCGCCTACATCAGGGCTTGCAACGATTGGATTTGGTAGATTTTTAGCTCTTACGTAGTCATTAAAAATGATGCTTCCATAAAGGTTATCAACCGGAATATCAAAGAATCCTTGAATTTGTCCTGCGTGAAGATCCATAGTGACGACTCTATCGATACCTGCTGTTTGCATCATGTTTGCCACTAGCTTTGCAGTGATCGGCACTCTAGGAGCTGCTTTTCTATCTTGTCTAGCGTAGCCAAAATACGGCACAATCGCTGTTATAGAGCTTGCACTACTGCGTCTTAAAGCGTCAGTTAAAATAAGTAGTTCCATTAAATTTGTATTTGTCGGTGCACATGTTGGCTGAATGACAAAAACATCTTTTCCGCGCACGCTCTCGCCGATTTGCACGCTGATCTCTCCATCGCTAAATCTTTTTATGCTTGCCTCGCTAAGAGGAAGTGAAAGATATTGCGAAATTTTCTTTGAAAGCTCAATATTGGCCGTTCCTGAGAAAATTTTATAGCCTCTCATAATGATAACCCTTTTAGTGATTTTTATGTTGGGATTTTATCAAAACGAGCTTTAATTTAAATTTATTCTTTTTAGGACTATTTTCTAGCCCTAGTTTAATTCTTATCACCACAATCAAAAATTTGAGCTTTGATTTTACAAACCTTAAAATTTAAACAAGTATAAAAAATATAAGATAACTAAGAATATTTTTTTATTTATAAACATTATAGGACTACAATCACAACATGTTTAAAGCTTATAGAATTTATGATTTTATCAAAGATGATAGTTTGGATATGAAGGCGGCTTTTGTTGATAGACTCTATCCAAGAGGCATAAGAAAAGAGATATTTTCAAATTTCCTTTGGTTAAAAGATATCACACCAAGCACTGCTTTAAGAGAGTGGTTTCATGAAGATAGAGAAGCCAGATTTGATGAGTTTTGTGAGAAATTTGAGCTCGAGCTTGATAATGAAAAAGCGCAATCTTGCTTTAAAATGCTAAAAAAACTAGAAAAAGAGCATGGCGATATAGCACTTCTAACAGCTAGCAAAGATATAAATCTTTGCCATATCGTTGTGTTATTAAAAATTTTAAATAAGTAGTTTGCCAGCCTATTTTGCAAGAGTGCCAAGTATCTTTTCAAACTGTACACCATACCATGTGCGGCTCTTATCTTTTAGCGTGATTTTAATGCTGCTAAGCACAAAGTTTGCTGCCTTTTTGATGGCATTTTGCATGCTTTCGCCATTTACTAGTGAGCCAAAAAGCACAGAAGCAAATATATCTCCAGTTCCACTCGTGTGAAATGGCAAAAATTCGTGAAAATACTCTACCTTCTCTTTTGTCTTTGTGTCGTAAGCTATGATGCCACATTCATTTTGCTTGTATCTAATGCCCTTTAGCACAATCTTTCTAACTCCAAAGCTAGCTAAGCCTTCAAGCAACTCTAAAATATAATCTTGCTTATAGTCACTGCCTAAAAACGGCATCCCGCACATAAAGCTTGCTTCAGTTATATTTGGCGTGATGACGTGAGCCTTTGTGCAAAGCTCACGCATTTTCATAACAAATTTTTCATCAAATCCATGGTAGAGCTTGCCATTGTCGCCCATGCAAGGATCTACAAGTATTAGTGAAGAGTCATTAAACTCATTAAAAATTTTCTCTATCAGCTCAAGCTGACTAAAGCTACCTAAAAATCCGGTATAAATTCCATCAAATGCGATATTTTCTTTGTGCCATACTCGTGTTATTGCGTCAAATTCATCAGTCAGATCACGAAATGTGAAATTTTTAAAGCCAGTATGAGTCGAAAGTAGCGCAGTAGGCAATATGCACGCCTCAATGCCTTGAGCGCTAATTATTGGAAGTGCAACGGTAAGGGAACATTTACCAACGCACGAGATATCTTGTATTGTAAGGATTCTTTTCATTTATGCTCTTAGTTTGTAAAATTTTACCCCAGCAACATCGGCTAGATAAACCACATCTTGTTGCAAGAGCTTGTTTAAAATTTGCTTTGAGTGCTCTGAGAAATTTTCTTCAACATTTGCGATAGTTTGCGGACGACGCCTTAGCATTTCTAAAATTTCTTCCTCACTAAAGTTATACTTTTGCTCTATTTTGTGAGCTTTAGCTATATTAACCGGTACGCCACTTATCTGCTTGGCTAGCTCCTCTAGTTTTTTGGCGTCTACACCCTTTACATTATAAGCTGGTGGGCGATCTATCGTGCCAATATCCACTCGGTGCGGAGCTATCTCATTTATCGCTGTATTTAGAGCTATAAATTCCTCTTCTTTGTCGTTAAATCCAGTCACAACCAAAATTTCAAGCACAAGCTCGCCCTTAAATTCCTTGCAAAATTTAGCCATCGCTTTTATGAGCTCGCTAACTTCTATACCGCTTTTGTTGCGGTCTATCTTTTTAAATGTGCTTTGCACCGCGCTATCAAGGCTAAATTTCACTATATCAAGCCCATTTAGCGCTTCACAAATTTTTGGATCACACACGCCTGAGCCATTACTCAAAATGAGTGTTTTTGCGCCACCTTTTAGCTCATTTACTTTTGCTATCAGCTCTTTTAAGTACGGGTAAAGAGTTGGTTCACCATTTGCTGTAAGAGTGATGACGTCGATGTTTTGATGAGTTTTTAATGCTTCTTTTAAATCGTTTATGATCTCGTCAACACTTGGCGGATTTTCTATCGAATTGACTGTTTTTGCGCCACTTAGCTCGCAATAAACACAGTCAAAATTACATGATTTTTGCTTTGGGCTTAGATCGATGCCAAGGCTCATGCCAAAACGGCGAGAATTTATCGGTCCAAAGACGATGCAAGGCTTATTACCTTGCACTTTTTGTCTGCACCTGTTTTATGAAATATTTTGCATTCTCAACTGGCACATCAGGCAAAATTCCATGCCCAAGATTGAAAATATGAGGCGCGCCTTTCATCGTGCTTAAAATTTTATCTACACCCTCATCTATGGCCTTTTTGCTATAAAGCCTTGTTGGCTCCATATTGCCTTGAAGGACGTATCTTGGGCTAAGTTTTGCTTTGGCTAGCTCGATCGGTGTACTCCAGTCAACGCCAAAAACGTCAAATTTACCTGAAATTTTATCCAGATAGCCGCTTATCCCTTTTGGGAAAACGATGACCGGAATTTCTGGAAATTCAGCCTTAACGCTATCAACTATTTTATTAATGTAGTTAAATCCAAACTCAAAATAAGCCTGCTCCTCAAGTGCAGCTGCCCAGCTGTCAAAAATTTGCACCGCATTTACGCCTGCTCTTATCTGCTCTTTGACGTAAAGGATGAGAGCTTGCGTCACTTTTTCTAAAATTTGATGCAAAAATTCTGGATTTTGATAGAGCATTTTTTTGCAGACCGCATAAGTTTTACTGCCACCACCCTCGATCATGTATGTAGCTATCGTCCAAGGTGCGCCGCAAAAGCCAATGAGCGCCTTATCTTTGGCTAAATTTTCTCTTGTAAGTTTGATCGTATCATAGACGTATGCTAAATTTTTAGTCGATTTTTCGATACTTAGTACGTCAAGTGCAGCTTTATCACGCAAAGGCTCTGTAAAAACTGGACCCTCACCCTTTTCAAAACGTAGATCCATGCCCATTTCAAGAGGCACAACGAGAATGTCGCTAAATAAAATCGCCGCATCAACGCCAAGAATTTCAACTGGTTGAAGCGTAACTTCGCTAGCCTTTTTGTAGTCTTTGCAAAGAGATAAAAAATCCCCTGCTTGCGCACGTACTCGCATATACTCTGGTAGATATCTACCAGCCTGGCGCATCATCCAAACAGGCGTATAATGGGTAGGTTTTTTAAGGCATGCGTCTATAAAAATCATTAAATTTCCTTTAAATTTTTAAAGGGATATTACCTAAAAATAGCTAAAGAAAAGATGTAGGGGAAATTTTAAGCGTAAAAACGCTTAAAATTTTAGTGATCTCCCTTGTGAAGGAAGTAAAGTCCAAGGCAAAGTGCAAGGATAGAAGCCGCAAGATATGCCATCTCAAGCGGAGTTGTGAAGTTTGCGTGAAGCACCCTTTGGAAGAAATTTACGATTAAGACCATGACGATCACTTTGCCAAGCTTATCTTTTAGCTCATCAAGCGAATGCACTTCAAGCACCTTACTCTGCTTTGACTGCTTTAACTGTGTGATCTCTGAGATGAAAAGCTCGTAAATTCCAAAGCTAAATATATAAAGAACAAGCGCCATCAAGTATAGATCGATCGCTCCAACGATCTCGCCAACGACTTCTGAGTGAAAATTTTCAACGTGAAAATCTGCAGCAAAGAAATATTTATAAACTTCTAAAAGTACCTTGCCGACGTCATAGCTTGCGATTATGAAAAGCACGATCGCACCTAAAAGTCCAAAAACTACTGGAAAAAGTGTAAAGCTGTTGCTTGCAAGCAAAATTTTTTCAAATATCTTACGCAATAAAAATCCTTTTTATTTACTCTTGCATCGCGATCCACTTTTGCGCGATCCTGACGGCATTTGTCGCAGCCCCTACGCGTATCTGATCGGCACTGCACCAAAGATGAAGCACATTAGGTCTGTAATTATCAACTCTGATCCTACCGACATAAGTCTCATTTGTATCGCTTGAAATGATAGGCATCGGATACTCTTTATTTGCCGGATTATCGACTACGACGACGCTTGGAGCTTTGCTTAAAATTTCTCTTGCTGCATCCGCACTTACATCTTTATCAAAGTGGATAGTGATCGCCTCTGAGTGGCTTCTAAGCACTGGCACACGCACACAGGTAGCGCTAACTTCTATATCTTTGTGAAGAATTTTTTGCGTCTCATTGACCATTTTCATCTCTTCTTTTGTGTAGTCATTGTCCAAAAAGACATCGATGTGAGGGATCACATTTAGCGCTAGGCGGTGCGCAAATACCTTTGGCTCGCACTCATCAAGCTTAAACTCAAAGAATTTTTGCATCTGAACAACAAGCTCTTCCATACCCTCTTTGCCAGCACCGCTTGCTGCTTGGTATGTAGAGACATCAACTCTATTGATACTAAAAGCGTCGTTTAGTGGTTTTAAAATTTGCACCATTTGGATGGTTGAGCAGTTTGGATTTGCGATGATACCGCGATTTTTCCACATAGCAATGTCGCTTGGATTACACTCTGGCACAACAAGAGGAATGTCTTTATCCATCCTAAAATGGCTGGTGTTATCGATGACTACTGCGCCACTATCAGCTGCAAATTTGGCAAACTTTTCTGAGACTGAACCGCCCGCACTAAAAAAAGCAATATCTATCTCGTGCTCGCTAAAAACCTTTTCGGTTAGCTCTTTTACTTTGTAATATTTGCCATTAAATTCGATCTCGCTACCAGCACTTTTTGCACTAGCAAGCGGCAAAAGCTCTCCAACTGGGAAATCAACCTCCTCCATCACTCTAAAAAGCTCTTCGCCGACCGCTCCAGTAGCGCCAACGACAGCTACGTTAAATTTTCTCATCTGCTCTCCTTATCTTTTTTAATTTTCGTAATTTTACTTAAATTTATGGCTATTTTTTGTTTCTGGCTTGTAAAAATAGATCATTTGGCAAAATTTCATCACCCTCGCTTAGTATCGCCGCTCTTTGCACGACTGAGATGAGCTCTCTTATGTTGCCTGGATAGTCGTAGCCCAAAAGCTCCTCTTTTGCCGCTTTTGAAAAATTTTTAGCCTCAAAGCCATACTCTTTGCAACATTTTTCTAAAGTATCCTGCGCGATAGGCAAAATTTCATCCTTTCGCTCGCGAAGTGGCTGGATAAAAAGTGGGATCGTGTTTAGGCGGTAGAAAAGATCCTCTCTAAACCTACCTTCCCTCATCGCAAGCTCTAAATTTGCATTTGTAGCGCAGATGATGCGAACGTCTATCTTTTCGCTCTTTGTGGCACCAAGTCTTGTTATCTCGCGCTCCTGCAAGGCACGAAGCAATTTTGGCTGTAAATTTATAGGCATCTCGCCGATCTCATCTAAAAATAGCGTTCCTCCATTTGCCAGCTCAAACTGCCCTTTTTTGGTAGTCGCAGCATCAGTAAAGGCACCCTTTTCAAAGCCAAAAAGCTCACTTTCTATCAAATTTTCAGGAATCGCCGCCATATTTAAAGCAACAAATGCTGCATCTTTTCTAGGTGAGTTTGCGTGGATAAATTTAGCAAAGACCTCCTTACCAACGCCGCTTTCGCCACTAAGCATTATTGAAGCATCGGTTCTTGCAGCTTTTAGTGCGATATTTAGCGTCGCTTCAAGTGCCTTTGAAGTGGCTAAAAAGTCGTTATTTTCGCTTTTTATTTCTATTTTTTTTATAGTTTTTGGAGTTTTTTGCTTAAGAAGCTCGACCCTTTTTATCGCCTCGTAAAGCGTTGAGACGTCAAACGGCTTGGTTAAAAAGTCCTTTACGCCGAGCCTAACGCTTTCTATCGCCTTATTAAGTGTCGCGTTTCCTGTCATTATGATGACGTCAAATTTGCCGTTTAACTCCTTAATAAACTCAAGTCCGTCCATTTTTGGCATGTTTATGTCGGTGATTATTAGATCAGTGTCGTCGCTTAGCTTTTTTAGAGCCTCAACTGCGCTCTTATAGCTCTTGATGTTTAGCTCTTCATACTCGCCAAGCGCGATCTCAAGCGACTTTCGCATATTGATGTCATCTTCTACTATGACGATATTCATTTGATCTCTTTTTATTGAAGTATGCCGATGATAGCGGATTTTGGCTTAAATTCCACCATAAATCTAACTGGCAAAATTTTCAAATTTGAGGCATTTGAGATCTGTGCATTTTTGATATTTAGTTCATTTTTTATCATTACTTTTTTTAAAGCAAAGCAGTCAAAAATTTCATCTTTGTGTAAATTTAAAAAGCCAAGAGTTGTGGTGTTTTCATCTTTAAAAGCATCTATCTGGCAAAGAAATTTTGGTTTTGGATTTGGCGAGAGAGTCATCGCCTTAGAAAATGAAATTTCTTCAAAGGCAACTATTTGATTTTTCGTATCAACCTTCGCCCAGAAGATAAACTCCTCCAGGCAAAAGGCGAAATTTAAAAGTATTGTTAGTAAGAAAAGACTTCTCGCCACTTATCTTCGTCTATCTTAAGCTCCATATTTACCTTATAAAGCCCATCTTTGAAATTTTCATTCACGATCCTTGCGTTTTTAACAAGTCCTTGAACCTTTGAAGTGATAGATGAGTCGTTTAGCATCGCGTCTCTTACGGTATCTTCAGCGTTGATCTTTACGCCATAAAGCTTACCAGCAAGCTGCGAATAAGCATCAGCCATAGCTGCTCTTTTTGCAAGAGTGACTGACTGAGCATAAGAGAGCGAATTTAGCGGAGCTATGCCCTCGCCTGTGGCTCTAAAAGTGGTCTCTTTTGGAGCGCTATCATATATCATCTTCTCTTTTCTCATCACCTCTCTAAGATCGTCTTTATCGACCTTTTGGATGACTACGTTGCGGTTTGATGTGCTAGTTGGCTCGCCCATAAAGCCGTTAAATGAGCAACCGCTAAAAATAGCGACCATCAAAGCAAAAGATAAATTTTTAACCTTCATAAACAACCTTTTTTATGCTTTTATTTAAAATTTAATAGCAAAATTTATTCCAAAAGCCCCATATCTTCGCTTGGTGCTTCGTCCTCATCCTCGCCATCATCTGCCTTAGGGCATCTTGCGATACTTACAACATCATCGCCATCGACATTTACGACGATCACACCACTTGTGTTACGTCCTGCTTTGCGGATGCTTTGCATATCGACTCTTATCATCTTACCACTTGATGTTAGAGCCATAAGATCTTGCTCTTCATCAACCATCACAACGCCCACAAGATCGCCTGTTCTACTTGTTAGCTTCATGCAGATGACGCCTTTGCCGCCGCGGTTTGTCAAGCGGTACTCATCAGCGGTTGTGCGCTTGCCGATACCTTTTTGAGATATGCTTAAAATTTCTTGATCATTGCTTTCAATTACTGCTGCACCTACGACCTCATCGCCTGGCTCTTTAAATTTAATGCCAGTTACGCCGTGTGCAGTTCTTCCCATTTGGCGAACTTTGCTGATCTTAAATTTAAGACACATACCCTTTTTGGTAACGACAAATAGCATTGTCTCATCGCTTGAGTTTGCATCCTCTTCGGCATTTACATTATCTTCGTCGATCTCGTTTTGAAGCTCTTCAACTTCAAGCACCTCTGTCTCAACGCTTAGCTCATTTTCTGGGTCAGTTACTGGCATATCATCGTATGTTTGAGCGATGAGCGCAGTTACTAGCTCGTCGTTCTCATCAAGACTTATCGCTCTTACACCAACTGAGCGAATGTTTTTAAACTCACTTAAATTTGTGCGTTTTACGATGCCATTTTTAGTAAAGAATGCTAGCGATTTGCTCTCGTCAAAGTCAGTCGTTGGGATGATCGCTTTGATCTTCTCATCAGGCTGCAACTGGATCAAATTTACAACTGCCTTGCCCTTTGCTGTGCGGCTTCCCTCTGGGATCTTATAGACTTTTAGCCAATATAGCTGTCCGCGGTCAGTCACAAACATAAGCGTATCGTGGGTATTTGAAGTAAAAAAGCTCTCTATAAAGTCATCATCGTATGTCGTGACCGCTACTTTGCCCTTGCCACCGCGTTTTTGCTTCTCATACTGCTTGCTTGGCACACGCTTGATGTAGCCGCGGTGAGTTATGGTTACGACCATATTTTCATTTGGTATGAGATCTTCGATGTCGATATCATCGTAGTCATCAACGATCTCAGTAATTCTTGGTACCTTAAATTTATTTTTGATCTCAAGAAGCTCTTCTTTGATCAAATTTTCAAGCAATGTCTCACTCTTTAAAATTTCATCAAGTCTTGCGATCTCAGCCATAAGCTCAGCTAGCTCGGCCTCTAGTTTTTCTCTCTCTAGGCCTGTAAGCTTGCTTAGACGCATATCAAGGATAGCGTTTGCTTGAAGTTCTGAGAGGTTAAATTTACTCATCAAGCCTTCTCTAGCAACCGCTGTATCAGCACTATTTCTAATAAGCTCGATCACCTCGTCGATATTATCAAGTGCTATCTTTAGACCCTCTAAAATGTGGGCTCTTGCGCGCGCTTTTTCAAGCTCAAATATCGTCCTTCTAATGATAACTGTTTTTCTGTGATTTAAAAATAGCTTAAGTAGCTCGATAAGGTTAAATACCTTTGGCTCTTTGTTATTAATAGCAAGCATAATAACGCCAAAAGTGCTCTCCATCGTGGTTGATTTAAAGAGATTATTTAGCACGATGTCGCTCATAGCGTCGCGTTTTAGCTCAATGACTACGCGGATGCCGTCCTTATCAGACTCATCTCTAACCTCGCTGATGCCCTCTATCTGCTTATCTTTTACAAGCTCAGCGATCTGCTCAATAAGCCTTGCTTTGTTTGTTTGATATGGTAGCTCGTCGATGACGATGACGTCTTTGTTTGGCTTTTTTTCTATGTGAGTTTTGGCTCTTAGTTTGACCCTGCCACGACCTGTGCGGTAGGCTTCTATGATGCCTTTTTTGCCAAAGATGATACCGCCAGTTGGGAAGTCTGGACCTTTTATGAATTCCATCACCTCTTCAAGTGTAGCCTCTTTGTTTTCAAGAAGTAGCAAAAGACCGTCTATTAGCTCATCAAGGCTGTGTGGTGGGATATTTGTCGCCATACCAACCGCAATACCGCTTGAGCCGTTTAGCAATAAATTTGGCACACGGCTTGGAAGTACATCTGGCTCAACCTCTCTATCATCGTAGTTTGGCACAAAATCAACCGTGTCTTTGTCGATATCTTTTAAAAGCTCTTCAGTAAGTATTGTCATTCTAGCTTCTGTATAACGCATCGCAGCTGCGCTGTCGCCATCAATCGAGCCAAAGTTTCCTTGTCCGTCAACTACTGGATAACGCATAGAAAATTTCTGAGCCATACGAACAAGTGCGTCATAAACCGCTGTATCACCATGTGGGTGGTACTTACCGATGACTTCACCGACGATACGAGCTGACTTCATATAGGCACTTCTGCTGCCAACGCCAAGATTATCCATAGCGTATAAAATTCTTCTATGTACTGGCTTTAATCCGTCTCTAGCGTCAGGCAAAGCACGTCCGACGATGACGCTCATGGAGTAGTCAAGATAGCTAGTTTTTATAGACTCTTCGATATCAACTGATGCGATATCTTGGGTTAATTCAAGTAGATTGTCTTTCATTTTTTTCCTTAAATTTAGCTTGACTGATTTTAGCTTAAAATTAATAAAAACTTGCTAAATAGCAAATCAGCGACTTTGGCAATAGAACTATGAAAATTTTAGTCTAAAATTTTTTCTATCTGCTCTTTTTTAAGAATAAAATCATAGCTAAAAGCATCAACCACGACGCCAGCATAGCTACTCTCTTTTAGCATCGCAAGATACTCTTTTAGACTTATCTCTATGCTTTCTTGCTCGCTGTCATTTCGCCAAAGCTTCATCGCCTCTTTGCTTGTAAATGCCGGAAAATAGCTAAGCTTCTCGCCCTCATCTTCAAGTAGGATAAATTTGATATTTGAGCCCTCCTCCTCATAAACTACGCCACCATCAGGCTTTGCGAGCGCTTGGTTTAAAAGCACCGGAGCAAAAAAGGTAGCTTTTTTTAAAGCCGCTATCAAATTTATCTCATTTTGCTGGCAAGGATCATTTAAAAATTTATCCATCGCTTCTTGCATTTTAGCCCCTAAAAGCCTCGTCTACAGCCTGGCAGATCGTGTGAATAAAAAATATGTGCGACTCTTGTATCCTTGCAGTATCGCTTGAGCTAACGACTAAATTTAGATCACAATCCTCATTCATAGCGCCACCACCTTTGCCGCTAAGTCCAAGCACTGATGCGCCCATTTTCTTGGCACTTTTTATAGCTTCAAGGACGTTTTTGCTGTTGCCACTTGTTGAGATAGCCACGAGCAAGTCACCAGAGCGAGCTAAAGCCTCAAACTGGCGTGAGAAAACGTAGTCAAAGCCGTAGTCGTTGCCAATGGCTGTAAGTGCCGAAGTATCAGTAGTTAGCGCGATGCCAGGTAGTGGCTGACGCTCGCTTTTATATCTGCCAGTTAGCTCGGCTGCAAAGTGCTGAGCGTCCGCCGCAGAGCCGCCGTTACCGCAAATGAGCACCTTTTTGCCATTTTTTAGCGTATCAGCCACCATCTGGCAAGCACGCTCCAAGCTACCTAGCAAATTTACATGCTCGCTAAAGGTCTTTTGGTGAGCCTCAAGCTCATTTTTTATCATCGTTTTTAGCATCTTTTATCCTTTTTATTATCCCTGTTGTACTTTTGCCCTCGACAAAGTCGATCAGCCTGACCTCTTTTACGATCTCGCTGCCAACGACCTCTTTGCCCTTGTAGTCAGCCCCTTTTACAAGCACATCTGGCTTTATCTTTGTTATCAAATTTAATGGCGTATCCTCATCAAATATCACGACATAATCAACAAATCCAAGCCCGCTTAGCACGCAGGCTCTGTCATCTTGCGAGTTTATAGGCCTAGCCTCGCCTTTTAGCCTCTTAACTGAAGCGTCCGAGTTTAGCCCAACAACCAAAAGATCGCCAAGCTCCCTTGCGCGCGCTAGGTATTTTACGTGCCCAGCGTGCAGGATATCAAAGCAGCCATTTGTGAAAACGACCTTTTTCTTGCCCTTTTGGCTCAAAATTTCTTCTAGCTCCTCAATACTTTTAAGCTTGTGCTCGAAATTTGCTCCAAATGAGCTATTTAGCAGCTGCTCGATCTCGCTAAAGCTAGCCGTTGCGCTACCAATCTTGGCCACTACGACGGCTGCTGCGAGGTTTGCTATCTTTATCGCCTCTTTTATATCAGCCCCGTTTGCTAGCATGTAGCCAAGTGTAGCAAGCACCGTATCTCCAGCGCCAGTGACATCAAAGACCTCTTTTGCCTTGGCCGCAAATATGTGCAATTTGTCATCATATAGCGCGATGCCCTCTTCTGAGATCGTGATGATCGAATAGGTCAAATTTAGCTCGTCTTTTAGCTGTTTTATCGCTTTTTCAAGCTCAGCCTTGTCTTTTATCTTTAAATTTGTAGCCTCGCTCGCCTCTTTTTTATTTGGCGTTAGAAGGGTTGCATTTTTATACTTTGAGTAGTCGCTGCCTTTTGGGTCTATGAGCACTGGGATATTTAGCCTCACGCACTCGTTTATGATCTCTTGGCAGACCTTTTCGCTAAGCACACCTTTGCCGTAGTCACTTAGCAAGACGGCCTTGAAATTTACAAGGTTTTCTTTTACTTTTGAGACGAGCTCATCTTCTAAATTTATCTTGATAACGCTCTCTTTATCGATCCTGACAACTTGCTGGTGCGATGCCATTATGCGGCTTTTTATCGAGCTTTCACGTCCTTTTTCGGTAAGGATCAGCTCATCTTTTACGTTTAACTCAGCAAGTCTCTCTTTTATCTTTTTGCCAGCCTCATCATCTCCTAGGACACTAGCCACGCTCACATTTGCGCCAAGAGAGAGTAAATTTCTCACCACGTTGCCAGCGCCACCAAGCGTGTAGGTTTCGTTATTTATCTTTACCACCTGCACTGGCGCTTCAGGCGAGATACGGTCGCAACTACCCCAGATGTAGTGATCTAACATGAGATCGCCGACGACTAAAATTTTAACTCTCTTAGCCATTTAGCTCTTCCTTATAAATTCTCTTTATCTCTGGTAAGTAGTCTTTGATCGCTTCTTCCAGGCTCCAAGTCGCGCTAAAGCCAAATGCTTCGCGAGCTGGAGCAACGTCGGCCTCTGTGTGAAACTGATATGAGCCGATAAATGGGTTTTTGATGTATTCGTTGCCTAAATTTACGCCGATCTCACGCTGCAAGATGTCAGCGATATCTTGAAAGCTCCTTGCTTTGCCAGTAGCTGCGTTATAGACGCCACTTGGCGCGTCAAGTGCTTTTATATTTGCATCAATGATATCTTTTATGTAAACAAAGTCACGTTTGATCTGGTCGCTGCCTTCAAAGAGTCTTGGAGTCTTGCCAGCTAAAATTTGTAAGCCAAACTGAAGTACCATCGAAGCGGTTTTATTTTTGAAAAACTCACCCTTGCCAAAGACGTTAAAATACCTCAGCCCAACCACGCTCACGCCACGCTTTGCGTAAATTTTATTGATATTATCCATGCTTAGTTTGCTAAAGCCATAAACGTTATTTGGCGCTTCGCATTCACCAACGGTTTGTGGGCTCTTTGCGTTGCCATAAGTGGCGCCTGAGCTAGCGTAAATCATCTTTGCGCCCAAACTCTCGCAGATATCAAGCAAATTTACAAAGGCGTTTACATTTGTTTTTATTAGCTCGTCTTGCTCTTTTACGGTCGTATCTGAGATCGCTGCCTCGTGGTAGATGACGTCTGGGCGAAAGCTCTTTATCTTTTCAAGCGTGCTAGAATCGTTGATGTCGCCGGCGTAAATTTCACCCTTAAAGCCTAGTAAATTTTTAAAATGACCAAAGCTTTTTAGGTTGCCGTTGCTAAATGTCTCGTCGTTTCTAAATTTATCCACGACAAGCACGTGAGCATCTTTAAAATTTTCGTCAAAATAATGCGCCAAGGCTGAGCCGATAAAGCCAGCGCCACCAGTTATAACTATCTTTTTTCCATTTAAATTCATAGTGATTTTTCCTTTTTTAGCTTATTTAAAACATCTTTTACATTTTTAAAATTTATCCCATCAAGCAAGAAATTTCTACCAACCCCTGCCCTTTTGCCAGCCTCAACGTCGCTTGACTTATCGCCTATCATGAGCGAGTTTTTAATATCTATATTAAACTCTTTGCAAGCATCAAGTATCATCTTTGGATTTGGTTTTCTACAAGCGCAATCCATCTCTGGGGCATGTGGGCAAAAGTAGACTTTGGTGATAAAAATTTGCTCTTTTTTGAAAATTTCTAGCATAAATTTAGTTAGAGTCTCAAACTGCTCCTGCGTGTAGTAGCCTCTTCCGATACCTGATTGATTTGTCACGACAAAGAGCTTGTAGCCAGCCTTGGCAAATTCTCTTAACGCATCAAAAATGCCATCGATAAATTTAAAATCTTTTATCTCGTAAACATATCCAGCATCTTCGTTTATTACGCCGTCTCGATCTAGAAAAAGTGCTTTAATAGGCTCATTTTTATTCATTTGGTGATTATAGCCAAAATATTTTAACTAGCTTCTTGCGAATTTACCTTTTTGTACTATAATGCATAAACTTTTTTACAAAGGATGAAAAATGAAAAAATTACTAATTGTTTCTAGCGTTGCGGCTCTACTTTCAACTGCTGCCTTTGCTGCAGATGGTGCTGCTATCTACAAAAAATGCATCGCCTGTCATGGTGCAAAAGCTGAAAAAATGTTTAATAATAAAGTTCCAGCTTTAACATCTCTTGATGCAGCAGCTATCGAAGAGGCACTAAAGGGTTATAAAACAGGAGCAAATAAATTTGGTCTTGGCGCTATGATGAAACCAATCGCTACTCCAATGAGCGACGAAGATGTAAAAGCAGTAGCTGAATACATCCAAACTTTAAAATAATAATTAGGGGCATTCGCCCCTCCTACATTTTAAATTTATACTAATAATCCATAAAACAATACTAGGTGGAAATTTCTCTTTTTATATTTAAAAGCTATGAAACCTATTTTTACTAATCTTTTTTTTTACATATTAAAACAAAACTATTCTAGTCTTCAAAGCCATAAAACAACGCTTAGAAATAGCTAAGAGCGTAAGTAAAATAGAGGCTCGCAAACTCTTTACTGAAACAAAAGACAACCAAGTGCTTCGTATGGCTTACTACTGGGTATCTCAAGGTGCTTATGATAACTGCAAAGACCTACCCTTAAACAAGTGCCCTATAACTCATCTAAACCACGATACAGCAAATCGTATGTAGTGGGCTGTAAGAAACCATCTAGGATATAAGGGAGAAAACAACACTCACGGACTATACGTATTACGCCATACAGTGGCTTCTAGGTTAGTGAGTTTGAAGGGATTTAATGCTCATAAATTGATGGCTTTTATGGGTCATACGGATATTAAGAGTAGCTTACACTACGTTCATCTCAATGTTGATGATATACGCTATGGCACAGGGGTTGGTGCATAGTTAAAAGATGGCAAAAGCAATGGGCATTTGGTTGCGGAGGACGGATTTGAACCGCCGACCTTCGGGTTATGAGCCCGACGAGCTACCACTGCTCTACTCCGCGATAAGTATTATTTTGGATTTAAAAAGTGGATGGGGTAAGAGGATTCGAACCTCTGAATGACTGGACCAAAACCAGTTGCCTTACCGCTTGGCGATACCCCAATGTTTTTAAGAGTTGTAATTATATAGATTTTAATGTGCTTTGTCAAGACTTTTTAGAATTTTAATAAAAATTAAAATTCTAAAATTAAAGCAATTTATGACTTTAGCTATAAAATTTCTCTTTGTCCTTTTGCATTCACTGGGCTTAAAACACCCATTTTTTCCATTTGCTCTATTATGTTTGCAGCTTTGTTGTAACCTATTTTTAGACGTCTTTGCAGATAACTGATCGACGTTTTTTGCTCACTTAAAATGATCTCTTTGGCTTCTTCGTAAAGCTCGTCAAGCTCATCTTCTCCTAGAGTACCAGCGGCCACACTTCCGCTTGTGCCTTCTTCTATTAAAAATTTCTCATCATAAACTACATCTTGTTGCTCTTTTAAGAAATTTACGATTGTCTCTATCTCTTTTTCGCTCGCAAAAGGCGCATGCAGTCTTATCACACCAGGACTTCCAGGAGGCGTAAACAGCATATCTCCGCGTCCGAGCAAGCTCTCAGCTCCCATTTGATCCAAGATGACCTTACTATCGATTCTCTGCCCTACCCTATAGCTTATCCTACTTGGCAAATTTGCCTTTATAAGGCCAGTCACGACATCAACGCTTGGGCGCTGGGTTGCCACTATCAAGTGTATGCCGCTAGCTCTTGCCATCTGTGCTAGACGGCCGATATAAAGCTCCACATCCTTGCCACTAGTCATCATGAGATCAGCAAGCTCGTCAATGATCACAACGATGTACGGGAACTGCTCGCCGCCTTCCTCTTTCATCTTTTCATTGTAGCTCTCTATATTTTTCGTACGAGTTTGGCTCATTATCTTATATCTTCGCTCCATCTCAGCGACCATATTGGCAAGTGCAGTGATCGCCTTTTTAGCCTCTGTGATAACAGGTGTCAAAAGATGCGGAATATCGTTATATATGCTAAATTCAAGCATTTTTGGATCTATCATCATTAGACGTAAAGTTTGTGGGCTATTTCTATAAAGCAGGCTTAAAAGCATCGCATTTATACCCACACTCTTACCTGATCCCGTTGTGCCTGCGATTAGCAAATGAGGTAGTTTTTTAAGGTCAGTCACAAAAGGAGCACCAACGATATCTTTGCCAAGCGCCATAGTCAGCGGGCTACTTGCATTTTTAAAGACTTCGCTCTCTAAAATTTCTTTTAGGTATATAGTTTCTAAGTTTTGATTTGGTACCTCGATGCCTACCACATCTTTACCAGGGA
Organism: Campylobacter concisus; assembly: GCF_003049705.1. Lineage (NCBI taxonomy): Bacteria > Pseudomonadati > Campylobacterota > Epsilonproteobacteria > Campylobacterales > Campylobacteraceae > Campylobacter > Campylobacter concisus. The sequence goes on from NZ_PIRF01000002.1 coordinate 253,690, forward strand.
TCGGCGCTTGGATACGGATCGTTTGAGCCTTTAGTGCCATCGCTAGGTCATCTTGAAGTGTTAAAATTTTACTTACCTTGATATGTGGAGCTGGACGAAACTCAAATGTCGTGACGATAGGCCCAGTATAAGTTCTAACCACATCGCCGTCTATTTTAAACTTACGGAGTTTATCAAGCAAATTAGAAATTTGCTGATCGATTTCCGTTTCATTTACACTATGTGAGCGTTTTGGCGGATCGTTTAAAAATTTAAGCGGTGGCAAGACAAAATTCTTTGGCTTTTCCACATTTCCTCGCTCTATTTGATCAAGCAACTTCTTGTTTTCAGCCACTTCGTTTAAAATTTCAACTCCGTTTATAGTTGAGGCCCTGCTCTCTTTTTCTGACTCAGGCTCTAGCTCTTCATCTAAATTCTGCTCATCATCATTTAGTACCTGAGCTTCTATAAGTTCTTCTTCTTTTATATCATTATTCTTTTGTTTTTTGCGTTCGATTTTTGGAAGTTGTTTTTGTTTTATCTCTTTTAAATTTCTCTCTTCATGGACTTTTACCTCTTTATCCACAAAAGCCTTTCTTAAAACAATGATAAAATTTTCCCTAAAAGCAAGCCCAAGTGAGATAATAAACATCATAAGTATAGCAACCGCAGTGCCGATAGAGCCGATCACCTCTTTTAAAGCACTAACTATAAAATTCCCAATTATGCCGCCATTTACACTTGAAGCACTCAAGGCTTGAAACATCAAAAAAGCTATAAAAAATAGAAAAATTCCTACCAAAAACTGAGCAAAATCAAAGTCAAATTTCTTAAAATTTTTATAGACAAAATAGCCTAAAATGATCAATAAAAATGGATAAACATACGCGATAAGTCCAAAATATTTGATATTTAAAATACCAAGGCTTTGTCCAAGCGAGCCAACAAAATCAGCAGTTGGAGCAGCTGTAGCGATACCAAAATATATAAAAATGCAAACAAAAATTGTAAATAAGATATGTCGTAAAATTTTAGATCCTTTATAAAAAAGGCTTATTATAGCACGCTTGAGTTTAATTTTAAAAAATCAGCAAGCTAGGCGGCCTGCTGATTTAAATTTTAATTTAAATAATTTAGCAAGCTTAGTTGATTTATCTTTGCACTTGCTTGTAGGGTTGCTTGATAAGATAGTGAAAGCTGCGTAAATTTCAGATATGACTCCGCATAGTCTGCGTCAATTACATCATTTTTAACAGTTAGCACATTCACTTTCATTACTTCGGCTCGCTCTTTTGTAGCGGTTAAAAGTCTTGATTGAGAGCCGATCTTTGTAAGCTCTTTATTTGCATGATCTATTAGATGATCAAGCCTTTGTAATGCGCCTTGCATACCAGTATTTCGTGGGTCATTGCTATTTGCATCAGCTCTATAATATCCCTTTCTAACAGCTTCGATCATATTATCAAGGTCTTGAAAAACGCTCGTACTTGGCTCATCAATAGTTAAAGCATTATTTTCGTTAAAGCTAAAGACAGAACCCTTTCCTTGAGGGTGGCCAGCATTACCAGCCGTATCTCTACCAGTGCTATCGCCATCAAATTTATCGCTATTTTTTGCATCATGCATAGTTACTTCTATGTTTGTTACTGATTTTGTCTTATCAGTTAAAACCATTCTGCCACGATCATCTAAAGTTGTCTCTACCGCGCCCTTTGTTTTTGATAAAGCCTCTTTATAGGCATTATAGTTTTGATCTCTTTTTACTTTTTCTATATCTGTATCAAAATTTGCGTTTTCTGCATGTGGAGGGTTTGGAATATTATCGCTTGCTGCCATAGCAACGATATCCATGAGCTGCCTATAAGTAAAATCACTAGCATAAGTTCTGTAACTTCCAAACTCATCTGAGTTATAAACAGTTAAAGTCCTAGGTGCAGAAGGCGTGCCACCTGGTGGTGTAGATGTTATTTCAAATTGCACTGGAGTATTTGTGCCCCCTGCTGTACCCATTTTTACCTTTATGTCATATTTTGTACCAGTGATTGACTTTACTTGTAAATTTATCTCTTGGTTGTCGATATTAAAAAGCTCTCTCTTTCTAGCGTCAACATCTTTTGGATATAAATTTCTATCGTAGCTCTCTTTTGTACCAGAGACTTCGCTTAGCTTTGTCTGATCTGTTGCATATTCGCCCGTTCTTCTAGCTACTTGAGGTAAATTTGCGATTAGCTCATTATCCTTTCTTTCAAATCTAACCTTATCATAGTCAAGTGCATTTGTCGCATTTCCATCTTTATCAGTATATTTGCTCTTTACAAACTCAGTGATATGAACCGTTTTTGGAACGTTATTTGCCATAGTTTCAAGATCTTCAAGAGAATTTACCGCATCAAGTGCGTTGTTTTGAGCGATTGCGCCGCGATTTGGTGCTACTGATGTGGCTGCAACCATATGAAAGTCAATAGTTTGATTACCTTTAGTAAGATCTTTTATATTAAATTGTCCATCGTTATTTATGCTTACATCAACAACTTTTGTTGTTTTTGTATTGCCAAATTCCATGCCGATTTTTTCCATAAGTCCAGCCATTGTTGTATTTGCACTCATCTTAAATTTGCTAGTAAATGTCGTGCCGTCTGGCTTTTTGCCTTGCATGAAAAAATATGTATCTGGAAAATTTACATTTGAATTATCTAAAAAATCATAATCCGGATTTATTGTGCCATTGTAAGAGCCGTCACTTCTAACCACTGAATCACTAGCGTAATTTAGCCCGATCATATTTTTTATCTTGCTGTTATCGTTTAGAAATTTTGGCGCATAAGAGATATCGGTTCTAGTTTGATCAGCTAAACGAACATTTGTGGTCAAAATTTTACTGTAATCACCATCTTTTCCTAAAAATAGATCATATCCTGGGATATTATAAGGAAGCTCGACTTGTGCTCCAGCCGATGTTTTCATATAATCACGATTGCCTTGATACTTTCCAGCGCCATCTATTGGCTTTGTATCAACAGCACTTCCAGAAAACAAAAACTGCCCATTAACCGAAGTGTTTGCAATATTCACAAGGTGATTTTTTATGCCTTGAAGATCATTTGCCAAAGCTTCTAGCGATGTCTTACTATGCACGCTGCTAGCTGCTTGGACTACTTTTGTCTTAAAATTTTCAAGCTGTTTTTCAAACTCTTGCAACGCATTATCTGTATTTTTTGAGAAATTTACAGATTTACCAGTGGCATCAACTACTTGAGTGAGAGTAGTTACTTCATAATCAAGCCTCATCGCATCATTATAAGTCGCAGCACCATCGTATGGATCTTGAATTTTCAAACCATTTGAGAGCTGCTTATAGCTTTTATTTACACCGGTCATATTTTTTTGGTAGTCATGCAGAGTCTGACTAAAACGTAGTTGGTTTGTTATTCTCATAATTTTTTCCTAAATTTTTATTCACTCTAAGCAAAAATGATTCCGCTTGTTTTTATATCGGTAAAAATTTGATTTTTTTTAGCACAAAAAGTTTATTGTATAATCCAACAAAAATTTATATATAAAATAGGTAAGAAAAATGGCACTAAAAATTCTCTTTTCTCCAAGCGAAAGTAAAATTTCTCTAAATACGAATAATAAATTTAATGGCAAGGATTTGATATTTCCAGAGCTTTTTGACAAAAGAGTTGAAATTTTAAACAGATATGATGAATTTTTAAAAAATGCAAATTTAGACGAGATAAAAAAGCTTTTTGGGCTAAAAGAGCTTGAAGAGAGTAAGCAGCTGCGAGAAAGCCTATCTCAAAAAGGCAGCATAAAAGCTATCTTAAGGTATGATGGCGTGGCTTATAAACATCTAAACTATCGTGGTTTAGACAATAAGGCGCAAAAATATATAGATAATAATGTTTTAATCTTTTCAAATTTATTTGGGCCTATCTTAGCAAAAGATGAGATACCAGAATACAAACTAAAGCAAGGTGAAAAGCTAGGTGGCTTTGAAATTTCAAAATTTTATGAAAAAAATTTTAGTAAAGCGGTTGATGAGTTTTTGCAAAATGATGAGATTTTAGACCTTAGAGCTAAGTTTTATGAAAAATTTTACACTATAAAAAAAGAATACATAACTTTTTGCTTTATAAAAAATAAAAAAATAGTGAGTCATCACGCAAAAGCATATAGAGGCGAAGTCTTGCGCCAGATAGCAAATAAACTTATAAAAAATAAAGATGAATTATTGAGCTTAAATTTTAAAAATTTAAAGCTTATTGATATGAAAAAGGTTAGTCTAAAGACCGAGCTTATGTTTGAAATTTGCGAGTAAATTTTTAAAAAAATCGCATTTTTTGTTAAAAAAACGTAAAAAAGAGCTAAATTTAGGGAAAAAGTATTGTATTTTTTTTTAAAAGAGTGTAATATAGCCACATAACTTCTTAAAAGGATGGTTCATGAAAAAAGCTGAATTTATTCAAGCTGTTGCCGATAAGGCTGGTCTTTCAAAAAAAGATACTCTAAAAGTTGTTGATGCTACTTTGGAGACAATCCAAGCAGTTCTTGAAAAAGGCGATACAATTAGCTTTATAGGCTTTGGTACTTTTGGTACTGCTGACAGAGCTGCAAGAAAAGCTAGAGTTCCTGGAACTAAAAAAGTTATCGATGTTCCTGCTAGCAAAGCAGTTAAATTCAAAGTTGGCAAAAAACTTAAAGAAGCAGTTGCTGCTGGTGCTGCTAAAAAAGGTAAAAAGAAATAATTTCTTTTTAGGGGAGCAAGTCTCCCCTTTTTCCTCTCACACAAAAATTAACTTTCAATCTTACTTTAGCCCGAGTGGTGAAACTGGTAGACGCGCCAGACTCAAAATCTGGTAAGGGCAACCTTGTGTCGGTTCGAGTCCGACCTCGGGCACCATTATACGCCTAAATACTTTATAAATTTATCCGATATTATCTTCAACATCTTTAAAAAGGACTTTAGATGAATATTACACCTTTAAAATATAACTTTATAAATTTAAAAGATTTAAAAAATCCTACAGATATGCTCCATGCCTTTAAGGATAAACAAGGCTTAGAGATAAATAACGAACAAATTTCAAATTTAAAAGAAAGTATCAAAGCAAGCAAAGTTATAAATGTCACTGATGCTGAGATCAAAGAGCAAAATAGGCACAAAATCCTACAAAAAGTAGAAGAAATTTTAAATAACTACTCAAAAAATCTCATCTACAGTAACAATAAAATCCACTCCAATGAACTTTCTAGAGGCTATCATTTTAGTTAAAATTCCTACTTTAAAAATATAAAAGCTTCAGATAGCAGCAGTATGCTATCTACACTAAAAAGTGGATACTTAGAAAATACAAAATTTAAAAATTTAAACGATTACGCTTACTCAAACACTTTAAAAACAAAATATGGAGAAGTAGAAGTATTTTTAGATATTTACGGCGATAGCGACAAACTTGGCACTACAAAATTAGAAAATAATAGCTATCTTTTTAGCTTTGATAGCAACAATGACGGTGTACTTGACCAAAAAGACATACTCTTTGATAAGCTAAAAGTAAGGGGCTATGACAAAGACGGAAATGAAAAAATAGCAAATTTAAGCGATGTGATGCCAAGGGTTGATCTTAGGCAGTTTATCAGCACAAACATCATAAATCACAATCAAATAGAAAGAGAAGAGCTAAATCGTAAAGCAACGATCACAAATAATCCCAATCTTTATGTGGATACAAAAGATATTGATTATAGACACTCTTACTATGCCTCAGATCCAAATACTTTGTTCGCTGCAGAAAACAGATATGAAAAGATAGAGAAAAATGATATAAATAATTTCTTTAAAAAATATGCCCAAAATGACGGCTGGGTCGATCTAAGACACAATAATATCTTTGGCAAAGATAGCTCTTTTAAAAATTTTGCCTATCTTAAAGTGGGCTTTGATGATACTGCAAGATTAAGCGAGTTTAATCCGATCATTGAGCCGAGCAAAGACTACAAAAAAGATGAAAATTTCTCATATACAAAATTTCAAAAAGATAGTTTTATGAAATTTTACAAAGATTATAACGCTGAGTTTGACGCATATAACAAGATGATAGAAAATCTTGGCAATAATTTAAAGAAATTTGAAGAAAATGCGGACGCTTATATATCAAAGCTTGAGAAGACAAAATCAGCCAAAATGATCGCGATGGAAAATGAATTTAAACAAGCAACTGGACTTGAGTTTAGTATCTCGAATTTAAAAAAAGTAAAAAAGGCTTTTATAACAAATGAAGCCACAGCTGCCGCATCTTTGCAAGATAGCGATAGCGTCATAGCTATGAAGCTAAACAAAGATGGCACCATAAGGCTAAAATTTGATAGTGGTAGAGAGATAGACGTAAAAGAGCTTTATAACGATACTGGCAAGCTAAATACATCAAGTGAGCTAAAAACTAGCACAAATTTAGAGGCAAAAGAGATGAATAATGTGCAGCTAAATAGCTTGGATTTTAAAGATATTGGCTTCATGCAAGGTGATAAAATCGTAAGTCTAAAAGATGCCGGAGCGATCGCTATTGCCAATCTATCTAATAAATTTGAGAGTAAATTTTTAATCAGTCTAAATAATGGCAAAAGCATATCTACAAGAGAAATTTATAATATCAGCTATCTTGAGAATGATTTAAAGAGTAAAGAAAAGATAGATGAGAGAGATAAATTTTATAAAAAGGTTGACATCAAGGCATAAATTTTGAGAGCAAATTTTAAAAAAGGTTTATTGTAATTTAATCTTATGGGTCCTATAATCAATTTTCCGTAAAAATTTAGATTTATAAAGAGAATGCTATGAACTTTACTCCACTTTTTGCAATATTTTTTATAATCGCAACTGGTTTTTTTGCTAAAAAAGTCGGCATTGTTGAGCAAAAACATTCTATCCCATTTGTGGATTTTGTCCTTTGTTTTGCAATGCCTGCGCTAATCTTTGACAAAATTTACCACGTAAATGTCGATGCCTCGCTTATAAACACGATCCTTATCGGCTTTGCTTCAACCGCCATTAGCGCCGCTTTGGCATTTGTCATAGGCAGGGTTTTTAAATTTACCAAAATAACAACCGTCAGTATGGTCATGCTAAGCCTTTTTGGTAACACCCTATTTGTCGGTATGCCTGTCATTCAGGGCTTCTTTGGCGATGCGATGGTAAATGAGGTCATCTTTTACGACCAAATAGCCACTGGTATCCCACTTTCGATCCTTGGACCACTCATCCTATCTTTTGCCGCACCAGAGAAGGTTTCATTGTTTCAAAATACAATGAAAATTTTAAAATTTCCACCATTTATAGCGCTTATCATGGGTCTTATCTTAAAAGAAGTCCCGCTTCCAGATTTTATCTTTGCGCCACTTAGGATGTTTGAAGGCAGCGTCACTCCAGTAGCACTTTTTGCGATCGGTGTTGGCCTTAACTTTAGTAGCATCACAAGCTCATATAAAGGCGTTAGCGTCGTGCTTTTGTGCAAGATGATCTTACCAGCTATCGTATTTTTCATCATATTGAAAGTCTCAGGTATCCAGATGAGCAAAACTTGGGTCGTTGGTCTCTTTCAATGTGCGATGCCGACATCAGCCCTTGCAAGTGCGATGGTCATAAAAGCTGGACTTGATAGCTCGCTAGCCATCTCATCAGTGGCCATAGGCGTGCTATTTTCATTTATCACGCTTCCAGTTATATATTTTGTATTTGCGTAAATTCACGCTCACTTAACACTAAAGAGATAGTATTTCATCATATTTCATTTAAAGGAGACGTTATGAAGAAATTACTACTAGTTGCACTTGGTGCTATGTTTATGCTTGGTGGTCTTGCAAATGCTACTGAAATGATGAAAAAAGATGACATGGGCAAAGACGAGATGATGAAGAAAGAGCAGATGATGAAAGATGACATGGGCAAAAAACCCATGGTAAAAAAAGATGAGATGAAAAAAGACGACATGGGCATGAAAGACGAAATGAAAAAAGACGACATGGGTATGAAAAAAGACGAAATGAAAAAAGGCATGTAAAGGTGCTTAATGGTTAGAATTTTGCTCGTTGAAGATGATGAAATTTTACTTGATCTCATCAGTGAGTATCTAGTTGAAAATGGCTATGAGGTCACTACTTCAGATAACGCCAAAGAAGCGCTTGATCTCGCCTACGAGCAAAATTTCGACCTGCTTATACTTGACGTCAAACTCCCACAAGGAGATGGCTTTTCACTTCTTTCTTCCTTAAGAGAGCTAGGTGTTAGCGCACCTAGCATCTTTACCACGTCACTAAATACCATTGATGATCTTGAAAAAGGCTACAAAAGTGGTTGCGACGACTATCTAAAAAAGCCATTTGAGCTAAAAGAGCTACTTATCCGCATACAAGCGCTTCTAAAGAGAAATTTCTCACATCACAGTGGCGATGTGATCAAAATTTCAGATGAGCTTAGCTTTCATCCGCAGAGCAAGACACTAAGCAAAGATGGTAAAAATGTAAATATCTCGAGTAAAGAGAGCGACCTACTCGCCCTATTTTTACAAAACAAAGGCAAAATTTTAACCAAAGATGAAATTTTTAATAAAATTTGGAAATTTGACGAGGAGCCAAGCGAACTTAGCCTTCGTGTCTATATCAAAAATTTACGCCAAATTTTAGGCAAAGAGGCCATTTTAAATAGGCGTGGAGACGGCTACATCTATGTCTGAAAAGACGCAAATTTTATTTAAAATTCTATCCCTTTATCTTGTTAGCTCTGTGCTATTTTTAGGATATTTTTTCATCAATGACTACAAAAATAAAAAAGAAGCGCTCATTTTAAACGAGGTTAAGAGCCTAAAAGAGATAAAAATGGGCATTTACATGAAAGCTAGAATGAATGGACTTGACTCAATTTCAAGTCTAACAAAAGAAAAAGGCGTGCACGCTTGCATTGTGCTAAACAATGGCGAGAAAATTTATAAAGACTTTGACTGCCAAAAGATCGACAAAAGCAAAAATGTAAATTTGATCAGCGGCAAGGTCGCGATATTTGAAAAGATCCAGTACATGGATGACAACACCACAGACGAACTCTCGTACGCAGATATTTTTCTAGTTGGCAAAGATATCAACGGCGAAATTTTATCCTTGCAAATTTCGACCACACTAAAGGCACTCTTTTTCTTTTTTGCCCTGCTCTTTGTCGCCCTTTATCTAGCAAAAGTAAGCCTAAGACCGCTTTATGAAAAGATAGATACGCTAAACCGCTTCATAAAAGACTCCACGCACGAGATAAATACGCCACTTAGCGTCATCTCTATGAGCATAGAAACGGCTGATCTTGACAACCTAAATGAGCGAAATTTAAAGCGTTTTAACAACATTAGCCTTGCCGCAAAGAGCCTAAATAACATCTATGACGCGCTCGTTCATCTAAGCTTTAACCTAGATAAGCCTAGCAAAAAAGAGCCGATAGATCTAAATTTACTAACCACACAAAGGTTAAACTACTTCTCGCCATTTTTTGCCAAACGCGGACTTAAGATAGATGCCAGCCTAAAGCCCAGCTTCATAAATGCAGACCTTGAGGATATGAGCAAAATTTTAGATAATCTCCTAAGTAATGCCGCAAAATACGCAGCGCAAAATTCAGAAGTACGCATCGTTTTAGAGCCAAATTTCTTTAGCATAAGCAACACCGGTCGAGGCATCAGCAAAGAGGATCAGATGAAAATTTTTGACCGCTATACGAGATTTAACGACGATCAAGGCGGCTTTGGCATAGGGCTAAATTTAGTTAAAGAGTGCTGCAAGAAAAATGATATCTTCGTAAAATGCCAAAGCAAACTTGATGGCGAGACTACGTTTTCGCTCTCTTGGCAAAATTAAATTTAAAAAATCATCCTACTCTAAACAATAAAATTTATTAAAAAATAGAATTTATGTCCAAAATTTATTTTTGATAAATTTTATTAATATTATAATCCTTTTACAAAATCTTAATAAAGGAGAAAAGTATGAAACTACTAGAAAAATATGGGCTTTTCATAAATGGTGAGTGGCGTGACGCAAAAGACGGTGCTACACTTGATGCAAAAAATCCAGCAAACGGCGAGCACCTTGCAAAGATCGCTGATGCTACCGAAGAAGATGTAAATGACGCTGTACGTGCTGCACGTGAGGCTTTTAAGAAATTTAAACATACTACAATTAGCGAGCGTGCAAAGCTACTAAACAAGATCGCTGATATCATTGATGAAAACAAAGAGCACTTGGCAAAAGTTGAGAGCATGGACAACGGCAAGCCGATCCGCGAGACGCTAAATGTTGATATTCCTTTTGCGGCAGAGCATTTTAGGTACTTTGCTGGCGTCATCATGGGTGAAGAAGGCAGTGCAAACGTACTTGATGAGAAACAGCTCTCTATCGTTTTACGCGAGCCAATAGGCGTTGTGGGTCAGATCGTGCCTTGGAATTTCCCATTTTTAATGGCAGCTTGGAAGCTAGCTCCAGTGATCGCAGCAGGCGATGCAAGCGTGTTTAAGCCTTCAAGCGAGACAAGCCTAAGCGTGCTTGAGCTATTTAGGCTGATAGATAAAATTTTGCCAAAAGGTTTAATAAACATCATAACTGGTAAAGGCAGCAAGAGTGGTGAGTGGATCAAAAACCATCCAGGCCTTGATAAGCTAGCATTTACTGGCTCAACCGAGATCGGCCGTGATATCGCCATAGCAGCGGCTCGCCGTATCATCCCAGCCACACTTGAGCTTGGTGGCAAGAGCGCAAATATCTTCTTTAGCGACGCAAATTTAGATAAAGCGCTTGATGGCCTTCAGCTTGGCATTTTGTTTAACCAAGGTCAAGTTTGCTGCGCAGGTTCAAGAATTTTCGTAGAAGAGAGCTTTTACGACAAATTTATAGAGGCTGCAGTTAAGAAATTTAGCACCATAAAAGTTGGCGATCCGCTAGATCCTAGTACTCAAATGGGCTCACAAATCAATAAAAAACAAGCTGAGCAAATTCTAAACTACGTCGAGATCGGCAAAAAAGAAGGCGCAAAAGTGGCAGTCGGTGGCAAAGCCTACACAGCAAATGGTTGCGACAAGGGCGCATTTGTCGAGCCAACGTTGCTAGTTGATGTGACAAATGATATGAGAGTAGCTCAAGAAGAAATTTTTGGACCAGTTGGCGTTGTCATCAAATTTAAAGATGAAGCCGAACTCATCAAAATGGTAAATGATAGCGAATACGGCCTAGGTGGCGGAATTTTCACGCAAGACATCACAAAAGCACTTCGCGTTGCAAGGTCTATGGAGACTGGCAGAGTCTGGATCAACACCTACAACCAAATCCCAGCAGGCAGCCCATTTGGCGGATACAAAAACTCAGGTATCGGCCGCGAAACTCACAAGATCATCCTTGAGCACTACACTCAAATGAAAAACATCATGATCGACCTAACCGGTAAGGTCAGCGGCTTTTACGCACAATGATTTTAGGGAGCTTAGGCTCCCTTCTACTTTAAATTCCTTAAATTTTAAATATCTTTTACTAGGTTTTAACTTTATATATCGCTAGCATTACGCCAATATAGTACAGCTATACAAAAGTGTTTTCTTAACACTACATTTTTAAGTTTAATAGACTAAAATTTGGCACAAAGGAGAAAAATTGAGCAAGCAAATTTATATCATAGGCGATGTGCACGGCTGTTTTAATACACTTTTAGAGCTTATCAAGCAGTTTCCAGACAAAGAAAAATCACAAATTTGCTTTGTCGGAGATGTGATAGATCGGGGGCTTTTTAGTTGCGATGTAGTCGAGCTTATCATACAAAATAACTATAAAATGGTAATGGGAAACCACGAAAGAAGGTTGCTAAGCAATAAATATGAATTTTTAAACAACCAAGCACCATTTGACACGAGTTGGTTTTTCAACAATGGTGGCGTGGCGACATATGGATCATACCTTGGCCAAAGCGTGGGGTTCAAGCAAAGGCATATTGATTTTTTAGATCAAAGGCCAGTTTATATGGAGTTTAAAGAGTGTAAAAACCAAAATGGCGAGCATTTAGTCGTCTCTCACTCGGCCGTTGGTAAATTTTGGGACTTAAGAGATGATGATAGATCAAGAGACGAGTTTAGAAGGCATGCACTATCAGGCAGAGGCGATATGACGCAAGTAAAAGGCGTATTTAATGTCTACGGACACACACCAGTGCGCAAGGCTAGGCTCTATACAAATAGCGCTAATATCGACACTGGCTGTGTTTATAATCAAGAAGGATACGATAAGCTTTGTGCTTTAGAATTTCCATCGATGAAAATTTATACGCAAAAAAATGTTGAAAATTTTAACAAAAAGGATAAAGATGTGGTTTTCTAAAAAGAGTTCTAGCTTTGCAAGCAGAGTTGATAAATTTTGGAGCGAATTTGGTAAAAATTTAGACGCCATCAAACAAAATTTAGAAGATAAAAATTTTGAAGCTGCGAGTAAAATGACCGAAGAGGCGCTAAATTTATGTTTAGTTGATCCGACATTTATGATAGGACTTATAGACGACAAGATCGATCTAGTACTCACTCCAGAAGGACTTAAACATAGGCTTTTGTGGCTTAAATTTATCAAATCACGCACGCCAAAAGAGTATGGGGCAAAGCTTACTTGCACACTTGGCAAACCACGTGCACCACGAAACGTCGCTACTATACAGATGTATGGCGTAAGCGTTGATGCAAATGAGGTCATGGTCTATGCAAAATTTAATGACAAAAGCGTAGATATGTGCCTATATAACGAAACTCTAAGTAAGCTTAAAAGTGAAGATGAAAATAAGGCATATACATTATCGCTCATACTTTGTGACAACGTAGTTGGCGAGATGATCATGATAAATATGCTTGGAGAATTTGAGATAATAGACAAACCAAGAGAAAAAGGCGTGCCACTGATCGACTTTGCCGATCTTATAGATGAGAAATTTGGTAAAGAAGCCTCAAACGAGCCGCTTAAGAATTTTATAGTCTATGAGCTAGAACCTCGCTCAAACAAGCTACGTGACGACGTTTTCACAGGATATACATCTATTAGCGAGCTACTAAACGAATACTACGACGGCGCAAGCGATACCTATAACGAAGCTTTTGAGCTTGGCATAAATTTTTGCTTTTTAGCCATATCTCACGGTGGCGACATACAGTTTGGCGTTGATAGCAAAAATAAAATTTCAGATGCGCTAAAAGAGAGTGAAATTTGCGAGATCATAGGTGAAGCAAATGGCGAGATGCGATCTTACATAGATCTTATCTGCTTTGACAAAGACGAGCTAGAGAAAAAGGCTAAAGAATTTAGCAAAGATCTTGGCGTAAAGATAGAAATTTGCGAGTTTAAACGCTGATTTTACATAAGATTCTACATAAAATAATACAAATCACGCCAGCTGATAAATTTATAAAAATATATTGCCAGCTGGTACTAACTATTAAATTTGTCTTTTAAATTTTGAGCTGTTTGAGAGATAAGCACAAAGCTTTAGCCCATATAAAAAGATGATCCACGAGATGTAGATCCAGACAAAGAAGAAAAGCACTGCTGAAAACGAGCCATAAACGCTTAGATAGGTTTTATTATAAAGGACATAATAGACAAAGGCCGACTTGCCAATATACCAAACAAGCGAGGCGGCAAATGAGCTAAAAAATGCGCTCTTAAATTTTATCTCGTCATTTACTGAGATGAGATATGTGATGCAAAATATCGCCCAAATGATGAGATATGGGAATATGCTTAAAAAATTTATCGAGTTTGTGATCACGTTTGAGTTTAGCATCTCTTGAATGAGGCTTGAAAGATAAAAACTACCAGCAAGACCAAGTGGCGCGAGTGTGATAAGCGTCCAATACGAGCTAAGTGCTGACCAAAATCCTCTAGCCTTATTTGCACGTGTCACTTTCAAAACTACATACTCGTAGTCGCTAAAGAACATGGCTGATGTAAATATCATCGCCACAAAGCCAACTAAGCCTAAATTTCCGCTATTTTGTAAGAAATTTTGCAAATAGTTCGAGATGATCTCTTGGTTACTTGGCAAAAGAGCCGAAAATATAAAGTCCTGAATCTTGGCGTAATAATCCTCAAAACTAGGCAGTTTTGTAAAGATAGAAAACGATATAAGAAGTATCGGAATGATCGATAAAATCGTATGAAAACTAAGGCTTGAGGCGTAGTGAAAGAGCTCTTTGTCCTTAAGCGTTGGGAGCAAATTTAAGAACTCTTTTAAGCTTTGCTTACTTAAGGACAAACGGCTCATTTATCAGTTATCTTCTTCAAAAAGTTTTTCGTAGTGAGCGTCGTAGTTGTTGATATGCTCACTATTTAGCTTCCAAAACACAGTGTCTATGTCGCTAACTCTTGTATAAAATGGTAGCTGATAGTACTCAACCTCGCCACTTTTAAATTCTTTTAGTACTTTAAAGCTTTGACAATCGGCAAAAACACTTCTGCCATCCATTGCTACGAAAATTAGACCGGCTGCACTTTGAGCGCACATTTTTCTAAAGTCATCTCTGTTTGGATTTGGCTTGTATTCGTAGCTTAGATACGCTCCAATAAGATCTGGATGAATAAATATCATATTTGGAAACGCAGATGTGATCTCTTCGTAAATTTCTTTATTTGGCACGATGATTAATGAGCGGTTATAAAGATAGTTTAGCACGACCATATCGCCATTTGCAGGTGCAATGCCTGGAAGCGGGAGAGCCTTTTGCTCAAGCAGATCAAACACCTCAAATCTAATCTTAGCAAAGCCAGAATTTTTTGATATAACACTAACTCTTGCAATGATAGAGCTATCAGTATCAAATTTATGAAGTACGACACCACTTGAGCCGATTAAAATTTCTGGACTATCAACTATCGTCGCTGTGCCATCACTATCGACGCTAATTATAGGAGTTCTATACTCATTTAAAGAAAAATCAGCCCCAAAAGCAAAGCCAAAAACTAGCGATAAAATCACAAATATACGTTTCAAAAATATCTCCTAGGTTTAAATTTTTAGAGCGATTATAGCCTAAAATGCTTTATCTTTTGCAAAATTAAAGCAAGTTTTAGTTAAAATCCCACCAGCTTTTTAAAAGGACATTAATGCCTCGTATTTTTATAATTTTTGCAATATTATCTATAAATTTATACGCTATAAAGCCAAGTGTCGAAGAGCTTAGCTGGCCAAATGGAAGTAACTTCTTAAATTTCTTAGAGACAAACAAAATCCCACTTTCACTTTACTATAACTTAGCAACCGAAGATCAAGAGCTAACAGAAGAGATCATCGCTGGCACAAAGTATCAAATTTATAAAGACGACAACGGTAACACTAAACAAGTACTAATCCCTGTTAGTGACGAGCTTCAAATGCATATTTTTAGAGATGACAATGATAAATTTAAGCTCGAATTTCTTCCCATCTCTTATCAAAGTGAGGATAAATTTTTAGCCTTAAAGGTGGACAAATCAGTCTCAGAAGACATTTTTGACTACACTGGCTCTGGCACATTAGCTCTTGGCTTTAAGGAAATTTTTAAAGGAAGTGGCATTGATTTTAAAAAGATAAACAAAGGCGATACGATTGCTATCGTTTATAATCAAAAAATACGCATGGGCCGCTCTTTTGGCACTCCAGAAATTTATGCTGCGATGATAGAAACAAAAAATAAACGATACGTTATGTATAAATTTGAAGATAAATTTTATGATAAAAACGGTAAGAAAAATGATAAATTTTTACTAGTCCGCCCTCTTGCAAACGCTAGAATCACATCAGCTTTTACCCTAAAAAGATGGCACCCTATTTTACAAAGATATAGAGCGCACCTTGGCGTTGACTACGGTGCTCCAAAAGGAACACCAATCAAAGCCGCAGGCGATGGCACGGTTAAATTTGTCGGACAAAAAAGTGGATATGGCAGAACCGTTATCATCTCTCATGCTGGTGGCTATGAGACACTTTATGCTCACCTAAATGGCTTTGCTAAAGGCATAAAAGGTGGTCTAAAAGTCAAGCAAGGTACGCTCATAGCCTACGTTGGAACAAGTGGTATGAGCACAGGACCGCACCTTCACTTTGGTCTTTATAGAGACAATAAACCTATCAATCCAGAAAGTGCAATAAAGGTTGTTAAAAGCCTTGAAGACAAGAAAGAATCAGCCAAATTTAAAGCAGTTGTTAGCAAAAATGACGAGCTAATAAAAAATGCTTTAAGCAATGAAAAAGAGTATCACAAAGTGGAATTTTTTCCTAATGTAATAGAATTTTAAGGGTAAAACTTGAGCCAAGAACTAGAAGAAGCAAAAGAGCTGATAGATCAGCATTTAGATGAAAATTTAGAAGACGGCGAGCTCTCTGCATACGAGCTAGCCCAGCACCTAAAAACACTTAAAAAGCACGACGAGGAGCTTTTTGCCAAGTATCTTGAAAAGCTAGATCCTGAAATTTTGGGTGACGTGGCGATAGAGTTACCTGATCACATGCTAAAAGACGTGATCGACACGCTCCCGGCTGAAAAGATCGTAGAAGCGCTCGAAGAGCTAGAGAGTGACGATGCTACTGACCTACTCCAATACATCGAAGATATCGATGAGGACAAGGCTAGAGAGCTTTTTAACGAGCTAGATAAAGAAAATCAAAACGAAATTTTAAGACTTAGAAGCTACGATGAGGATAGAGCTGGTGCGCACATGCAAACAGAGCTATTTTCAGCTCATCTTGAAGAGAAGCTTGGCAGCGCAGTTGCAAGACTAAGACAAGAGAAGCAAGAAGGAAAACTAGAAAACGTCTCACAGCTTTTCATCATCGATAAAAATAGCGTCTTGCAATACGCCATCCCGCTTGAAGATCTCATCCTTTTTGACTTCACAAAAACGCTAAAACAAAATATCGAATCAACCCAGATCGACCACTACAAGCCTCACATGGCAAATGATATGGATCTCATGCAAGATGTCGCTGATATGTTTCAAGAGTACGATTTAAATGTTATTGCAGTTACAAGTAGCACTGGAATTTTGCTTGGTCGTATCACGTCTGATGACATCCATGACTACATCCAAGAGAGTGCAACAGAGCAAATTTATAACCTAGCCGGCGTTGATGACGAGTCAGAAGAGGACGATACGCTTTTTAAAGCTGGTCGTGGTCGTGCGGTTTGGCTTGGCGTAAATTTACTAACAGCTCTTTTTAGCTCGTCTATAATCGGACTTTTTGACGAGACAATCGCAGCCTACGTCGCTCTTGCTGTTTTAATGCCAATAGTTGCATCAATGGGCGGAAATACCGGCACACAAGCGCTTGCCGTTACGGTTCGTCGATTGGCACTTGGCGAGATCGAGTTTAAAGATGCCAAAAATGTTTTAAAACGCGAGGTTAGTATTTCACTCATAAATGGACTAATCTTTGGTGTGGTAATGGGCATAATCGCCTCTGTTTGGTTTGACAAAGGTATGCTTGGCGTTGTTATTGGGCTTAGCATGGTTACGAATTTATTCTTTGCTGGCTTTTTTGGCACGATCATACCTTTAACGCTAAGGCGCTTTAACATAGATCCTGCAGTCGGCTCAGCCGTCATTCTTACTACTTTTACTGATGCGATAGGATTTTTTAGCTTTTTAGGACTTGCAAAATGGATACTACTATAACTAATTTAGAAATTCTACCTCTTGATGAGTCAAAATACCTAAAGCCATTTAAGATGAAATTTATGCAAAATGGTGTCCAAAGAGACTGGGACTGCGTAAAAGTGATGAATAGTGTTAGTATTTTTTTATATCACGAGCAAAAAGATGCCTTTTTGTTTGTAAAGCAGTTTCGTCCTGCTGTTTGGTACTCGCAAGAGAAAGAAGGCATCAAGACAAATGAGCAAGGCTTTACTTACGAGCTTTGCGCAGGGCTTATGGATAAAGGACTTAGCGAAGAGCAAACAGCTAGAGAAGAGGCGGTCGAAGAAGTGGGCTATGAGCTAAAAGATATAGAGCGCATTACTATGACATACGGTGCTTTTGGCTTTGGAGGCAACACACAAACTATGTTTTACGCAAAGATCGATGAGAGCATGAAGGTAAATTCTGGCGGTGGCGTCGATGGCGAAGATATCGAGCTTGTTTTCATAAAACGAGAAGATATGATGAAATTTGCCTTTGACGAGAGCAAAGTCAAGGGTTTTGGGCTTATCTTTGCTTATTTGTGGTGGGAGAAATTTAAAAGCTAAAACGATATCTTTTTAATAAGCGCAAAAACAACGACTACCACTAAAAAGATACCAACTAATATCACATAATCAGACATAATAAGCCTTTAAATTTAAGTTTTGGCTTATTGTAACCAAAATTTTAAATAAAGTAAGAACTTTATAACCGCATTTATCATAAAATAACCAAAAAACACAAGGAGAAGATGATGAGCGAAAACGAAACTCTTTTTATAAACCGAGAATTAAGCTGGCTACGCTTTAATTCAAGGGTGCTCGCTCAGTGTGAAAAGGAAATCCCTTTACTTGAAAAGCTAAAATTTATAGCTATTTATATGACAAATCTAGACGAGTTTTATATGATAAGAGTCGCTGGCTTAAAGCAGCTTTTTGCAGCTGGAGCTACTACAAGCAGTGGCGATGGCATGAGCCCACTTGATCAGCTAAGAGAGATTAGAAAATATTTACAAAATGAGCAAAATTTAGTAGAAGATCACTATAAAAAAACAGTAAATGCTCTTAGCAAAGAGGGGCTTTTTATAAAAAATTATGACGAGCTTGATGATAGCTTGAAGCAAAAGTGCGACGAATACTTTTTCTCAAATATCTTGCCAGTCATCGTGCCTATCGCTGTCGATGCGACTCATCCATTTCCGCACCTAAACAACCTTAGCTTCTCGCTTGCAGTTAAGCTTGCTGATATCGAGCATCCAGAAATTTTAAAATACGGCATGATAAGAATTTCAAGAGTCTTGCCACGTTTTACACAGCCAAGTAGCAATGTTTTTGTGCCGATTGAAACGATCGTACATCGCCATGCAGAAGAAATTTTTCCAGGGTATAAGCTACTTAGCTCGGCTGCTTTTAGAGTGACAAGAAACGCTGATATCGTCATCGAAGAAGAAGAAGCGGATGATTTTATGATGATACTTGAGCAAGGACTAAAGCTTCGCAGAAAAGGGGCTTTTGTTCGTATGCAAATTGATAAAAACGTAGACGCTGATATCTTGGACTTCTTAAATTTTCATATGAAAATTTTTCATAAAGATGTCTATTTTTCAAGTATTCCGCTCACTCTTAGCTCACTTTGGGAGATAGCTGGAAGTAAAAATTTTACCCACCTGGCAAATGCGCCTTACGTTCCAAAAACGCTACCGCCATTTGGCAATGGTATCTCAGTATTTGACGCCATAGATAAAGAAGATGTGCTCTTAGTGCATCCATTTGAGAGTTTTGATCCAGTTGTAAGCTTTATAAAAGAAGCTAGCAAAGATCCAAAAGTCATATCTATTAGAATGACACTTTATAGAGTCGATAAAAGCTCACCAATAATTCAAAGCCTAATAGACGCCGCAAGTGACGGCAAGCAAGTAACTGTAATGGTTGAGCTAAAAGCAAGGTTTGATGAGGAAAATAACCTGCACTGGGCAAAGGCGCTTGAAGACGCTGGAGCGCACGTGATATACGGCATCACAGGCTTTAAGGTGCATGCAAAAGTTAGCCAGGTCATCCGCCAAATCGGCGATAAGCTTAAATTTTATATGCATTTTGGCACAGGCAACTACAACGGCAGTTCGGCTAAAATTTATACTGACGTTAGTCTATTTACGAGCAAAGAAGAATTTAGCCAGGATACGACTTCGTTTTTTCACATCCTCTCAGGATATAATAAAAATCGCCGTTTAAACGCTCTTAGCATGTCGCCTTTTCAGATAAAAGAGCGCATTATCGAAAAGATAAGGGTGGAGGTTAGCAAAGGTAGTGAAGGCAGGATCATCGCCAAAATGAATGCTCTGATCGATGAAGATGTGATAAATGAGCTTAGCCGCGCATCAAACGCAGGCGTGAAGATCGATCTTATAGTTCGTGGTGTGTGCGGACTAAGGCCTGGCATAAAAGGCAAAAGTGAAAACATAAAAGTTCGCTCTATTATAGGCAAATACTTAGAACACGCTAGAATTTTATATTTTAAACATGCTCAGCCAAAAATTTACATCTCAAGTGCTGACTGGATGCCAAGAAATTTAGAGCGTCGCTTAGAGCTTATGACGCCTATTTTTGAGCCAAGACTTCAAGAGAGACTACTTGAAATTTTAGAACTTCAGCTAAGCGATAATGACCTAGCTTTTGAGCTACAAAATAGCGGTGAATACGTAAAAGTAGCAAGAAGTGAAAATGAAAAAGTAATATCTTGCCACGAAGTTTTGGAAAACTATATATCTAAAATTTACAAATCCGTAAAAAAAGATACAGATAAAGCAAAAGCCGATATGCTCGCAAGCAAGCTCTTAAAAGAGAGCTAAAAACAAATTAAGCTTTTAGACTGGGTCTAAAAGCTATTTTTAAATTAGCATAAAAACACTAGCGTTTGATTAAGCAAGTCTTATTAAAAATTTCAAATCCACAGCAAAAAGCAAAATTTATAAATTTACTTGAGTACCTCAAAGCTAGCCAAATATTTCAAATTTTTTAAATAACTCTGGCTCGTCTTTTACGATACCGCGCTTAACTAGATCAGCAACTACTTCGCGGTCACAATCCGTTTGTAGCGGCCAGCCTCTAGTATATCCTTCGCGCTCATCTTTACTAGTGGCATCTACGCAGAAATTTTCACCATCTATGAAAATATCACGCAAAGCATCGATATTGTTTGTCACACGCCAAAGTAGCATATATTGGTTTTCAAGGTGATTTTGCATATCCACTACAATGAGGAGTTTGAAGAATTCTCTAAATGCCAAAAGCTTTTCAAAAAGCTCTTTTACCACACAGTCTTTTTCAAATTTCACCACACAAATAGGTGTTTTGGTATCCGTTTTAAACTGCTTAAGCTCTTTTACATTTGGCGTAACGCTTTGAAATTTAGCCAAAAGCTCACTGTCGCTTAAAGCCATAGGGATAAATTTACAAAAGTCTTGCGTCGCATCTACGCCGAGTTTGCCACCAAAACACGAATTTGGACTAGCATGATCAAGCTGATCGCACACACCTTGGCTTATTAGCACACTCTGGCTACCAAAACGATTTAAAACAAAGCTAGTAAATTCATCATAATCTTTAAGTTCAGGCGCATCGGCTTCAACAAAAATGGCATGTTTTACAAAGCTCATCTGTCCAACGCCCCAAAATGCGTGCATGGCCTGCTTTGCATGAGCTGGATAGAGCGTATTTATCTTGGCCAAGATTAGGTTGTGAAAAACGCCATTTTCAGGCATATTGTAGTCCAGTAGTTCAGGCACGGTTGTTCGCAAAAGTGGCAAAAAAACCCGCTCAGTCGCCCAGCCCATATATTTATCCTCAAGTGGCGGCTTTCCAACCACAGTCGCGTGAAATATAGGCTCACGCTTGCTAGTTATCGCCGTTACATCCATCACCGGAAAAGGCTCGATAGGCGTATAAAAGCCCGTGTGATCGCCAAATGGCCCCTCGAGTTCGCTCTTAGTAGTATCCACGAAACCCTCTATCACGTAGTCTGCATCGTGCGGGACGCAAATTTCATTCGTTAAGGATTTTACAAGTTTGGCTGGCTCTTTGCGGATAAAACCATAAAGCAAAAGTTCAAAAACTCCCTTTGGAAGCGGTGCTTGCCCACACCAAATATAAAGCGGATCACCGCCAATGGCTACTGAAACTGGCATCTTTTTGCCTGCACGCTTGTACTCGTGAAAGAAATTTGCACCGTCTTTGTGGATCTGCCAGTGCATGCCAAGGCGGTTTTTGTCATAAATTTGTAGGCGGTACATACCTAAATTTTGCAAAGCGCCGTCTAAGCTTTGCGTATAGACCTGCCCCATCGTAATAAAAGCGCCACCATCATGTGGCCATGTTTTTAGTGCTGGAAGTGATAGCAAATCAGCATCTTCACCTATAAATTTTACCTGCTGGCACTCGCCCTCGCCTTTTAATCTCTTAGTGAAAATTTTTCTCATATTAAAAAGATAGGTTAAAAAATCAAGCTTTTCTTTGAGATTATGAGGTTTTCTGGGCTTTAAAAGCTTTTCTATCTCATCTGCGATCTCATCAGGCTTTAGCCCAAAGATAAGCTCAAGCGCGTGTTTTGAGCCATAGATATTTGTAAGCACTGGTGCAAATTTACGCCCAGTTTTTTTGCAAACTGGGTTTTTAAAAAGTAGCGCTTGCGAGCCCTCACGCTTAACCTCGATATAGCTAGCGTGTGCGATCTCAAGATCAATGTCTGTTGGCTCATCGATAACACGAAGTAGATTATTTTCTTTTAAAAGCTTGATGTAGTCCATATTTTGCCTTTTTGATTTTTGGGCGATTTTAGCCAAAAATAGCTGAAAAAGGCGAAGCAAAGCGGATGGCTATTATCTACCGCACACACCGATAGCTATCAGAATATTTGATCGTTATCTCGGAGCCACCTTTGCGATATTGCTTCGCCGTTTAAATAGACGCAAGATCTAAATTTATACTCCATTGTCGAATGTCTGTAAACTAGCGTTCAACGCACAGCCACACATGGCCGGCATACTTATGTTTTTTCAAAGTAATTCATTGCAAATTTTTTGTTAGGTTAAGCACTAGATGGTATCGTGGTTCTAAAAACGGCAGTAATTTTTTAAATTACTCCAATATGCTACATTTTAGCAGTTGGCCAAATATCTCTTTGCTATATTTCATAAAGCGCTCACTAAGCTTAACACCCTCTATATCAACGCTAATAACGCTATCTTGCACCTCAAAAATGATAGTTTTATCAGTGATCTTAACCCGCTTGCAAGCGTTGTAGCAAATGTCGCCATTGCACTCGGCGTATAGGCCGTTTATCTCGGCGTTTTCGTTGTCGCCTTTTTTTAGTTTGATCGGTCTTTGAAAGATTATGTAGTTTTTGTAGTCATATTTGTCGTCTGCAAGACCGATCATATAGTAGTTGTCTTTGCTATTTTTGGTAGCGCTTAGGGCTTTTGCTTTAAAATTTAGCTCAAACACGCTTACGCCATCTCTTCAGCGCGCCTTAAAAGCTCTTTCGCCCCTTTTTCTATAAATTTATGCGCCAGCTCCTTGCCAACGCTTTGAAATTTATCTTTGCTAACTTTTAAGCTATCTTTTATAAACTCGCTTCCATCAGGCAGGCCAACGATCGCATCGATAGAAATTTCATCGCCTTTTAGCCTTGCGCTTATGCCTATTGGCACTTGGCAGCCACCCTCCAAAACGCTTACAAAATCACGCTCTATAGTCGTTTCTATAACCGCATTTTCGTCGTTTAAAAAAGAGATCTCATCTAAAATTTTCTTCTCATCTCTAGCCTCTACCCCAAGAGCACCCTGCCCCATTGCAGGTATCATCTCGTCAAAGCCAAATGTGTAGATGTGCGCCACTTCAGCCTTGATATTTAAGCGATTTATGCCAGCCATCGCCAAAATAATCGCGTCAAATTCGCCCTCTTTTAGCTTTCTAAGCCTAGTTTGCACATTTCCACGAAGCGAAATGATCTCAAGATCAGGCCTCATGATAAGTAGCTGCATCTTGCGGCGTAGGCTCGTTGTACCAACTTTAGCGCCGTGCGGTAGGTCACTAAATTTAGCAAATTTCTCACTTATCATCGCATCTCTCGTATCCTCACGTGAGCAAATCGCTGCTAGTTTAAGTCCTTCTGGAAAGACTACTGGCACATCCTTTAGGCTATGCACCGCGATGTCAGTCTCGCCTTTTAGCATGCTATCTTCAAGCTCTTTTGTAAAAAGCCCTTTGCCGCCGATCTTAGCTAGCGGCGTATCAAGGATCACGTCGCCCTTTGTCTTCATGCCAATAAGCTCAACTTTTATATCGTTATGTTTTGATTCTATTCTAGCTTTAATATGCTCGCTTTGCCAAAGCGCTAAGATACTCTTTCTAGTTGCTATTTTTATCTCTTTCATCGTCTCTCCTAATTTACTCTTTTTGGCTCTTCTATGACCTCAACATCGATGATCTCGCCATCATCTTTTTTAGTACTTTGTTCGCTAAAATTTTGAAATTTAAACTCCTGATAGCTCTCGTTTTTGGCTGCATTTTTCTTAAACACTAAAGAAAAAACGACTACGGCTATACCAAAAATATCTGTTAAAATTCCTGGCAAAAACAAAAGCATTCCGCCAAAGCTAAGTCCTAACTGGCTAAATAAATTTCCGCCAAGAAAGCTTTTAAACGCCACTTGAGGCGAATTTAAGCTAGAAAATCCAGCATTTAAAAGAAGTGCGATACCCACAAATCCAGAGACCAGCACCTCAAAAAAGTAGTTTAAAAAGCCAAATTTATCAACAAAAAGATAGATAAATATCGCTTCTATCAAAAAAAATAAAAATGCAAAAAATCTCATAAGCTTTCTTTTATCTTTTTAAAGGCTTCATTTGCGTCGATCGTTTCTTTGCTTAAACCATCTCTTGTTATAAACTCAACCTTGCTATTTGCAAATTCTTTACCTACAAGTAACGCATAAGGAAAGCCGATAAGCTCAAAGTCATTCATCTTAACGCCAAATCTCTCGTTTCTATCATCGATAATGACGCTAACGCCAGCTTTTTTAAGGCTCTCATAAAGCTCAAATGCAAATTTTACGCCCTCTTCATCTTTTAAATTTGAAATTATAATCTCGACATCAAACGGTGCGCACTCTTTTTTCCAGATGCAGCCCTTCTCATCGTGGCTAGCCTCTATCATTACGGCTATTAGTCTACTGATGCCGATGCCGTAGCAACCCATCAAAAATGGCTTAGCCTTACCGTTTTCATCAAGATATGTCGCATTCATCGCAGCTGAATATTTATCGCCTAGTTGAAAGATATGACCAACTTCTATACCCTTGCTAAGTTTTAAATTTCCGCCACACTCTGGGCATTTATCACCCTCTTTTACCTTTACAAGGTCTTTAAATCTCTCTTCGTTAAATCCGCTAACACTAACGCCAACGAAGTGGTAATCCTTTTCGTTGGCACCACATATCATATTATTTGCGCCTTTTAGCTCGTTGTCTATGTAAAATTTCACATCTTTTAGCCCAACTGGCCCGCAAAATCCAGCCACAAGCCCAGCTTTTATAATCTCTTCTTCGCTAGCATCGACAAGTTCAAGCGCCTTGCAAGCATTTTGTGCCTTTGTCTCTTGAAGCTCATCATCGCCCCTTACAAAAAAGACCACAATCTCTTCTTTGTCTTCATAAATAGCTTTTTTAATAACAGCTTTTATGCAGTAAAACTCGCTAACTTTAAAAAACTCAGCCACACCTTTTATAGTCTTTGTATCTGGTGTTTTAAATTTAGCCGCGTCAGCCTCTGGCGCTTCAGTATCGGTTGTTCTAGCTTTCCTTCTAGCAGCCTCTATATTTGCAGCGTATTTACAAGCCTCACAGCAAAGGATGTCATCTTCGCCATTACTTGCAAGCACCATAAATTCTTTACTGCCGCTACCACCGATAGCTCCACTATCAGCCTCAACGGCTCTAAAATTTAGCCCCAAACGAGTGAAAATTTTACTATAAGTTGCCTCCATAAGGTCAAACTCACGCTTAAGATCCTCTTTGCTTGAGTGAAAGCTATAAGCATCTTTCATTGTAAATTCTCGTCCTCTTAGCAAGCCAAAGCGTGGTCTTGCTTCGTCACGAAATTTAGTATTTATCTGGTATAAATTTAGTGGTAGCTGCTTGTAGCTAGTCACCTTGCCGCGTACCAAAGCAACGGCTGCCTCTTCATTTGTAGGGCTTATAACAAAGTCATTTTCTTTTCTATCTTTAAAGCGCAAAAGCTCCTTACCAAAGACGTTGTAGCGACCACTTTGCTTCCAAAGCTCGCCTGAAGTAACCACGCTAAAGCTCACCTCTAGCGCTCCAGCCTCATTCATCTCCTCTCGTGCGATACGAGAAATTTTCTCATGCATGATCTTTCCAAGCGGTAGATAGTTATAAAGACCAGAGCCTATCTGCTCGACAAATCCACCTCTTATTAAAAATTTATGACTTGGTAAAGAGGCGTCTTTTGGTGCTTCTTTGGTCGTTGGTGCATAAAATTTACTAAATCTCATCTATATCTCCCACTTGAAAATTTTGCTCTTCTTTTATATCAAATAAAAATCTAACTCCATTTGAAAGCTCGCTAGATCTCTCCTCATCCGCAAGGCTTTTTAGCTTCATCGTTGGCTGATGTAAGAAGGCTTTAAAAACTTGATGAATGAGCTTTTGTGCCTCCTCATAATCACTATGCTTTAAATATCCTTTTTTTATCGCTTTTTCTAGCTCGTTTTTAGCGCAAATTTCAGCTTGTTTGCGGATCGATTTTATTAGTGGCACACTCATATCTTCTTTTAAAATTTTTAAAAATTCGCTTGTGCCTTGACCTACGATCGAATAAGCTTTTTGTGCTTGCTCCTCTCTTAGGGCTAAATTTTTCCTTACTATCTCCTCTAAACTATCGACCGTATAGACGCTAATAAATTCTGTATTTATAAGATCAATATCCCTTGGTACGGCAATATCAAAAAAGTATCTGTGAAATTCTCTCGGTTCGATTATAGCGTTTGTGATGATAGCGTGCGGGGCTGCGGTGCTTGAAAATATTAGATCGTAATTATTTACATACTCTTTTAATTTTAAAATGCTATCCCAGCTAGCGTTGTCACCAAGGCTATCAACTAGCTGCTCAACACGCTCGGAGCTTCTGTTTATAATGATCACCTCTGCGCCACTTGAGATTAGGTGTTTTGCTGCTAGTTCGCCCATTTCGCCAGCTCCTACGACGATAGCGGTTTTGCCTTCAAGCGTACCAAAAATTTCTTTTGCTTTTGCTACGGCGACACTTGAAACGGAGATAGGGTTTTTAGAAATTTGAGTTTCATTTCTAACTTTAGCAGCACATTTACATGCATAGTGGATGATTTTACTGATTTGTTCGCCGCAAGCTGAGCTATCGTAAGCAAATTTAAAAGCATTTTTTAGCTGGCCAACGATCTGCGTTTCGCCGACGACTAGGCTATCAAGCGAGCTTGCCACGGCAAAGAGGTGGTGCACGGCTCCGCTATCTTCATAAATATCAGCCCTCTCATAAAGCTCATCTTCAAAAACACCTGAAAATACAGACATGCATCTAAACGCATGCGTCGTTGCACTTTCTAGATCACTAACGCTTGCAATTATCTCGACGCGGTTGCATGTGTTTAAAACCATACATTCGTTTATACTTTTGTTTGATCTTAGTAGTTTTAAAATTTGCTCTTTTTTCTCATCGCTATCGAATGCAAGCTTTTCTCTGACTGAAATATCAGTATTTTTATATGTAAAACTTATATCTAAATAGTGCATTAAAATTCCCTATCTATCATGCTTTTTATGATCCCTTCAAGCTCGGCGTTTTTATACTCTTTTATCGATTCTATCGCTTCAGTCCCAAGCCTTTTTGCTTCATTCACCGCTTTTTGAAGCGAATTTGTCTTAACAAATTCCTCTTTTAGCCATGAAATTTCACTCGCGTTTAGCTTCTTTGCCCAAAGCGATCTAAGCTTTGCTTGATTAGCCCCATCTAAGCTCTTATAAAGATAAATGTAAGGAAGCGTTGTTTTGCCCTCGACAAAGTCGTTAAGCGCTGGTTTGCCAAGCGTTTTTTCATCTTGAGTGATGTCTAAGATATCATCAACGATCTGAAATGCAAGACCTAAATTTTTGCCATAAATGCCAAATTTATCGCTATCTTTGCCAGCTAGCTTTGCCCCACAAATAGCCGTGGCCTCTATCAAAACAGCTGTTTTATAATAGATCATTTTTAAGTATTCTTGCTCGTTTTCATTAAAATTTTCAGCCATTTTCACATCCATCATCTCACCGATGCTTAGCTTACTGACTGCGTCTGAGATGACAGCTGCGATGCTTGGATCAAATTTTGTAAGCTCAAAATAAGCCTTTGAGTAGAGGATGTCGCCTAGCATGACTGAGTTTTTACTGCCAAAAAGTGCGTTTATGCTTGGCTTGCCACGTCTTATATTTGCCTCGTCTATGACGTCGTCGTGAAGCAAGCTTGCAAGGTGGATGAGCTCGATGATAGCGCAAAGCTTAAGTGAAATTTCACTCTCGCCTGCGATCTTTAAAAGAAGTTTTGAGCGAAGCTTTTTGCCAGAGCTTATCTTTAAAAACATCTCAAACGCCTCTTTGTAGCCAAGCTCGCTTATAAATTTACTCATTATTTCATCGATTTTATCCATTTTTATCCTTCTATTTATCCTCGTGCGGATCTCTAAAACCCACATCCACACGCTTGCTCTCATCTAGCAGCGCCACCCTAAAATGCGCCTTTTTGTCCCTAAAATCAATAAATGATATATAAAGGCTTACGCTCTCATTTGGCGGCATCGTAAAATCAGGCAAAACTCGCTGCATATAGGTGTTTTGTCCTTGTCTTAGCGAAAAGACCATCTGCCTTGGATAGCGCCTAAAAAAGCTTTGCACGGTAATATTTGTGCTATCAAATAGCGTCCAGCGAAAGTCAAACGTTTCAACCCTTTGGGTTCTCTTTTCAGTTATAAAAACTCTAGCCCACTCATCTTTTTTAAGCTCAAATGTATGCACTGAGCTTGGATCAAAATTTGGCTCCTTAGCAAAGACAAGAGCAGCCAACAAAGCAATGAGTGCAAAAATCTTACTCATTTTGGCTTAAAATTTCTCCGCTAAGCTCGATATATAGGTCATTTATTCCGTTATAAACTTTATCTTGCTCTAAGGCTATAAAATTTCTGATCTCGTCCTCACTAACGCCATGCTTTTCGCAAAGCTCACTCATAGCCACAAATTTCTCAAAAATTTTATCTATCTCGTTTTTAACTAAAACGGCATTTGCGTTAAATAAAATGTCATAAAATTTATCCCTCGCACTGCCCTCAAATATATCTATCATCGCTGTTTCTTTGAAAATTTCTTAAGATTATAGCCAATTAAAACTAAGTTAAAAATTTAATATTATCTCCCAAGCCTCGCTGACATTTTTGGCGTTATAAGTCGCAGTTTTGCTCTCCTCGCCAAATCCCCAGCAAACTTGCACATAAGACATATTTGCATTTTTAGCCGCAAGCTCGTCTTTTAGGCTATCTCCAACAAAGATCGCCTTGCTGGCTCCAGTTTTACTAACAGCTAGGTGAAGCATCGCAGGATCAGGCTTTTGCGGTATCTCTTTGCTAGCACCGATGACCTCGTCAAATAGCTCATAAATTTCATTTTTCTTTAAAATTTTCTCTAGCGTTTCGTGCGGTGCATTGCTTGCCAAAACGACCTTATAGTGAGCCTCTCTGCACTTTTGCAAAAGCTCTTTTACACCATCATATGTAGTCGCACACTCATCGTAAAATTTCTTAAATTTCTCTTCAAAGCCCTCTTTTAAACTCTTGCTTGGCGTGTCTATGCCGTAAAACTCAAGGGCCAAATTTCTACCTGGCTCGTTGATCGCTTTTATGATAAATTCCTTATCAAGTGGCGCTAAGCTTAGCTCATCTCTTACTTCATTTACCGTCTTATATATCGCCTCGCCGCTATCGATCACTGTGCCATCCATATCAAAAATAACTACTTTCAATCCTCATCCTTAAATTTATTTTTATGTTTTTCTTTTTTATATGTCTTTTGATTTTTTAGCTTATCAAGTAGATTTGCCACCTTTAAAAGCTCCTCTTTTGAAGCATTTTTGATAAGCAAATTTATAAAATTTTCTAGCGCCTTTGAGTATGGCTGATCAAGATAGACAGCCTCTACTTTTTCCATGATCTTTGCGTTTTTCTCGACTCTTTGGCGAAATTCAGCCTCGTCAAAGTCGTCTCTTTTTAAGCCATTTATCGCTGATTTTGCAAATTTTTCTAGCGCACGAAGATATTTTACACGTTTAAATTTGTCCGTGACTTGGTTCAAATTTTTCCTTTTTTTTGGCAAATTATATCAAAATTTGATTTTATCCCCTAAATGTTGGCTTTGCTAATGTATAATTTACGCCAAAATTACTTAAACAAGGAGCAAAAATGAGGCAAGAAACCGCTGCGATCCACGTAGGCTACGACACAAACGAGGGCTTTGGCACGATGGCTGTGCCTATTTTTCAAAGCACGGCTTACGACTTTGGAAGCGCCGAGACAGCCGCAGCTAGGTTCGATCTAAAGGATGGCGGCCACATCTACACAAGACTTGGCAATCCAACGACAGATATCTTTGAAAAAAGGGTCGCTGCACTTGAGGGTGGAGCCGCTGCGATAGCGACTGCAAGCGGTCAGTCAGCTTTGTTTTACAGCATCATAAATTTAGCCCAAGCAGGCGATAATATCATCATCGCTAAGAAAATTTATGGCGGCACGACGGTGCTTTTTACGCACACACTAAAAAGATTTGGTATAGAGGCCAGAGTCTTTGATAGCGACACAGCTGATGATCTGGAGAGTTTGATAGATGATAAAACGAGGGCTATATTTTTTGAAACGCTTTCAAATCCGCAAATTTCTATCCCAAATATCGAAAAAATCGTAGAAATCGCAAACAAATATGGCATCATCAGCATCACTGATAACACCGTGCCAACGCCTATCATCTTTCAGCCACTTCGCCACGGCGTCGATGTTTGCGTGCATAGCGCTAGCAAATATATGAGCGGTCAGGGCCTTAGCCTAGCAGGTGTCGTTGTAAGCGCAAATCACCTAAACGAGAAGCTAAAAGGCAACAAGAGATATGAGCACTTTAACGTGCCAGACGCGAGCTATCACGACATCGTCTATGCTGATATGACGGATCGTTTTGATATCTACACGCTAAGAATGAGGCTTGCTATCGTGCGCGATATCGGTGCTGTGATCTCTCCGTTTAACTCTTGGCAGCTTATACAAGGGCTTGAAACGCTTGCTGTTAGAGTTGAAAGACACTCGCAAAACGCGCTAAAAGTGGCTAAATTTCTAAACTCTCACAAGCATATAAAAAGTGTGGCTTATCCTGGACTTGCCGACAACGTAGATCACGCAAAGGCACAAAGATACTTTAAAGACGGCATGGCAAATGGGCTATTTTGCTTTGAGACTGATAGCTTCGAGCGCGCAAAAAAGATGCTAGAGCGCGTAAAACTCTTTAAGATCGTGGTAAATATCGGCGATACAAAGTCGCTCATCACACACCCAGCATCAACTACACACCAACAGCTAAGTAGTGAAGAGCTTATAAAAGCTGGCATCACAAAAGAGCTAATAAGAGTTAGCATAGGCCTTGAAAACGCTGAGGATCTGATCGCTGATTTAGCTCAAGCTTTAGAATAAAGAAATTTCTAGCTCATTTTTGGGCTAGAAATTTAAATTTTACTCAAGCTTGCCACATATCCTCTCGCACTCTTTTTGCTTGCCTTATAAATTTTATAACGAAAAAGATGACAAGTAGCGGCACGCTTATATACCAAAAGGCAAAAAAAGCGAGCAGAAAAAACATAAATAAGAGTGTTGCAAAATATACCAAGACCGCAAGGATGATACTAACAAGCATTTTGCCTCCCATTTTGCTAGTGCTTTAGTGATTTTATAAAAAGCAAAATAAAATGAAACTGAACGGATTTGTTTTGGCCTTAAAATTTGAGCTAAGCTGCAAGCGAAGCCAAATTTTTAGTAGGTAACTCTTGCGAGTAAATAGAATTTCAAAAATTTGTAAAAATATAAAATCCCATTTGTGATACTTCTATTCAAAAGGGAGACAAGGGGACTCAAGTTACGGTCTGCTTGCAGTTGCGAGCTTGCGAAGCAAAGCCGTCCCCTTATCCCCCTTTAATCCCTCAATCACCTCGCACATCAGAGGTAGCACACAAAGGTGCTAACGCACCGCATGCTATTAAAAACTCTGGCAAATTTTAAAATTTATGAGCGAGCATATCACGGCTCTAAATTTAGTGCTAAACGAAGTGTAACCTAAATTTAGTAGTCTGCTAAGGCGAGTGAGTAAAGTTTTAAAATTTAAAAAGAGAAATAAAATGTGGCAATTTTTATCAAAAATTTTAATAAGTTAAATACTTAATCGTATCTTGATAAAGCACTTGATTTTCGCATTGTATCAGTAACAGGTCATTTTCTTCAAAGATTGTTGAGCCAGTTGGCTTTTGATACTCGTTTTTACGCTTTATTAGGATTATTAAAAACTCAGTTGGAAGCTCTAGCTGAGCCAAATCTTTGCCAATTAGTTTTGAGCCATAGTGGATGGTATGCTGACGAAGTGTGTAGCTTAAGATCGGAGAGTTTTCTACTGCCTTAACATCCTCTTGCTCACTCTCTTTGACCTTAAATTTATCAGCTGCAAAGCCAAGCGACATGCCCTGTATCAAAATAGAAATCAAAACCATAAAAAATATAATGTTAAAAATCATATCTGCATCACGTACGCCATCGACATAAACATAGGTAGCTAGCACAACTGGCACAACGCCTCTTAGCCCAACCCAGGAGATAAAAATTTGCTCATTTATCTTAAATTTTGAAAATGCAAGCGATGCAAAAACACCAAGTGGCCTTGCAAAAAACATAAGCCACAAGGCCAAAACAAGCGCCATTAGTGCTGTTGCTGGAAGCTCGGAAGGATTTACCAAAAGACCAAGTGTTAAAAAGACAACTATTTGCATCGTCCAAGCGATACCGTCATGAAAACCGACTAAATTTTTCTTATGAGAAAACTCTTTTTTATTTATAAAAATTCCAGCTATATAAACAGCCAAATAGCCATTGCCACCAACCTTAAAGCAAAGCGTGTATAAAAGCAATATCCAAGCGATAGAAAAAACTGGATAAAGGCCCCAACTTTTTAGGCGAAGTCTATTAAAAATGGCTGGCAAAGCAACACCAAATAAATAGCCCATGGCAATACCTATGCCAAACTGCTTAACTAGCGTAATAGCCCACTCAGATACTGTCGGCATGGTATTTAGTGAGATCATTTGAACGATCGTCATAGTTAGAAATATCGCCATTGGATCGTTTGAGCCAGATTCAAGTTCAAGCAATGGCGCAATGCTATTTTTAAGTGAAATTTTCTTAGCTCTTAGTATGGCAAATACCGCTGCTGCATCTGTTGAAGAGATGATAGAACCTAGCAAAAAGGCTTCCGCCCAAGTAAAATCAAGCAGATATTTTGCAACTGGAGCGATGGCTAGCGCGGTTAAGAAAACGCCAAGTGTAGCGAGCGCTAAACCTCTGCCAAAAATAGGCTTAATCGCTGCAAAATCAGTATCTAGCCCACCAGCATAAAGTATAAATATGAGTGCCAGCATGCCGACATTTTGAGCGATCACTTGATCATCAAAATTTACACCGAGCAGCCCATCTGAGCCAGCTAGCATACCAACGCCTAAAAATATTATTAAAGATGGAATTCCAAATTTATCAGAGATCTTACTTAAAAAAATGCTAGTTATAAGCAAAACCGCAAAAAATAGTAGTAAATTCTCCAAACAAACTCCACAAAATTATATTAAATCATGCTTTCAAAAGCTTCAAATTTTTCTTGATTTGAAAGCATTTCAAGCAATACGCCATAATTGTCTTTTATCTCATCTTGAAGCTTAGTAGTAAGCTCTTTAGCGTTTATTCCGTCTTTTGGATAGCTTACTATCAAATCAATTGGCTCAGCGTTTAAAAACTCTTGAATACCTGATAATAGTTCGCTAGCTCCTCTTTCATTTGTTCCATGAAGCACGACTACATAATGCTCATTCTCTCTTACAACAACGTCAGTTTGTCTTAAAAATTTTTCAAAGAGTTCACTATACTCTTTGGTACTTGGCAAAGAAAAATATATTAAAGATAAATTTTTTGCATAATCTTTTACATTTTTATAACGATTTATAAAAGCTATTTCAATATCTATTATTGATAAGATATCATCTGGTGAGAAAATTTTTGCTGCCATTTTTAGCCCTTTTTTGTTTATTATGTTTTATTTAAGTCACTATTATATCTTGTAAATTTTCAAAAACAAAGACATTCATTCCATTTTTATATTCATATCTAAATTTGAGTCCATGAGCATCAAGTATATTGCTAACTATATATAAACCTAGTCCAAAACTTTTTTGCGCATCCTCTCCTTTGATGAATGGTTGGATATAAAAATCAAGATCATTTTTTAGCTTCTCGCCTTGAGTTATAAATTTCATATGATCCTTGCTAACAACGATATTTACATGCTTATCAGTTGAATATTTTATGCCATTGTCTATCATATTTTTTATAGCGACTGAAAATAGCTTGAAATCAACAAGCACCCTAACCTCATCAAGCTCACTGATACCAACACACTCTTTTTCTACCATGGCTATATCGATAGCCTCATCGATGAGATCCCTCATAAAACATGGCGTTTTATTGCTAAGTCCTATTTTTGATGTTATCTGCTCTATCGCTGCAAGTTCGTTTATTAAATTTTCAAGCTTGTGAAAGACAGAGATTAGCCTTTCTTGATTTTTACTTTTTTCTATCATTTGAGCTGCTATTAGGCCTTTTGTGATAGGAGTTTTTAGCTCGTGCATGATATTTCTTAAGAAAAGATGCCTTGAGTCATTAAGCGCCTTGATCTGACAAACTGCCTCATAAAATGCCTCTGAAACTTCAGAAATTTCATCCTTGCCGTTGCCAACATTTTGTACGCCGTCAAGCTCACCATTTGCAAATTTTACGATCTGACGCTTTAGCTTTCTAAGTGGTTTTATCTTATATATGACAAAAATGTAAGCACCTAGCAAAATGACCGCAACCACCAGAAAAACAGCCTTTATCACCTCGTATCTATAAGGCTGAAATTCTTTATCCATTAAAAGCTTTAGCTCGTCTAAATGCTCAATCCTTAAGTAGTGATGCTTGTCATAAAGCAAGATCGCACTTGAGCCTAGATCGCTTGAAATTTCTTCTAAAACGGTCGCTTGTTTTAAAATTTCATCTTTTTTCTTCTCATCTTTGATCTCTGGCATATCGATATTTGAAAGCTGGCGGTCGTACTGAACTTTATTTATGATACCACCCATATAAAACAAATTTGTCCTAGCAACGTTTGAGTATTTGTTATTTAGCTCTCTTGTATAGTTTTGCTTATCAAAGCCCATGAGCCATAAAAAAGCTAGAAATATCGAAACGAGCGCAAGAGCAAAGATAAAAGTTATGGTTATAAAAATAGACGATCTTGGCATCAAAGAACCAATTTATAGCCGATACCGCGGATCGCGTGGATGTATTTTGGCTCTTTTGGATTTTCATTTAATTTTTGGCGAATCCTGCCGATAATGACGTCGATACTTTTGTTTGAGCTATCTTCGTTTATGCTCTCACAATTGTAGATGAGCTCCTCTCTAGTAACCGCTCCACCTTCTTTTAAAAGTAGGTATTTTAAGATGTCGTATTCTGCGGCAGTTAAATTTAGCACGTTTCCTTTAAATAAAATTTCATGTTCAAACTCTTTTAAAACCAAGTCTTTATTTAAATTTCTCGCCTCATTTGCAGGAGTGATACTCTGCCTTCTTAAATGACTTTTGATACGAGCTAAAAGCTCTTGTGGGTCATATGGCTTTGGCAAATAATCATCCGCTCCATTATCAAGAGCATTTACCTTATCCGTTATATCATGTCTTGCACTTGATATGATTATAGGTATATTGTGATTTTTCCTGATCTCTTTACAAACTTCTAATCCATCCATACCAGGCAATGTAAGATCTAGTATCACTAGGTCAAATTTACTTGTATTTAGCGTAGAAAGTCCGATATATGGCTCTTCAGCAGTCACTACTTCAATATCATAGTTTTCTAGATATTCAGTTAAAATTTCAGCAAGCTCCATATCATCTTCTATCATTAAAATTCTAGTCATGATCTTTCCTGTTGTAAATTTATTTTTAAGGATTATAGCAGATTAAGATTTTAAAAATTTAAAAGGGTTAAGAGCTGAAATTTCAGCTCTTAGATGATTATTTTATAACAAGGCCTTGTATGATACCGCCGCGATTTATCCACACTAGTGTCTTTTTGCCTTTTGTATTTTTGATTGTATTTGCAAATGTTTGAAGATCTTTTATGCTCTCTTCGCCAACTTGAACGATCACGTCGCCTCTTTCAAAGCCAAAGTCTTCAGCTTTTGAGCCTGATTTCACATCAGTTACTAGCACGCCTTGAGTATCTGGGCTAATTTTGTATTTATATCTTATCTCATCGCTTAGATTACTAACGCTAAGTCCTTCGATGATAATGCTTTTTGCTATGTCTTTTGAATTGTGATCAGCGTTTGCAAGCTTGATTTTTGCATTCATTATTTTATTTGATCGCTCGTAAGTTATATCAACGCTGCTATTTGGAGTTAGTGAACCGATGAAATTTTTAAGATCATTTGCATTTTTGATAGCTTTATCATTAGCCGATATAACCAAATCGCCTCTTTTTAGTCCAGCTTCATCTGCTGGCATGCCTTGCTCTACGCCACTTATTAAAGCACCTTCTTTATTTGTGTAAAGCTCTTTTTGCTCATCAGTTAAATTTGCAATCGTAACGCCGATAAAGCCACGCTCGATCTTGCCGTCAGTTATCAGCTTTTTAGCGATATCTTTTACCATATTAGATGGGATCGCAAAGCCAATACCGTTGTTGCCGCCACTTTTTGAAAGTATGGCTGAGTTTATTCCGACTAAATATCCTCTGCTATCAACCAAAGCTCCACCTGAATTTCCTGGGTTTATCGAAGCATCTGTTTGGATGAAATTTTCATATTGATTAAGGCCGATATTATCTTTATTTAGACCTGAAATGATACCTTGAGTGATACTTTCACCAACGCCAAATGGATTACCTATCGCAAATACAACATCTGCATCAAGCAGCTTTGATGAGTCCGCAAAAGTGATCGTATTTAGTCCGTTTGCTTCTATCTTTACGACGGCTAGATCGGTTTTTGGATCACTTCCTATTAGCTTTGCTTTATACTCTTTGCCGCCATTTGCAAGAGTTACGACTATTTGATCACTATCTTCTATAACGTGATTATTTGTAACGATATATCCATCATTTGAGATGATAACGCCAGAACCAAGCGAAGTAGTTTTTTCTTTTTCTTTTGGTTTTGCAAAGTTAAATCCAAAAAATTCATTGAAGAAAGGGTCATTAAACATCTGCTCAATACCAGCGTTATTTACCGTTTTTGTAGTTGAGATATTTACAACTGAAAGCTTTGCCTGAGCGATCGAGTCATAATAAGAAAGTACGCTATTTTTATCGCTAAGTGGCGAGACTCTCGTGATATTAGAGTTAGCTTCATTAAATTTAATATCAGCCCCTACTAAAAAAGAAGCTGCTACTAATGAAATTAGCACAATCTTTTTCATTTTTTTCCTTTAAACTAAAAATTTTTGCAAATTATAAATATAGTGAAAAAATAAAATCTTAACACTTTTTCTTGTTATTAAACAAAAATAAACTTGACTTGCATAGACTAAAGCTTTGTGATATAATCCGTATCAAAAAAATATAAGGAGAATATATGAGTGAAAGCTTATATGAGACTTTAGGGGTTTCAAAGGGTGCCTCAAGCGACGAGATAAAAAAAGCTTATAGAAAACTTGCTAGAAAATATCACCCAGATATCAACAAAGACCCTGGAGCAGAAGATAAATTTAAAGAGATAAATGCTGCTTATGAAATTTTAAGTGACGATAAAAAACGAGCTCAATACGACCAGTATGGCGATACTATGTTTGGCGGTCAAAATTTCCACGACTTTGCTAGTAGCTCAGCCGATATGGGCGATCTAAATGAAATTTTAAAGAATATCTTCTCAGGTGGCTTTGGCGGTGGTGGAGCTAAATTTAGTAGCGGATTTGGTAGTAATTTTGGAGGCTTTGACGGATTTAGTAGTGGTGGATTTGGCTTTGGCGGAGCTGATCTAGACGTAAATGCAAAAATTTCCATACCATTTGACGTAGCTGTAACTGGTGGCGAACATAAGATAAATTTTAATGGCGAAAGCATTAAGATAAAAATTCCAAGTGGCATAGAAGGCGGCGAGAAGCTTCGTGTAAAAGGCAAAGGTAAAAGCGCTGGTGGTCAAAAAGGCGACCTCATACTTGCTATTAGTGTTGAGCCAAGCGACGAATATGAAAGAGTCGGAGACGATCTTTATAAAGATATAGAAATTCCACTAAAAACTATGCTTTTTGGCGGAAAAGTCGATGTGCATACTTACAAAAAAGATGTCACGATTAAGATCGCTGAGAACTCAAAAACAGGCACAAAGATCCGCCTAAAAGGATATGGCGTGCAAAACAGAAAGAGCGGAATTTATGGCGATCTTTACTTAAAAGCTAGAGTAAAACTTCCAAATATCAGTGAGCTTGATGAAGGCTTAGTAAAAGAGTTAAAAGAGAAATTACCGGAGTAAAAAAATGCAAAATTATGAAGAACCACTTTTTTTAATAAGCGTTGTTGCAAAGGTTTTAAGCATACATCCACAAACTTTAAGACAGTATGAAAGAGAGGGACTTATCGAACCATCAAGAACAGATGGCAAGATGAGGCTCTACTCACAAAAAGACGTTGATCGCGTAAAAACTATACTAAATTTAACCCGCGAACTAGGTGTAAATTTAGCCGGCGTTGATGTGATACTTCAGTTGAAAGAAAAAATTGACGATTTAGAATCAACTATTGATGAGCTAAATAAAAAATTGCACGAAGTTACCAGCCAAACTAGCACAAAAAGATCGCTCGTAAAGAGAAAAAATAGCTTTGATCTTGTATTTTACGAAGGTAAAAGATAATTTATGGAACAAATTTTAGAAGGTTTCTTGCTTGTTGCAGCGATCTCAGTCGCATTAAATGTCATTTTTAAAAAATTTCAGATCCCAACCATCATCGGCTACATCGTAACTGGTACGCTTATATCAGAATTTTTCAACCTAAAAAGCAATGATGAAATTTCTCATATCGCGGAATTTGGTATCGCATTTTTGATGTTTACCATTGGGCTTGAGTTTAGCTTTAAACACTTAATGGGCATGAAAAAAGAGGTCTTTTTAAATGGCGGCTTACAGGTTTGTTTAAGTGGCTTTATAATGGGGGTGATGCTTTATTATGCCCTTCACTTAAAAGACGAAACGGCACTTATTGCAGGTCTTGCGCTTGCACTCTCATCAACTGCGATCGTACTAAAGACACTAAACGATAGTGGCGATGTGAGTAAAATTTACGGTAGAAAAGCACTTGGAATTTTACTATTCCAAGATATTGCCGTCATTCCTATTTTGCTTATGATAGATATGTTTAGCTCGCAAGATGCTTCAATAAATGAGCTTTTACTAAAGACATTTACAAGTGCGATTATTCTTATCGTTGTGCTATTTTTACTTGGTAAATATGTCATCAACTGGATATTTTATAAAGTTATTCAAACAAATTCGCAAGAGGTTTTTATAGCTACGATTTTATTTATGGTCGTTGGCTCCAGTACTTTGGCTCACTTCTTTGGCTTCTCATACTCTTTGGGTGCATTTTTGGCCGGTATGATGATGGCTGAGACACAGTATAAACACCAAATCGAAGTTGATCTCATACCTTTTAGAGATCTGCTTCTTGGACTATTTTTTATAACCGTTGGTATGCAGATAAATTTTGCTGTCGTCATCTCAAACATCTGGCTTGTTCTTGGCCTAGTATTTAGTGTCATGGTGATAAAAGCAGTTGTCGTTTTTGCTATCTTAAACATCTACTTAAAGCGAAGAGTTGCTGCAAAAACTGCACTTAGTGTTTGTCAAATAGGCGAATTTGCACTAGCTGTTTTTGGACTAATGACTACTAGAAATTTACTTGATATACAAACAGCTCAAATTTTTATCGCAGCCTCAGTTGTGTCGATGTTTGCTACGCCTTTTATACTTAAAAAACTAGACGCAATAGCAGACCTCATAGAACGTGAGATCGTTGTTGAACCAAATGAAACTCTAAAGCCGCAAAAAATCAAAAATCACATCGTGGTTTTTGGCTATGAGAGGCTTGGTCAAGAGGTCGTTTTAAGACTAAAAGAGACAAAGCTTTTATATCTTGTGCTTGATAATGATATTAGTCTAGTTGAGCTTGGTAGGAGCCGCGGAGAAAATGTATTTTTAGGTAATGTTCTTCAAAGCCATACACTTGAAAATGCCTGCCTAAGCGATGCAGCCGCTGTTATTATAACC
Source organism: Campylobacter concisus (assembly GCF_003049705.1). Taxonomy (NCBI): domain Bacteria; kingdom Pseudomonadati; phylum Campylobacterota; class Epsilonproteobacteria; order Campylobacterales; family Campylobacteraceae; genus Campylobacter; species Campylobacter concisus. Next base: position 294,095 of record NZ_PIRF01000002.1, read on the forward strand.
GTTAACAATGAGCAAAGAGTGGAGCTCATCGCGCAAAAGATAAAAGACTACGGCGTAAATACCCAAACTATAATAAAAATAAATGGTGAGGGCAATAAAGATATTTTTGGTGAGCTAGGTAAAAATTTTCACCTAATAAATGAAGAGCGTGTCATGGCAAAAACACTCGTGCACGAGGCTCTTCAATGCAAAATCGATCATGATATAAGAGCATAAAAGTATAAATTTATCCTAGAATTTTACAAGTTTATGTTCGGTTTTAAAATAATCTTTTAAAAATAACTTTTACAAGCAATGAGCAAGCCTAAGTCTCTAGGCTCTACTCATTTCTTAAAGTTTGAAGCACATTTACTTCTGTGGCTTTTTTAGCTGGATAATAAGACGATATAGCCACGATAAATACAGCTCCAACTATAATAAGCACAAGATCGATGGTTGAAAGCTCGAGTGGAAGTTTACTTGAGCCATAAACGTCAGCCGGCAAGTCTATAATGTTGAAATTTCCAAGTAAAAATAGCCCTAAAAAGCCAAGCACTAAGCCAAATATAATGCCGCCACCACCGATTACTAGCCCTTGATAGAAAAAGCTTCTTTTTATCTCACTTTTACTAGCTCCAAGTGCAAGAAGCAAGGCGATCTCTTGCCTGCGGTTCATCACTGTCATTAGTAGCGAGCTTATGATATTTAGCGAAGCCACAAGGATAATAAGCATCAAAACGATAAAAAGTGCTCTTTTTTCAAGTGCGAGCGCTGAGAAAAAGTTGCCATTTTGCTCCCACCAGCCAATGGCAACAGTGCCAGCTGGAAGCCCCTCGCGCACTCTTTTTATATCATCAAATGGCTTACTTGAAAAGATATGAATTCCATCATAAACGCCTTTTGGATAGTCTAAAATTTTCCTCAAAGCATCAACTGAAGTATATGAAAATGCTTTATCGTAGGCGATTAGACCAGATGTAAATGAGCCACCGATACCAAAGCGCTTCATCTTTGGCGTTAGTGAAAAGCCAGCAGGATCAGCCTTTGTAAAGATAAGAGTTAGTTTCTCATCATCTCTTAGTCTAAACTCGCTCATTATGCCACTTCCCACAAGTATCTCAAAACCATCTAGCTCTTTATCTTTTAAAGCTTCATTTACGACTGAGTTTATCTGTTTTTCATCTTTAAAATTTACGCCATAAACCAGTCCGCCCTCAAGCGCATTTGCCGAGCGGTAAATGACCTGCGTGCTTATAAATGGACTAAATTTTAAATCGCTAAATCTGGCCTTTAGCTCATCAACAAAGTCATCATCAATAGAGCCCTTAAAGGCGCTTTGAACGGTTATTGGATAGTTCATCGTAAAAAGTTTACGCTCAAATTCTTTGTCAAATCCATTCATAATCGCCATTGCAACGATCAAAACCATAAGTCCGATGCTAACACCAAGAAAGGCAAGCAAGGCACTTAGGGTGATAAATGGCTGAGTTTTATCAAATCTTAAATATTTAAAAAGTAGGTACTTTGGTAAGCTTGTCATCAAATAGCCTTTAAAAGATTAAGGCGCTTTACACGCCTTAAAAGTAGAAATTTTAAGCAAATATGCCTTTTTTAGGGCCACTTTTTCCGTGGCAATCTTTATATTTTTTACCGCTTCCACAAGGGCATGGAGCGTTTCTTGGTATCTTTTTTTCAGGCGTAAATTTATCATCCTCGCCTTGGTTGTTATAGCTTAAATTTTCATTTTCAGCATTTTGACTAGCTTCAAGCATCATTCTGGCTTGCTCTTCTTGCTCCTCACGGCTCTTAAATCTAACAACCTGAAGCGTCTTAACACTCTCACTTTTTAGCCTGCTAACTAGCTCCATAAAGAGGTTATAGCTCTCTTTTTTGTATTCAACAAGTGGATCTTTTTGATTATACCCTCTAAGGCCGATACCAGTTTTTAGGATATCCATTTGATAGAGGTGCTCTCTCCACGCATTATCAAGCACTTGAAGGTATAAAATTTTCTCTATCTCTTTTCTTTGATCTTCATTTAGCACGCTCATTTTCTCGTTATATCTTACTTCAAAAATTTGCGCAAGCTTTTCTATTAACTCATCATACTCTAGGCCTTTTAGCTCACTCTCATCTATTTCTTCACCGCAGTCTGCAAGGATGATAGAGCATAAATTTTTAATATCAAAGTCATCTTTCAAGCCGCCATGGAAAATTTCAGCCGCGTCAAGTAAATTTGCAGCGTACTCTTTTCTATTTTGAGCTATCTTTTCGCTCATATCGTAGTTTTTATCAAGTAGCTCGTCACGGTATTTATAGATAGTTTTTCTTTGCTCATTTGCCACATCGTCATACTCAAGCAAGTGCTTTCTAGCCTCAAAGTGCAAGCTCTCAACTTTCTTTTGGGCATTTTCAACAGCTCTTGTTACCATTCGGCTCTCGATACTCTCGCCCTCGTCGATACCTAGCCTATCCATGATCGCTTTTATGCGGTCGCTACCAAAAATTCTTAAAAGATTATCTTCAAGACTTAGATAAAATCTACTCATGCCAGGATCGCCCTGACGTCCAGCACGACCACGGAGCTGATTGTCTATCCTTCTACTCTCGTGCCTTTCAGTACCGATAATATAAAGTCCACCTAAATTTCTAACCTCATCATCGATCCTAATATCAACACCGCGTCCTGCCATGTTTGTAGCAATAGTCACAGCACCTTTTACACCAGCTTGAGCGATGATCTCGGCCTCTTTTTCGTGGTTTTTAGCATTTAGCACAGAGTGTGGGATGCCAACTTTTTTAAGCATCTCGTGAAGTACCTCACTGCGCTCGATGCTTGCAGTTCCCACAAGTACTGGCTGACCTTTTTCGTGAGCTTTTTTAACTTCGTCAATAACTGCTTTAAATTTCTCATTTTGAGTTTTATAGATAAGATCGTTTTGATCGATCCTTTTAACTGGCAGATTCGTAGGGATCGAGATAACTTCAAGGTTATAAATTTGAGAAAACTCAGTGGCCTCAGTCTGAGCCGTACCAGTCATACCTGCAAGCTTTTTATACATCCTAAAGTAGTTTTGATATGTTGTATCGGCTAAAGTTTGGCTCTCTTCTTGGATTTTTACGCCCTCTTTTGCCTCAAGTGCTTGGTGAAGCCCCTCACTAAAGCGTCTGCCTTCGCTTAGACGTCCAGTAAATTCATCAACAATGACTACCTCGCCATCTTTTACGACATAATGAACGTCTTTTTCAAAGAGATTATGAGCTTTTAAGGCTTGGTCTAGGTGATGGCTTAGTATGGCATTTTCAAGGTTGTATAAATTCTCAACTCCAAAGAGCTTTTCAGCCTTACTTATACCAGCTTCTGTGATCATTATCGTTCTATTTTTTTCATCTACTATAAAGTCACCACTTGGCTTTGAACCTGGCACGTTTGGATCAGCTGGAATGCCTCTAGTAAGCTGTTTAGCGACCTGATCAGCTCTTATATAGCCATCGAGCGTACGGTTTGTTGGGCCAGAGATTATAAGTGGAGTTCTAGCCTCGTCTATCAAGATGCTATCGACCTCGTCCACGATAACGAAGTTGTGGCCTCTTTGCACCTTTTGGCCAGCTTCAAATTTCATATTGTCACGTAAATAGTCAAAGCCAAATTCTGAATTTGTACCGTATGTTATGTCGGCGTTATAAGCAGCTTGTCTTACGTTATCATCGTATCCACCGCTTAGTATCACATCGACACTTAATCCTAAAAAGTTATAAAGCTCGCCCATTTGCGTAGCGTCACGCTTTGCAAGGTAGTCGTTTACGGTTACAACGTGCACACCCTTGCCGCTCATTGCGTTTAAGATGACTGGCAAGGTTGCCACCAAGGTCTTACCCTCGCCCGTTTTCATCTCGGCAATCCTACCCTCATTTAGCACCATGCCGCCTATTAGCTGTACGTCAAAATGGCGCATCTTAAGCACCCTTTTGCTAGCCTCTCTAACGATCGCAAAAACATCATTTAAAATTTCATCTAAAGTGACTTTTTCTTCTACTACTTGGGCTTTTAGTTCATTAAATTTGATCTTAAGCTCATCATCGCTCATCTTCTCATACGTTGGCTCAAACGCATTTATCTGCGCCACACGTTTTATGTATTTTTTGACTTCTCTATCGTTTTTGGTGCCAAATATCTTTCTAAATACCGATGAAATCATTATTTTACCTTCCTAAATTTTTAAACTTTGGATCTTAGCATAGTTTAACTATTTATTTAATTAAACTGGGCTAGAATACGCCAAAAAAGGATAAAAAATGAGAAAATTTCTAGTTGCCTCTCTCGTTGCGGTTTGCTCATTTGGTGCTGGCTTAAATTTCAAAAGCCTTCAAAGTGACTTTACGCAAACTGTATTTAGCGAAGGCAAAAGCATAAATTACAAGGGTAGATTTTACGCAAAAAACGACAATACTGCACTTTGGATATATGAAAGTCCAACACCAAAGAGAATTTATTTTAACAAAGAACGTGTGATCGTGATTGAAGACGAACTTGAGCAAGCTATTATTTCAAAGCTTGATGATACGCCAAATTTGACGCAAGTTTTGGCTCATGCGGAGCAAATTCAACCAACACTTTACAAAGCGATATATGACGGAGTTGAGTATTTTATAACTATTAAAAACACGCTTCCAACGACGATTGACTATAAAGACAAGCTTTCAAATAAAATAAAAATAACTCTAAGCAATCCAGTAAAAGACGCACTCATACCACAAGAGACTCTAACTCCTGTCATTCCCCAAGGCTATGACATTGTAAATCAATAAATTTGGCTAGCTTTAGCCAAATTTACTTACTTCTCTCCAAAATCTTTTCCAAATTCCTGCACGTTATTTAGATCAATAGGCTTTTGAACTACGTCATTTGGATCTGGTGAGATGATGATCTCATTGCCTTTTTTCTTCTTTTCTGGTTTTGTTACAATCTCTTCATTAACGCTTGGATCGGAGCATAAATTTTGGCTTTTTATTGCTTTTATGATCTCGCTTAGTTCAAGATTATTTATCACTTTTATATTTAAGATAAGCACATCATCGATATCAAGAGAGTGCTTTTTGGCTGCGTATTTTATGAAAAGCTCTTTAAATTTCTCTTTTCCCATTGAGGTTAAAATATCTTCCACGTAAAAGCTACCAACTATTATGTTTAAAGTATCAAGCACGTAGGCTTCATTCTCCTCCACATCACGTCCGACAACTTCAAGGTTCATATTTATCTTTTTTGTTAAATTTTGTCCAGCTTTTGAGTAGATATCTGTTTGAAAGTCACTCACTTTTAGCACGTCTGCGAATGCAAAAACGCCAAAAACAAGGCTTAAAAATAGCTTTTTCATAAACTCTCCTTAATATGCAAAAATACGTTTTCTTGGTAAAATTTCTTAACTTCGTCGTCAATTTTAACCACTTTTCTTAAATGCTGCCTAAAATCACTTTTCTTATCATAAAAAAGTTTTAAATTTTTAGGACTTACTGCGCGAGAAAGTGCGACATAGAGCTGTCCTTTGGCAAAAATGTGGTTGATATTACAAATGAGCGAGTTTATGCTCATTCCTTGAGATTTGTGGATAGTTAGAGCGTAAGCAAGCTTAAATGGAAACTGGTAGAGTGACGCCTGTACATTTTCTTCGATCTCATCTTCGTTTAAATTTAACGAACTAAATATATAAGCGGCTTTTTCTATCTCACAAATTTCGCCACTATCTTTTTTCACGATCACGCTTGAAATGATGCCATTTTCTTTTAAAATTTGCATGATCTTGCCTTGCTCACCGTTATAGTACTCGCCCCATTTATTTGACGTAAAGATAATCTTAGCGCCTATCTTCATCTTCAAATCCCTTGAGATATTTAGCGTATTTGCCCATTTTTCAAACTCTTTTTTATCTAAATTTTCATCCAAAATGCTCACATCTGAGTTTGAAATTTCAAGTGGCGTGCCAAGTTCTGAAAGCCTTTTTTGATTTAGCATTTCAGCCTCGGCGTTTCTGCCAAAAAGCACACTCGTATCATTATCTGGCTCTATCTTGGTCACTCTTAAACTCTCTATATAGCTCATTATTTCATCATCTAGCTCACCTACTCTTAAGCGAGAGAGAATTTCATAAAATTTCAGATCATTCGTACGTTTTGAGACTAGTAGCTCAACATTTGTAAATTTCATATCCTCCCACGCACTGGAGTTAAAGGCATATAAAAAATTAAAAAGTCTATTTTCGTTTTGCTCCTTTTGCACTGGCGGAAGCTGATAAAAATCGCCCACTATAAGCACCCTACCTTTAAATTTGGAAGTAAGTAGTCGGTATCTTATCATCTCCATTAAATCTGAGCTCACCATTGAAATTTCATCAATTACAAGCAGATCACAAGCATCTAGCATATTTCGTAGCTTGCTTAGTTTGTCTTTTTGATGATAGTCAAAGCGTCTTAGCTCCTCATAGTCCTTGCAGTAGCCAAATTTAAAAAAGCTATGCAAGCTAACTCCTCCAAGGCTAACGGCACTTATGCCAGTTGAGCCAAGGATTATGACGTTTTTAAAATTTTCTTTGTAGTGTCTGATGATGGAGGCGGTTAGATAGCTCTTGCCAACACCGCCGCCACCTGTTAAAAAGACGTTTGAGCGAGATAAAATTTCTAAAATTTGCTCTTTCATCTACTCAAACATCTCTGGGCGATACTCAAAGTGCATCGTATCAAAGTGCTTCCAGCGTCCACCCCAGATAAATTTATGTTTTTCAAAAACACGCACTATCTTTTCAGGAATGAGATTTTGGTAGCCATTACTCCACTGCCAGTAGTGGCTCTTTTTCACATTTATATCGATCGCAATACCATAGCTGTGCGGACTCAAACGGTTTGTGCCAGCGATGATGCGCCACTTAAATGTTCCACCTGGATCTTTTAAATACTCAAGCAAGCTCGCATCACTTTTTACCATATCGTTTAGCTCATTGCTTATGTCTTGTAAGGCGGCTGCGGCTCCATTTTTAGAATTAAATTGTAACTTTAGCGCAAGGCTATCTTTTAGCCAAATGACATCTACTAAATTTGCTTTTACCTCGCTCTCGCTTGAGCCATAAATTTTGCCTAAAAGCTCGTAGTTTCTACATCTGCCAGCATCACTTAGTGCGGTGCTAAGCGGCGAAAATGCAGCGTAATCAAGCGCATTCATATCCTCTATATCAGCACCGATACTACACTCATCATCTTTTTGTTTAAAGTCATCATAGACAAATATTGTTCCATCGCCAAATTTGACCAGATTATCCTCAACCTTAACACCATAAGCCCTTTGCAAAGCTGAAATTTTTCTAGCTTTATCGCTTATTACATTTTCTGGCTTTATCACATTTATAGAATCGACCTTTGAAATGAGCAAATTTGAGTTTTGTATGTCGCTTCTGTTTTGTCCGATGTTTAACGTAGTTACTGCCGTAGCACCAATTAACGCTCTGCCGTTATTTTCGGTTTTTAACCCCCAAGCATCATGCACCACATATATATCATCGCCCTTGTATCCAGCATAAAGCATGATATGTCCTGGCAGATGCACAAGCGTAAGATATGGCACACCTTTTTCTTTTATCTCTTTTGTCTTAGCGGCGTTACTAAGTCCTTTTAGATCAAATTTTTGTCCCATATTTGCTTGAGCTCTTGAGTTTCTGGGCAACCACACGCCAAAACTTGCTAGCAAATCTTTGGTAAAAAGCGAGCAATCCCTTAGCTTATCGACCCCGCCCCAACCGTAAGGCTGAGTAAGAAGAGAGCTAATAAGTGTTTTTAGATTTGAATCATTAAATTTAAGAGGAAAAAGAGCGCCAACAGACTTTGGCAACACAAATTCTCTCAAGAGATTTCTTACATAAATTTTACCATAGTAGTTTTTACTATCCTGTGCCAAAACAGGCAGTATCGCTCCAACTCTTGAATAAAACAAGAAATTTCCAGCCTTATCATAAACTGGCATCTTGTCCGTTTTTATAGTCACAAAACTTGACTTTTGATAGGCATTTGCCTCATCATCGCTTATAAATTTTATATCCTCGACCTTTACCCAGCCCCAAACCGCATCATCGCTAACAAACGCCCATGCCCTATCTTTTGAGAGGTGCGATACAAAGAGCGGATGAGCGATGCTTAGGGTTGATTCTTGCAGATAATCAAACGGATAGCCCTCGCCTGGAGTTTGCGGATTTAAAAATATCGGCTCATCGGTTGGAAAATTTCTTAAAGCTGTGTTTGCCGAAGTTAGAGCATAAGCAGAGATGCTTGAAAGAGCTGAAAAATTTGCATTATCCTTTTGTGCGTCAAACCAGCTTTGTGGTATCTGTCTAAAATTTGAGCCAAAATACTTTCTCTTTTCGCTTGGCTTATATATATTAAATGCCCAAAAGACATCGTTTTGATTAAATTTTACGCCCCTTAATGTAAAAACCTTAAACCTTCTTTTTAAAATTTCCTCTTGGTCAAAGCTTGCACTTTGTATATTTTGCGGTAGTGACGAGGCATCTTGCTTCATTTCAAAATCAAGCAAACTAATGCGTTCATTTGGCTTATATACATTTTCATCCGGTAAAGAATTTTGCACACTTGGCTTTGGCTGGGTCTGCGAACATCCCAAAAACAAAGCAACACTAAATGCTAAAAATATACCCTTTTTCAACTTTTTCCTTATCCTTAAAAATAGCTTCTACAATTAAAACAAAAATATAAAACATCTTTTCATTATTGTTTTTACAAATTTACTTCATCGTCTCATTCTCTTTTTACTTTTATATCGTTTGAGTTTTTCTTTGAAACCTCATCCACTTTTACATCATTGAGAGCATTTACAAAACCTTACTACGACGCACTTAAAGATCACCTCAAACATAACGTTGCCTTTTAGTTTATCAGACATTAACCCCTGCTATCTCATCTTCGCTGTAAACTAAAATTTCATTTTCTTTTAGTAGTTTTGCTGTAATACCATCGCCCGAAATAAGCCTCTTGCTAAAGCTTCCATCATAAATTTGCCCACTTCCACAACTTGGACTTTTTGATTTTAAAATAGCCTTTTTACAACCATTTAGTTTGGCTATCTTTAGGCAAATTTCTGCTCCTTTTTTAAAATTTTCACTCACATCTTTACCTGAAAATTTACAAATAACTGCACCATTTTTCATCTCAGCTGGTTCCCTTGGCGTACTAAGCCCACCATAAACCTCCGGACAAACAAAAAGCAGATGATATCTCTTTGAAATTTCATCCAAAACATCTTTATTTAAGAGATTATTTTCGCCGTTAAATTTACAATTTATGCCAACTAGGCAAGCACTTACTAAGATTTTTTCTTTCAAAGTCCAGCTTCTTTTAAAAGTTCACCAGCATAAATTTCACGAAGTTTGCTTGAAATTTCTCCTACTTTTGCACCATTTATCGCCTTGCTATCTGCATAAACGACTGGCAAGAGTATAAGTGTCGCAGCCGAGATAAAGACTTCATCAGCACTATAAACTTCATCCATACCAAATTTTCGCTCCTCTATCTTAAGGCCAATATCTTTAGCAATCTTTAAAAGTCTCATACGGCGAATTCCTGGCAAAATTTCATTTGAAAGTGGTTTTGTGATTAAAGTTTTATCCTTGATGATAAAAGCACTTGAGCTACAGCCCTCTGTGACAAAGCCATTTTCCACCATAAAGCCCTCGTCTGCGCCTTTTTTGTGAGCTTCATTTTTAGCGTAGCACTGAGCCAGAAGCGAGATAGACTTGATGTCACGCCTTTTCCACCTGATATCCTCGACACTTACGACTTTTATGCCAGTTTTTGCGGCAGGATTGTTTAAAATTTCGCTCTCGTAGCAAAAGATAAAGACGCTTGGTGTTAAATTTTCTATGAAATAGAAATTTCTAAATGCTACACCTCTTGTTACTTGCATGTAAATTCCGCCCTCTTTTAAGGCGTTTTTAGCGATTATCTCATTTAAAATCGATTCAAATTTTTCCTTTTCGTAGGGCAGGCTTATATCTATTTCATTTAAGCTTCTTTCAAATCTCGCCCAAAATCCATCCTTATCAACCATTTTTGAATTTATCACAGGCACAACCTCATAAATTCCATCACCAAATATAAATCCTCTATCAAAAGCACTAACTTTTGCCTCGTCTTTTTGCAAAAATTCTCCATTTAAAAAGACGGTTTGTAAAGCTTGATCTGCCATTTTTAGCTCCTTAAATTTTGGGCAAATTGTATCTAATTTTGTTTGAATTTATAGATTCTTAGATATAATGAGCCAAAATTTCAAAGGTAAAAAGTCTATAAAAAATGCAAGAAACTTTAAAAGATAGAATCATAAAAAACGTTTTTTTTGTTTCAAAACAGCCAGTTTTATTTAGGGATCTACTTGAAGCAAATGCCCTTTTTAACGAAGGTATGCTAATAGATGGAGCAAAGCTAAATTTTAGATTTAACCACATCAAGCTCTATCAGATTTACGCACTTATCTGTTTTGTCATTTTATTTCCATTGTTAATCATCACGCATCATTTTTTAGCAAAAACTGATGCACATATATCGATAATAGCGACTGCTGTCGTCACTTCGGCCGTTTTCATTGGCTTTGATATGTTTAAAGTTTGGGCAAGAAGAGAGATAAGTCACGATCTTATCAAGAAAGCTTGGAGCGTGCATTTTCCGTATTTTGGCTATGAAAAATACTCAAGCAAGGTCGAAGAAATTTATAATACTGCCATAAAAAATGACATATCAAAAAAAGATTTAGAACAATATATATATGAAAAGCTAATCTCTCAAAAAGAAAGCAATTAGCAAGTTAAAAATAGGCTTTGTTTATTGAGCTAATTTTATTTTTGTGCAGTTATATACAAAATGGCTATATTATTTGCCAATATAATTGAATCGCCAAAATTTAAAAACTTTAAATGTTTAGTTATTTCCATTGGCGCTCTTGCATATTGTTTAAAATTTGATTTTTATAACGTAAATTTTCGAGCTTTATATTAAGAGCTCTATTTTCCTCTAAAAGCATATCTCGCTTACCGCTGATGTCCGCTATATCTCTACTTATATAATAAATTTGATTTGCTATGTAAATTTTTGGCAAAAATATAGCTAGAGCTATAAAAACCGCTAAATAGACCATCACCAATGTCTTAAAGCTTAAATTTACTTCACGTTTTTGCTCCTCGTCGTGAAGCGTCAACAGCTCTTCTTTTTCTTGCATTTTTATCCCTTTATCTTAAAAACTCTAAGTTTTGCGCTCTTGCTTCGCGAGTTTATCTTTAGCTCATTTTGGCTTGCTGTTAGTGGCTTTTTGGTCAAAATTTCTCCTAGTTCGTGATTGTTTCCGCATTCACATCTATAGACGCCAGGTAGGCAGATACAGCTATTTGCCCATTTTTTAAAGCGCTCTTTTACGATCCTATCTTCAAGCGAGTGAAATGTAATAATCGCCACAAGACAATCCTTAAACCCACATTCTTCTATACTATCAAGTAAATTTGTTAGCTCATCTAGCTCACCATTTACCTCTATCCTGATGGCTTGAAAGGCAAGTATCGCAGGGCTAACTCCGCGCCCTTTTATCTGAGTTGTACCTATTAAATTTGCAAGCTCTTTTGCACTCGTTATCTTGCCAAAATTTCTAGCATTTATAATCTTGTTCGCAATCCAGGTAGCATTTTTTAGCTCACCATAATCTCTAAAAATTCTAACCAACTCATCAAAAGAGTAGCCATTTACAACGTCATATGCGCTAAAATTTCGCTCTTTGTCCATGCGCATATCAAGCGTGCTTGAGCCAAGACTAAAGCCCCTATCATCTTTATCTATCTGAAGCGAGCTAACACCAATGTCAGCCAAAATTCCTCTAACATTTAAAATTTCTTCTTGACTTAGCTTGCTAGTCAATTCAGAGAAGTTACTTTTATAAATTTTAACCCTACTACCAAATGGCTCAAGTTTTTTTAGTGAAAAATTTATAGCTTCATTATCTCTATCACAGGCAATTAAATTTAAATTTTTATTTTGAGACAAAATGGCACTAGAATGCCCTGCATACCCAAGCGTACAATCTATAAAATTTCCATTTAAATTTTTAAAAAAAGATAGAACTTCATCAAGTAAAACACTGATATGTGGACTTTGCAACACTGCCTCTTTATAGTAAATAGTGTGGAAAATTTATCGAAATTTTACTTAAAAAGCTATCATTACACAAAATTTTACATAAATTTTAAGATAGCTTAAATATAATCGCTTAAACGTAGGAGGAAAAATGGAGCTAGAACACTCAATAAATGAGATAAAAACGATATCACTTTCTATGTTTAGAAAGAATTTTTTTGGCGTCTTTCACGGCTCGATTTCGGCAAGAGTCGAAAAAAATCAATTTATAATCAATAAACAAAATGCCATTTTTGATAATTTAAAAGATGATGATTTGACACTTCTTTCATCAAAAAAAGACTATCGTTGGAATGAAGCTAGTCTTGATGCTGATATACACTTAAATATTTATAAAAATATAAATGAGGCAAGATTTGTTTGCTACGCGATGCCACCATACGCAACTGCCTACGCAATGAAACATGAAAAAATTGTACCGAAAGATTATTTTGGGTATATGAGATTTGATAAAATTTCTGTTTATGATCCAAAACAATATGACGACTGGTATGAACGTGCAGAAACTGAAATTTATAGATATATGCTAGAAAAAAATACAAACATTATTATCGTTAAAGGATATGGCATTTACGCATACAGTAGAAGCCCTCAGCTTCTTGCAAAAGAGATAGCTTTGCTAGAAAATAGCTGCAAATTGCTTCATTTAACTAGTGGTTATAGCGATTATAGTATTTAAAAATTTTGCTAACAATACTAAAAAATTGTTAGCAAAATTCTTTACAAAGGTATTTTTAAAGCCCCTATTTTAAGCTTATTTAAGGCAATTTTATATAATATATCATACAAATTTCGTTAGTCTTTTAAAGGAAAATTTAATGTTGTCTTGGATGCAAAAACATAAAAAATACCTAGTTGTTACCATTTGGGTAAGTACAATAGCCTTTGTTGGAGCAGGCTTTGTAGGCTGGGGAGCATATGATTTAAATAGCAATCGAGCCACTTCGATAGCAAAAGTAGGACACAGAAATATAAGCATTCAAGAACTGCAACAAAAATACGATAGTTTATATCAATACTACAATAATCTTTTTGATGGCAAATTAACTCAAGAAAAGGCTAATGAGTTAGGATTACAAAATGCTGCACTTCAGGCTACAATTCAAGAGAATTTACTATTAAATTTTGCAGACGATATAGGTCTTAGTGTTAGTAAAGATGATATTTTAAAATATATAATCGCTGATCCAACATTTCAAAAAGATGGTGCTTTTGATAAAAATTTATACTACGATATTTTAAGAAGGGCCAGAATAAATCCAACCGATTTTGAAGAAAATTTAAAACTAACAATACTACTTGATAAACTTAGAACTATTTTAAATTTACCAGCCAGCAAAGAAGACATTGCAATGATGGAAGCAAGCTTTTTTATGCAAGACAAATTAGCAATACAGATAATAAATGCTAATCAAAGTGATATAAAAATAGATGAAAAAGAGCTAAAGAATCTTTGGGAAACAAATAAAAACAACTATATGACAAAGACTATATATGGTCTAGAAACATACTTTATAGAGTCAAATAAAAATGATGTAAATCAAACTACTTTGAGTGACTACTATAACGAAAATAAGGAGAGATACAAAGGCTCTGATGATAAAATCAAATCATTTGATGAAGTAAAGACTGAAGTTATCAAAGACTACAATATCGAGAAAAGCAAGACTGATGCTTTAAAAAAATATACCTCTATCAAAAAAGCTGAGCTTGCAACAAATGAATTTGTTAGTATAAATGAAGATAATGCAACATTCTCACTTGATGAAATAAAAGGGGCAAAAGTTGGTGAGGTTATAAAACCATTTACATACAAAGATGGATATTTGATAGTTAGGGTAAAAAGCATAACTCCTCCACAACCTATGAGTTTTGAACAAGCAAGAGCAATGGTACTTGAAATTTACAAAGATAAAAAGAAAAAAGAAAACTTAATAACCATAGCAAAAGAGTCTTTACAAAATTTCAAAGGAACTGATATAGGCTTTATCAGTAGAGATATAAATGGCTCTATCTTAGGACTAAATGAAAGTGAAACTAGAGCTTTTGTTTCTCAACTTTTTGAAACTAACAACAAAAAAGATTATGTTATATTAAAAGACAAGGCCGTTATATACGACATTTTGGAACAAAGGTTGCTTGTAGATAATATAGATAATAACTATAAGCAAATAACACAGCAGAACGTTACAATGCTTAAAAATAATGAGCTAATAAAAGATTTAACAAACAAACTTAAAAAATACTATGAAGTTAAAGAATATATCAAAAGGTAATTTATCTTGAGTACAAAAATTTTAGGTATAGATATCGGCTCTTTCCAGATTTGTGCAGTAATAGCACAACATGATGAAAATGGTATTAAGATAATTGGAATTGGAACTGAAAAAACGCAGGGAATAAGAAAAGGTGTTATAACTAATATTGAACAAGCTGCAAAGTCGATAAAAAATGCATTGATAGAAGCACAAAGAGTTGCAGGAACACGCTATGAAAAAGTCATAGTTTCTATTTCTGGTGCGTATACAAAAAGCGTTGATAGTAGCGGTGTAGTAAATATACCAAATCATGAAATAGGTATAAAAGAGATTGAGCGTGCTATGCAAATGGCCGATCATACGGCTGACATACCTCATGAATATGAAAAACTACATGTTCTTCCTTATAATTTTAAAGTAGATGGGCAAGAACATATTGAAGATCCAATAGGTATGAACGGTAGTAGGCTAGAAGTTCAAACACATATTGTTACAGTACAAAAGTCATCTATTAGCAACCTAAGAAAAGCCGTAAATTTAGCAGGTGTTCAACTAGATAATATAGTGCTTTCAGGATATGCTTCTGCGATAGCAACATTAACAAAAGATGAGAAAGAACTTGGTGCCGCACTTGTTGATATGGGTGGTGCGACTTGTAATCTTGTGGTACATTCTGGAAATTCTATAAGATACAATGAATTTTTACCTGTTGGCTCAGCAAACATTACAAATGATCTTTCTATGGCTCTGCATACACCTCTTCCAAAGGCAGAAGAGATAAAATTAGGTTATGGCGCTTTAATAAATAAGTCAATTGATTTAATAGAGCTCCCGATCCTTGGAGATGAAACAAAAAGCCACGAAGTTTCACTAGACATAATATCAAATGTTATATATGCCAGAGCAGAAGAAACCCTTATGGTACTTGCTAAGATGCTAGAAGATAGCGGCTATAAAGATAGCATTGGTGCTGGAATAATACTTACTGGCGGCATGACTAAGCTAGAAGGTATTAGGGATCTTGCATCTGCGATATTTGATAAAATGCCAGTTCGTATAGCAAAACCAAAAGAAATGGATGGATTATTTGAAATTTTAAGAGACCCAGCAAATTCTTGTGCTATAGGGCTTTGTTTGTATGGTGCTGGCAACTTTAGCCCATACGAGATTGATTCTGAGAAAAAAATGAGATACCAAGGGGAAATAGCCTCAAAACCGAAAGTAAATTTTAGAAATGTTTTTGTAGAAGAAGAAAATGTACAAAATTTTGGACAAGAGGTGCAGGATCCAAATGAAAAAGAGGATAGTTTTTCTGATAAAGATTTTGAATTAGAGATAGCAAATAAATCAAAAAACAAAGAAGAGCTTGCCAATATTGCAGATATTAGCAAACAAGAAAAAAAGCCAAATGCTTTTGCAAAATTTTGGTATAGTATTACACAATTATTTTAAGGAGAATTTCAAAAATGAGTAGCTTCACAGTAGAAGAAAATAAAAGCATCTATGGTGCAAAGATAAAAGTCGTAGGTGTAGGTGGAGGTGGTGGCAATATGGTCAACCACATAATAAGAGTTAATCCAAATTTAAATATAGATCTTATTGTTGCTAATACAGATGCTAAGGCTCTTGAAAATTCTCTTGCACATACAAAAATACAGCTTGGAGAAAAGACAACAAAAGGTCTAGGTGCAGGCATGAGACCTGAAATAGGAAAAGCCGCTGCTGAAGAGAGCTACGATGAAGTAAAAAGTGCACTTGAGACATCAGATATAGTTTTCATTGGTACAGGACTTGGTGGTGGAACTGGTACAGGTGCAGCTCCAGTAGTTGCTCAAGCTGCAAAAGATATTGGTGCACTAACAGTTGCAGTTGTTACCATGCCTTTTATGTTTGAAGGAAAAAAACGTAGAAAACTAGCTGATTGTGGCCTTGAAGAGCTCAGGAAAGAAAGCGATTCTATTGTAGTCATTCCAAACGATAAACTCTTAACACTAATTGATAAAAATGCTGGTATAAAAGAAAGCTTTGAAATGGTTGATGAAGTGCTTGCAAGAGCCGTCAATGGTATGAGTACGATCGTACTTGACTCAGGAAAAAGCGATATAAATCTAGACTTTGCAGATGTTAGAACGATTATGAGCCATAGAGGACTAGCTTTAATGGGTGTTGGCGAAGCAAGTGGCGAGGATGCAGCGCAAGAAGCTATAAAAAATGCTATACAATCACCACTTCTTGATAACATGACAATAAATGGTGCATTTGGTATTTTAGTTCATTTTAGAATAAGCCCTAGTTGTCCACTAGCTGATATCAATAATGCGATGAGTATTATTCATGAGGCAGCGGATGAAGATGCTGAAATTATATTTGGTACAACAACTGATGACAAAATAGAAGACAATAAAGTTGAAGTTACAATAATAGCCACAGGTTTTCAAAGCTCACAAAAAGAAACTGAAAAAAAAGATGAAGTACAAACTTCTACTGCAAGCGATATCATAAAAAAAGAGCGTATATTAAGACTTAAAAAAGTTAGTGGTGGATATGACGAAGACTATATGTCACAACTTGATGTACCATCATTTATGCGCCATCAAATGGACTAATAAAAAACAAACTCCTTAAAATTTCTAGAGAGCTTTTGCTCTCTAGCTTATTAGAAATTTACAAACCTTTAAATCCAAAAACTTAAAATTTAAACTCCAAGTTGGGCTTTTACAAAATCGCTTGCCATTTGTATATTCCACTCAGGCTCCCAGACAAGATCGATCTCGCACTCTTTGATACCTTCTATATCAAGCACGGCAGTTTCTACCCAGCCAAGTATCATTTCATGTAGTGGGCAAGATTTAGTTGAAAGCGTCATAGTAACTTTTACTTTGCCATTTTCATCGCGGCTCACATCGTATATAAGTCCAAGCGAAACGATATCAAAGCCAACTTCTGGATCAACGATATTTGACAGTGCGTTATAAATTTTTTCTTTCATTTTTTATCCTTTAAAACCAGTAAATCTAAAAATATTTATTATATTTATCGATAGCAAAACTATACTAATAGCTATAAAAATCATACCTGCTTGCACTAAAATTTCTAGTTCAAAGCAAGTTGAGAGAAGATAGCAAAGAAGCGAGATAGCATTAAAAGCTATACCAAAATAAGCTATCTTTTTTAGTATCATAGCATCAAGAAGTGGCACTTTTACCTTTCCAACAAAAGGTGCTACATAGTGATACCATATGAGAAATGGTGCAATCTTGTAAAGATGAGCTACGATAAAAGCAAACAAAAAGCCATATATTAAAAAATATGCAGCTAAATTTAATTTGTCTAAAGCTATAAAAACAGTGGCACCAAGCAAAGCCACCAACGAAAGCACTATATTTACATTCCAGTAATCATACGCCTTTCTAACGCGTTTTTTTAAAATATAAAGCGCTTGAACTATAAAAAGTAAAGCCGCCACACATATTGACAAAATAGACAAATTTTCATTAAAAGCTAGCAAGATACCGCCTAAAATATAGCATGCTAGTGAGGCCTTACTAAGTGTAAATTTTAGATCATGAGCTAGCGCAAACATAGGTAGGAGTACGCTAGCAGCTCCAAGTATCACAAGGAACACAAATCCCAGTACAAAATAAACGTGAAATTTTAGTGTCATCTCAAAATCAAGCATCAGCGTGCCACTAAGTATCATAAGCAAGCAAAAACCAAGCGTTATTCCAATTACCAAAAAGATAGCTGAAACAAAAAGCACAAAGGCCGCAAAGCTCTTTTTTTCATTATCCATAAAGCTTAATGCGTAAGTCGTAGCAAAAAAAGCGAGTGAGCAAAAAAGCGAAACTCCACTAATTTGCAAAATTTTAGCCTCAGAAAATAACATCCCGTAGCACATGCCCAGCAATGATAGACAAAAAATAGCCAAATTTAAAATAGCACCTTTTGCTGTAAAAAATGGCTTTTCTAAGATGACTGAAGTTAGCTGATAGAGTGCTCCGATGATAATGCTCATAACAAAGCCAACAAAAAATATATGCAAAAAACCAGCTGTATTTAGTGAGCTAATCGCATCAAAATCTGCATAAAAGAATGCTGGCACACTTAATGCTAAAAAGAAAATTCCAGCAATAAAATATCCACCGACTAACTTAAATGGTGGTGCGTAAGTATTTAAAAGCATCTTAGTGGCAAAGACTCGTATCTACGTCTTCTATATTTGCGCCGTCTTTTAGGCTAAAAATCATCTTTACAGCCCCACCATCTATATCTTCACGCTCTATGTCAAAGCTCTTATCTATCTTTGGTATAAGACCAGCTGGAAATTTATGATTTAGCATCATAATTTTTGTATTTTTATCAGCAAATTTAATAGCGATTAATGCATTGACCATTGGCTCTGGCGGCACGCAAGGACGTGAATCAAAGCCAACAAAATTTACACCATTTTCATTAAATTTATAAAATGGCACAGTTGCACCATCGACATTAAACTGCTCTGCGTTTTTGAAAAAATCGTTCATTTTTTCTCCTTTTAATTTTGGAGAATTATACTCTGATTAAACTTTTCAAACTATTGATTTGCTTCAACAAAAGCTATTTTACGTAAGGTATAAATTCCTCATATCCCAGCCTAGCCATGTCTTCAAGCGGTATAAATTTAAGACTTGCACCATTTATGCAGTACCTTAGCCCACCCTTATCGCTTGGGCCATCGTCAAAAACATGCCCAAGGTGCGCGTCACTATTTTGCGACTTAACTTCGACCCTTTTCATCATAAAAGAGTTGTCCTCCTTATATGAAAGAGCTGTTGTCGTTATAGGCTTTGTAAAGCTTGGCCAGCCACATCCTGCATCAAATTTATCTGCACTTGAGAAAAGTGGCTTTCCGCTCGTTATATCTACATAAATGCCTTTTTGATCAAATTTATCATACTCACTGCTAAACGGTCTCTCAGTCGCTGCTTCTTGCGTCACGGCATACTGCTCGCTACTTAAATTTTTCTTTAGCTCATCTTTACTAAGCGGCTTAAATTTCGCCTCATCGTAAAGCGGTTTATCGGCTAAACCTAGGTCAATGTGACAATATCCAAAAGGATTTTTATTAAGATAGTCTTGATGATACTCCTCACCTAAGACGAAATTTTTAAGTGGCGCCACCTCAACCACGATCTTATCTTTAAATTTCTTTTGCTCTATTTTCATAAAGCTCTCTATCGTTGGCAGATCACTTTCGCTCACATAGTAAATTCCGCTTCTATACTGCCTACCGACGTCATTGCCTTGTTTATTTAGAGAGGTCGGATCGATCACTCTAAAAAAATGAGCCAAAATTTCAGCCAAAGCGACTCTGTTTTCATCATATTTTACATAAAGCGTTTCAGCATGATCGCTCTCATGAAGCTCGCGGTAGCTAGTATTTTCGCTCTTGCCATTTGCGTAGCCTACCTTTGTATCCACTACACCAAATATCTTTTTAAAATATCCCTGCATACCCCAAAAGCAACCGCCTGCTAGATAAATTTCTTTCAAATTTTGCCCTGCCATCGTCTGCTCCTTTATAAGCTCATCTTTTGCCATCAAATTTAGACCAAAAAACACTGCCGCCATTAAGATAAATTTTAAGATCTTTTTCATTCTATCTCCTTTTCGTTTTTGAAAGATTATACGAAAATTAAAGTTATAAAGTGTGAAGAAAGGGGCAAGCGCCCCTAAATTTTAGTGTAAAAAGTGTCTAACGCCAGTAAAGTATAGCGACATGCCATGCTCATTGGCAGCCTCTATCACCTCATCATCTCTGATGCTGCCGCCTGGCTCGATGACGCATTTTACGCCCACTTTGCTAGCGATGTCGATGCTATCTCTAAACGGAAAGAATGCCTCGCTTGCAAGCACGCAGCCACTTAGATCGATCTTTAGCTCTTTTGCCTTTGCTACGGCCGCACGAGCAGCATCCACGCGGCTAGTCATACCCATACCAATGGCCACCATAGCGCCATCTTTTACATAAACTACGCAGTTACTCTTTGTTAGCGCAGCCACTTTCCACGCTATCTGAGCGTCTTTTAGCTCGCTACCAGTTGCAAATTTCTTGCTCATTTGCTTCATATTTTCAAGCTCTTCATCTTTTACGAAGTCTCTTTCTTGAAATACAAATCCACCATCGATGTGCTTAAAGTCAAATTTATCATTTGAGCGTACTAAAAATTTATTATCCTGAGTGAAAATTTTGATGCGTTTTTTGCTCTCAAACACTTTAAGCGCGGCATCATCGACATTTGCAGCGATGATTACTTCAACGTAAATTTCATTTATCTTTTTAGCTAGCTCCTCATCAAGCGTGCCATTTATCGCCACCACGCCGCCGTATGCTGAGATCGGGTCGCACTTAAGCGCTGCCACGTAGCTCTCTAGTAACGTATCTTTTACCGCAAAGCCGCAAGGGTTAGCGTGCTTGATGATAGCCACTGCCGGAGCGTCATCAAAGCTAGTTGCAAGCATTAGCGCGCCATTTATATCGGTCATATTATTGAAACTTGCCTCGCCTTTTAGGGCTCTAAAGTTGTTCGTAAAGAAATAATCAAACTCATAAAGCGCGCCTTTTTGGTGTGGATTTTCGCCGTATCTAGTGTCAAAAACCTTGCTTCCCACGATAAATCTAGCATCGCCAAAACCGCCATTAAATCTATCATTCATATAGTTTGCGATCATGCTGTCATAGGCTGCTGTATGCTCGAATGCCTTTATCATCAGCGATCTTCTAAACTCGTAATCATCACTTTTTTCTCTTAGGCGCTTTAAAATTTCATCGTAGTCAAGCACGCTCGTGACTATAAGCACGTCTTTAAAGTTTTTAGCAGCGCTTCTTACCATGGCTGGGCCGCCGATGTCGATATTTTCGATGATCTCGGCAAAGTCATCAGTCCTTATGGTAGTCTCTTTAAATGGATATAAATTTACGCAAACTAGGTCGATGCCCTCGATGCCGTACTCCTTTGCCTGAGCCACGTGTGTAGCGTCATCGCGTTTATGCAAGATGCCACCATGTATCTTTGGATGAAGGGTCTTTACCCTACCCTCAAACATCTCAGGTGAGCCAGTAAATTCGCTAACCTCAGTGGCTTTGACGCCCTCACTCTTTAAAAGTTTGTAGGTGCCACCAGTTGAAAGTATCTGCCAGCCAAGCTCTTCTAGCCCCTTTGCAAACTCTACAATGCCCTCTTTATCGCTAACGCTAAGCAACGCTCTCATTTTTTCTCCTTTAGATTGATTAAATTTATTTTATTTCTCCGCCAAACACATCGCTTTTTCAAGCACTAGTAGCCCCATGGCTGTGTCTTTTTTGATATTTTCTTCTGTTAAATTTTCTAGTTTTTCTAAACTTTTGCCACTAGCATTTACTTCAAAATGGCTCTTTTTAACCAAATTTTGAAGCTTGCCACCTGCGATATCAACACTAAAAGCATATCTTGAAATTTGTCTGCCATTAAAGTAGCTAGCATTTAACACGTTTAAATTTACAGGCTCATTTTTATCAAAGGCCTCGCAGATAGGGCTTTTTGAGCTAAATTTGACGACCTTTATACCGCCTTCATCTGAAAAAATATACTCTTTAAATTCATTTAAATTTTTAGCTCTAACTGCCTTAAAATCAGCCTCAACGCCATCACTGCCAGTTAGGATGATGCTAGCAGCGCTTGTCTTATTGTATTCGCCGATCTTTTTGCCATTTTCAAAAAGCGTGCTATCTTTTAGCTCAAATTTGATCTCATTTCCATCAAGATCGCTCACGTTTAGCTCTCTGCAAAAGCTAGCCACCGCTAACAGCAAAATCACAAATTTCTTCATCTAAGCTCCAAATTTCTCTTTCAAGCGCCTATAAGCCTCATTTATCTCTTGAAGCTTTTTGGTTGAACTCTCTATAACCTCTTTACTCTCTCCCCTACCCATCAAAATATCAGGATGATACTGCCTAACAAGCTCTTTATAACGAAGCTTTACCTCATCAAAATTTGCACTCTTGCTAAGTCCTAAAACCTCAAATGGATCATTTTTTTCTATACCGGTATTAGAATTCGTTTTAAATCTTGAACTATAAAAGTTATCAAATTTTAAGATGATCTCATCAAGCGTATCTTTGTCAATGCCAAATCCATAAGCAATATTTCTGATTACAGCTTGCTCACTTGCATTAAACTCACCATCAATATAAGCCAAATTTAAAAAAAACGTAAGCCTAGCGACACATGTATCATAGTTTAGATTAAACGCACGCTTATAGTTTCTAGCAGTTTCGTAGGCATTATCCACATTCTCTTTTTGACTATTATAGACATCTTTTAGATACTCACGCACACCGATAACGCCACTAACTTTTCTACTTAGATCATCAAGCACCTGACTAATGAGCCTAGCTTCTAACTCACCTACTCTACCGTCACTCTTAGCCACTTTTGCCAAGAGTGAGACTAAAAATTTAGCCTCATTTACGTTTGCTTGTTTTCTGAGGTTATTGCTTAACTGTACCTTTAGCAGTAAAAATATAGCACCGCCTAGTATCAATAAAAATAAGATACCAGACATGTTACCACAAGTGATAGATGGTATTTTTTATTTTGCCATTTACTAGCTCGTTTTTACGCCAAGAGCTCTCGTCATTCATCACGTTCCAGCGACGCTCTTCAGGGCGGTAGAACCAGTCTTTATCTATCTGATAGTAAATTTGCTTGCCATTTGTTTCAATGATATTTGCGATATTGTTATCGTGGTAGCTATTTTCATCGTAGTCAGTAAAAGCCCGCTGTCCCATCTCAGAGTAAAGTAGCGTTAGCTCTTGAAGCATTTCATTTAGGTCATCATCCATCTTTTTTACATGAAGGCCGATCTCGTGCGCCTCTCTAAAGAGGATTGGATATTCGTGAGCTGGGTAGTCACCATTTAGTCTTTCAGAAATTTCTGCGATCTTTTTGTCATCCTCGATGTGATACCTAAGAAGCTCGGTGCAAATCTTAAGCGATAGTGAGCTAGCACGGTCAACCGCACCAAATACTAGCGGATGAATATACTCATAAAGTGAGTTATAAGGGTTTGTGTCGTTTGGCCTATCTTTATCTTGCTCTTTCCAAAGCTTAACCACACGACTAAGTTCATCCATCGAAACGCTCACAAGCTCATTGCCTTTGTTTGTCGGACTAAGCTCGTGTTTGAGTGAAGTATCAACAGGCGTTAGATAGGCAAGTGGCCCCATGACGATCTCATTTGCACCAAGTGCCATCATAGTAGCAGCTGAGGCACAGTTTGCAGGTATTAGAGCTATTAAATTTTTGCAGTAATTTCTAAGTGTAGTGATTATCCTAAGAGCAGCTATTCCGCTTCCACCGTCACTTTTTATAAAAAGATAAGCAGTATCTATCTTTTTACCCTTTAAAATTTCATACATAGCACTTGCATCGTTGCCGCAAACACTACCAGCGTTTGAATTATAGTAAGTTATCAAAGTAGCGTTTAGTCTTTTTTCGATTGATTTTATTAAATTTTGTGTCTTACTAAAAAGCACTGGTGGTTTTGCTACGCCTCGTTTTTCAACTTGTTCTGCATCCTTTTGCTCATTTTCAGCCTCAGCGACCTTGCTCTTTTTCAAAGCCATTTTCTAGTCCTCTTTTCTAACGATTTTTGCAAACTCATTTAGATAAATTTCTCTTATCTCATCCACGCTCTCATCAATATCATTTAGTTTAAATCTTCTGCCGCCACTAACGCCGATCTTTTCAAATTTCACGTCAAATTTAGCAGCAAGCGCTTCAAATTTAGCCTCATCTTTCACGCCTACAACCGCTCTTGAAAAGCTTTCATCAAATATAAAATTTGACTCTTTAAATTTCGCCTCGCAGTTTATGCCGATGTTTGATATGCTAGCCATTTTTGCTAGCGTAATAGCAAGACCGCCCACACCTACACTATTTGCAAATTCTAAAATTTGCTCTTTATTTGCTTCGATTATTAGATCCCAAAGAGCTCGCTCAGCTTTATAATCAACCTCTTTTAGCTTTCCGCCAACCACGTTAAATAGTGCCTTTGCGTAAAGTGAGGCAGCAAATTCTCCGCTTGTCTCACTAAGCAGGTAAATCGCCCTACCCTCACTTAAAAATGTGCTTTTTAGGTTTAAATTTGCATCTTCATTTACGCCAACTGTGACGATGGCTGGTGTCGGATAGACGCTCACGCCGTCAGTGTCGTTATAAAGGCTCACGTTACCGCTAACAACTGGCGTATTTAGCTCACGGCAAGCCTCTTTTATACCTTCACATCCCTCTTTAAACTGCCACATAACCTCTGGATTTTGCGGGTTGCCGTAGTTTAGGCAGTCGGTGATCGCAAGTGGCACAGCGCCACTCATCGCTACCTTTCTACCAGCTGCCGCGACGGCTCTTGCAGCGCCAATTTTAGGATCAACAAAATTTGCTCTAGGATCGCACTGCGCAGCCATAGAGACGGCCTTTTTAGTGCCTTTTACTCTAATACTTGCGGCGCCTAAGTGACCAGGCTGTTTTATAGTATTTGTCTGAATATTTGCGTCGTATTGATCGTAGATAAAGCTTTTATTTAGTACCTCTGGCTCTTTTAAAAGCTTGAAAAATGCAGTTTTATTATCAACATTATTTGGAATTTTTAAATTTGCAATCTCATCAAGGTATTTTGGACGTGTGACTGGACGATCAAGCACCGGAGCTGCCTCGCTAAGTGGGCCAATAGGGATTTCACCTGCAAGCTCACCGTGCCAATAAAGCTGCATCACGCCGCTACCTGTGACCTCGCCAATGATCTCAGCGTCAAGGTCCCATTTTCTAAAAATTTCAAGCACCTTTTGCTCATAGCCCTTTTTGGCACATATTAGCATACGCTCTTGAGACTCACTTAGCATTAGCTCATAAGGCGTCATACCAACTTCGCGCATCGGCACGCGATCTAGATACATCTTCATACCACTACCGCTTCTGCCAGCCATCTCAAAGCTAGAGCTTGTAAGCCCTGCCGCACCCATATCTTGGATGCCGATGATGTAGTCTTTTTTAAAGAGCTCTAAGCAAGCTTCCATGAGCAGCTTTTCGGCAAATGGGTCACCCACTTGCACCGTTGGGCGAAGTGACTTGTTCTCGTCGTTAAAGCTATCGCTTGCCATAACAGCGCCACCAAGTCCGTCTCTGCCGGTCTTTGAGCCCACGTAAATGACTGGGTTGCCCACACCTTCAGCCTTGCCGTAGAAAATTTCATCACTTTTGCAAAGGCCAAGCGCAAAAGCGTTGATTAGGATGTTGCCATTAAAGCTAGGATCAAATGTGGTTTCGCCACCGATCGTTGGGATGCCCATGCAGTTACCATAGTGTCCGATACCAGCGACGCTTCCTTTTAGCAAATATCTATGCTTTTTAGCTAGCTCGCTATCGCCTCTTATCTCACCAAAACGAAGCGAGTTCATGTTCGCAACAACCCTTGCGCCCATCGTAAAGACATCTCTTAAAATTCCACCAACTCCAGTTGCAGCACCTTGAAACGGCTCGATAAAGCTTGGATGGTTGTGACTCTCCATCTTAAACACAGCTGCAACCCCGTCGCCAACGTCAATGACGCCAGCATTTTCGCCAGGTCCTTGGATGACCCAAGGCGCCTTTGTCGGAAAGCCGTTTAGGTATTTTTTGCTTGATTTGTAGCTGCAGTGCTCGCTCCACATCGCTGAAAATATACCAAGCTCTAGCAAATTTGGCTCGCGTCCTAAAATTTTTAAGATCTCCTCATACTCTTCGTCGCTGATTTTATGTGCTTGTATGGTAGCTTTATCCATTGATGTAACCTTTTAAGAATTTTAGGCCATTTTACAATCTTGCTTATAAAAAGTTACTAAAAAGCTTTTTGAAATTTAGCAGGATAAAGCATTATTGAGAGAATTTTGCCTACTTTGATAAGGCCTTTTTTGTAGCAGTATTTTAAAAATTTATGCCAGTGTTTTATTTTTGCTAGCATGGTAATAAAAAGTGGCAAAATTTTCAAGCCTAGCTCGTAGCTATTTTGTTGCCACTTTTATTCATATTTGCAGTTTTGTTTCTATATTTAAATTTCTATTTCGTATTTTTAAAAACTTTTTCAAGATGCGCTTCATACTCTTTTATGTATCTTGGTACATCTGGCATCTTGATCACATCATTGCACATAAAATATGGAAGCGAATTCATGCCCAAAAACTCATTTGCCTTTCTAAAATGAAAGTAAACTCCATCGATCCCACGTGCATCAAAAAACTCATTTGGATCGCTAAATGCCTCAGCTGGGGCATTCCAAGTAAGACTTAGCATAAATTTCCTTTCATTTAGCAAGCCACCTTTGCCATAGTTTTTAGTTGGATCTACCCTATGCCTACCATCGCTCGTATAAAGCTTGCCGTGGCCTGCAGTAAAGACCTCATCGATATATTTTTTCACTATCCAAGGCTCACCCATCCACCAAGCTGGCATCTGCCAAACTACGGCGTCCATCCAGAGAAATTTCTCAGCTTCAGCCTCGATATCATAGCCTTGATCTATCACGGTTTGCTTTATCTCGTGACCCATTTTTGCGAGATTTTCGCACGCAAGATCGTGAAGTGTTTGATTTAATCTGCCATCTGAGTGGGCAAATTTTTTGCCACCATTTATAAGTAAAATTTTCATTATTTCTCCTTTAAAAAGCGCAGATTTTAGCCAAAAAAAAGTATCATTTTCCTAAACAAAAATGGCTAAACATCTCATCTAAAATTTCACTTCTCTCAAATGGCTTTGTGATACTAGCAAGCGCCTTTATCGCGGTATTTAGCTCATAAGCAAAAATTTCTAGCTCCTCTTCACTTAGTCTTAAAAACGCCCTTTTTAAAGCCTCGCTCGCTTCTTTGCAGCTTAAAATTTGGCGGTTTGAGCTTAGCATGATCTCGTCAGTATCTTGCGTCTTGAGATAGTTTTCAAGCTCTTTTAAAACTACGCTTGTATCATTTTTTGCTGAAATTTTGATAGCGCCTTCTAGCTCTATGTCGAATTTAAACGCTAGATCGCTTTTGTTTAAGATGAAAAAAACTTTTTTATTTGAGCTAGAAACGAGTCTAATTATCTCTTTGTCTTGCTCGTCGCTCACAGATGAGCCGTCAAAGATAGCTAGGATGATGTCAGCTTCATTTATAGCTGAAATTGAGTAGTTTATGCCGATTTGCTCGATCCTTCCAGCATCTTTTCTGATGCCTGCGGTGTCTATTATGCGAACTAGATGTGAGCCGATCTTGAAATTTTCTTCTATTCTATCTCTAGTTGTACCAGCCTCGTCGCTAACGATCGCCCTCTCGTATGCCAAAAACGAGTTTAAAATAGAGCTTTTGCCAACATTTGGCTTACCAACGATAGCGATCTTAAAGCCATCTATCAGCCCTCTTCTTTGCTCACTAAGTGTGGCTATGCGCTCTAGTTTCTCGCTATTTTTTAAAAGCATCTGCTTGGTCTGCTCTAGTAAATTTACAGGCAGATCATCATCAGCATAATCAATCATCGTCTCCACAAAAGCAAGAGTTTTGACCACTTCGCCCCTGATCTCGTCTACAAATTTACTAAGATCGCCTTGCATCTGGCGGGTCAAAATTTTAGCAGCGATCTCGCTTTTTGAAGTGATGAGCCCTTGCATAGCCTCAGCCTTAGCTAGATCCATCTTGCCATTTAAAAATGCTCGCTTGCTAAACTCGCCTGGCATAGCAAGCCTTGCGCCAGCCTTTATTAGCTCATTTAAAATTCTCTCACTCACCATCACGCCACCATGAGTTTGAAACTCGACGATATCCTCGCCTGTAAAGCTTGCTGGGGCTTTAAAATATATAACGACGCCCTCGTCTAAAATTTCATCATCAAGGGAGTAGATTTTGGCTAGTTTTGCGTATCTTGGCTCTAAATTTGAAAGTTTAAGAAGTTTTAAAGAGGTGGCCAGAGCGTCTTTGCCACTAAGCCTTACGATAGAAACTGAGCCGATGCCATAAGCTGTGGCAAGGGCTGCAATGGTTTCACTCATTTTTTGAAAAAGTCATTTACGACGACAAATTTGCCGTCATTGCCGCTTTTTATGCCGACATATTTATCTGGGAATTTCTCGCGAAGCTTCTCAAGTGCGATCTTGACCAAAACCCCGTCAAGTGGCTTTGTTTGAGCTCTGCCACTATTTTGCACACGCTCGATCACGCCATTTAGATATTGATCCATCATCGCTTCTTGATTTTGTAAAAATTGTGCGATCTCAAGGCGAATAGCAAGGTTGTATTTTGAGTTTAGCCAGTTATAAAGCATGTAAGATATCGCTTTATACCTATAACCTTCTTTACCTATAAGTAGAGCCGCATCAGCTCCATCAAGCTCTATAAGCACCGTTTCATCGTCAAATTTGCTAACTTCAATTTTACTAATATCAAAACAACTTGCCTTAAAAAGACTATTCATACCCTCTTTGATCTCAGGTAAAATTTTATCAAAGTCGATTGTTGCTTTTTCTTTTTTTTCTTTTTGTAAAGCTTGAGCCGCACTATCTTCATCAGTTTGGTTAAAATTTTCAATAATAGAATTATCTAAAATATTTTTAGGAGCATTTTTGCTAGCTTGTGGCTCCTTTATTTCTTT
The DNA here is from genome assembly GCF_003049705.1 of Campylobacter concisus. Taxonomy (NCBI): domain Bacteria; kingdom Pseudomonadati; phylum Campylobacterota; class Epsilonproteobacteria; order Campylobacterales; family Campylobacteraceae; genus Campylobacter; species Campylobacter concisus. The sequence goes on from NZ_PIRF01000002.1 coordinate 323,226, forward strand.
TGGCTCGTCAAGTCTCTTTATCACATATCCTGGTTCAGCTTCTTCTTCGCCCTTTTGAGCAAACGCATCTTTGGCTAGAGCTTCGTTTTTTTCACTTAAATTTGACTTTTCATTTTTATGCTCTTTTTGCTCAAATTTAGTTTCGTTTTTTTCATCTCTATGTTTTTTAGGGCCTCGCTTTTTATCACTATGATCGTGTTTTTTAGCTTGCTTTTTATCTTCTTTTATAGCCTCGTTCTCATCATTTTTTTTAACAAAATTTTTATCATTTTTTGGCTTGTGTTGTGGTTTTGGCTGATTTTCTAAATTTGCTTCGATGATCGCACTTCTTTTAAAAAATCCAAAAAAACCACTGCTTGGATGCTGTAAAACTTTTATATCAAGCTGAGTTACTGAGCAATTAAGCTGCTCAGCTGCCTTTTGAAACGCCTCTTGAAGGGTATTTGCTTCTATTTTCATTAAGCCTTTACCTCCGCAGCTTTTTTATGTTTTTCAAAAAGTTTATTTACAAATACTTGCTGAATAACCGAGCAAACGTTATTTACAAACCAGTAAAGTGTAAGACCAGCTGGGAATGTCACGAAGAAAAATGTAAATATAAGAGGTAAAAATTTCATCACCTTTTCTTGCATAGGATCAGTAAATGTCGTTGGTGTAAGCTTTTGCTGTAAAAACATCGTTAGACCCATCAAAATAGGCAATACAAAATATGGATCCATTACTGAAAGATCGTGTATCCAAAGTATCCAAGGAGCACCTTTTAGCTCGATCGCATTTAGTAAGACGCGGTAGATCGCAAAAAATACCGGAATCTGGAGCAAGATCGGTAAGCAGCCACCCATCGGATTTGCACCATGCTTTTTATAAAGCTCCATCATATGAACTTGCATTTTTTGCTTATCATCTTTATATTTTGTCTGAAGCTCTTTTACCTTTGGAGCAAGCTCTTTAAGCTTATTCATAGATAGCATACCCTTGTATGTAAGCGGGAATAAAACTATCCTTATAACAAGTGTTAGTACAACTATAGCCCAGCCCCAGTTGCCAATGTAGTTATGCAAGAAATTTAAAAATGCAAACATCGGTTTTGCTATAAATGTAAACCAACCATACTCAATAACATCGTTTAGTCTCTCATCCATCGAACTTAAAATTTTATGCTCTTTTGGTCCAATATATGCGCCTAATTTTAAATTATCATTTGCCTTTACAAAAAGAATAGGATTGTTGTTAGAATCTTTGTCTACGGCTACTTCAAATGGCTTTTCAAATGAGTAAAATAGCGTCGTATAGTATCTATCAGAGGCGGCTGCTATTGTGGTATTTGCATAGTTTTTAACCTCTTTGGCGTCACCATCTTCTATAATATTTAGGCTATCATCTGCATTTCTAAGCATAACGCCATGAACTGTGTAGCTATCTACTGCGATGTTTGTCCTAAAACCAGGAGTGATGAAATAATCAACATTTTTACTTAAATTTACTTCAACTTCATATCTGCCATTTGGGTAAAATTTGATATTTTTTGTAACTGTAACTCCATCTAAATTTTGAGTAAGTTTTATAGTTTTAGGCTCACTGCTAGCATCTATCTCACTAGCGTCACTACTATATGCAACCTTAAAAGCATCGGTATTTAGCGTACTATCGTTAAATCTAAGCTCAAGTGGCAATGGATTTTGCGAAACAAGCTCTATTTTGTTACCATCTTCAGTTTTGTATTTCTCTTCAGTTAAGTAGAATTTTGAAATTCTTCCTAGCTTATCTATTTTTGCTTCGTAGCTTTGACCTTTGATAGTAGCGATTATCTCATTTGAAGCTAAATTTTCATTTGATTTTGATGTATTTTGATTTATATTTGGAGCTTTATTTTGATCTATTGCTTGAGACATTGTAGTTTGGTTTTGCTCAGGCACCACTCTTTTTGGCATAAAAAAATCATACACTATAAAAAAAACAATAGATAAAAGCGCTGCAAGAAGCAACCTTTTTTGCATAGACATCTGTTCCATTTTAATTTTTTTCCTTTAATTTATCTAATACTTTTACGACATAAAATTTACCATTCTGACAAGGGACAAACCAAAAATTTACATTTCTGGTATCACTTTTTTGAGATATAAAACATAAGTTAAATTTTTTGTAGATGATTGGGTAGTTGATACCGCCTTTAAAAAGTTGATTGCATCTTAAAATTCGCATAAATGTTGCAAAAAAAGCAGAAAAAAAACTATTTGTTTGAAATTCCCAAATCGCGTATTGTGAGCAAGTCGGGTAATAGCGACAGCTTTTTGGTAGAAGTATGGAAATATATTTTTGATAAAAAGCGATAGCTTTAATCGCAATTTTTTTCATTTTAAACATCCCATTTTTTTTGTAGACCAACTTAAATTTTTACAAATTTTTTCAAATAAAATCTCTGTAATTCCATTTTTTGCAATAATAATATATGTGCCATCTTTTAATTCACTAGAAATGTTAAAAAAAGCGGCTCTCAAAAGTCTTTTAGCTCTATTTCTAACTACCGCTTTTCCTACTTTTTTACTAGCAACTACTGCTATTTTTTTTTCATTTGTTGGTTTATAAAAAACAATGCAAGCATCACAGTGCCACTTGCTAGCCTCTTTATAAACTTGAGAGAATTCTTTTGAGCCGCTTAACGACTCAAAACCAGCTAAGCAGCCAATCTTTTTCTACCTTTGGCACGTCTAGCGTTTATTACCTTTCGGCCATTTTTAGTTTTCATTCTTAAGCGAAAGCCGTGAGTGCGTTTTTTAGGGGTTTTATGAGGTTGATAAGTCCTTTTCATTTCTATCCTTAAAGTTAATATAAAAAGTGGGATTTTATCAAAGCAATACTTAAATTCCTTTGAATAACTTAGCTTAAAAAGCCATAACTCAAACTTTAAGCAAATCAAGTTATAATCCAAAAATGAATTTTAATAAAGACAATAGGCTTTTAAAAAAATTATTTTTCTTAAAACTAATTGGCTATAAGTTTATTGATAAAAATTTTCTTAGTCTAAGCAATTATCATGATTACAACAATATTGATGAGCTAAACCGTGAGATAAAAAAATGTTCTCTTTGTTCTTTGCGAAATAGCTCAAAAGGCGTAACAGCAGGCATCGGCAATGAAAATAGCAAAATCATGTTTATATTATTTTCTAAAAAAAATGATTCTTATGAAAATAACAGTAAAAAATTTTTAGAAAATGCCATAAAAAATAGTTTAAATTTAGATATAAAAGAAATTTATATAAGTTCTCTACTTCGGTGTGAAATTTCACAAAATGATGATAAAAGTCCGATTTTAAGCCGTTCTATTGAACTTTGTCGTCCTTATTTGTTTGAAGAGATTAGGCTGATAAAGCCAAAGATAATTGTGACTTTAGGAGAGAAAGCCTTTATGCATTTATATCCAAATTTATTGCTAAAAGGCGGATTTGCAAGCATAAGAGGTAGTATTTTAAAAAATGAAAATAGCCTTATTTTACCAACGTTTTCGCCAGAGTGGATCAGCAAAAATCCTAGTTTTGAAAATATTTTTATAGATGATTTAAAAAAGATCAAAGGAGTGATATGAGAAAAATTTTACTTTTTTTAGCCATTTTTTCGACTATTTTTGCATCGCAAGATGAGATAAACTTTGAGAGTAATATTACAAAAAATCAAAGTCTATCAAGCATACCTCCAGCAAAGATTACTTATATAAATTTAGAACCAGAATTTTGTGATAATGCCTGCTTAAATGAGCTTATTAAGTCTGATTTACTGGCTAGTTTTATGGCGAGATTTGAGCCAGCAAAAATAGACGATAACGCTCTTTTAGAGCTTTATATCTCTCTTGGTGGTGAAGCTATTTTAAAAGTTAATAAAAGCGGTAAAATCGCTGTAATCATCCCACAAAAGATTATAAAATCTTATGCAAATGTTGTATCAAATGCGGTCTTAAGCTATGTCTTAAAGCAAGATGCGGATATCGAGATCAAATTTATAAATAGCAACGATGAAAGCCCACAAAGTCTTACAAATGCTATGCAAACGGCTAGAGCCCAAGGCTTTAATTATTTTATCGCGGCCCTTACATCAAATGGTGCAAACATTATAAATTCGCTAGTTCTATCAAATGAGCTTATCTACATTCCAAGCGTTCATAGCTCTTTTATCATAAATCCAAAACCAAATTTGATCTTTGGTGGCATTGATTATAAAGACCAAATTTCAGCTTTGCTAGCTTACTCGAACGAAAAAATAGTTGCATTTGATGATGGTAGTTCATTAGGGCAAAAGCTAAATGAATATGTCCGAATGCAAAGTAGTAATTATCATGAAGCCACTATCGTAGGTAAAGATATAAATTTAAACGACACCTTAAGTAAAAAATCCAAATTTGATGACGCAAGTATATTTTTAAACATCCCAATCATCAAAGCTTCTCTTGTAGCAATGCAGATGAGAGGCTTTGAGATAAAACCATACGCACTTTTAAGCACACAGATAAATTTTTTACCAAATATCTTTAATGCTATCGCGCAAAGAGATAGACAAAATCTTTTCATCGCAAACTCACTAAATCCTATTAACGACTTATTTTTGGGACTTGGCGATCTTTTTGATGTAGATTTTAGATATTCACAAATCGGCTATTCAAGTGCTTTTGGTGCCGAGTATATATATACAAATTTTATAGATAAAAGTGCTGATAGAATTTTTACCGAAAGAGTTGAAAACTCACAAGTTTTATATGGAGTTAAAATTTATAACGCAAAAGGCGACCACTTTGACGAAGCAAATCAAGAAATTTTGCTCGATCAAAATAGCTCGATGTAAAAGCACAAAGTGGCTAAAGCTAAATTTTTAAACTTAACCACGATCTAAAATTTAGAATTCTCCAAAAATTTCTTTATCTCGTCATTTATCTTAGTAAGCTTTTTTTCTTTCATAAAGGCTAACGTAATCGTCGCTCTAAAGAGCAGTTTTTCAGCATTTTTGTCATCAAATTTATAAATTTCTTGCTCCAAAACAAGACTAGCTTTTTTAAGCTCTAAAATTTTGGTTCTAACAAATACTTCATCGCCAAGCACAGCAGAAGCTATAAATTTAGCCTCAAGCGACGAAACTAAAAAATATCCGCTCTCTTTTGTGAAATTTAGCCCAGCCCGAAAAAATGCTTCACTTCTAGCTCGCTCGCAAAATTTAATGTAGTTTGTATGATAGACTATGCCGCCCGCGTCAGTATCTTCGTAGTAGATTCGTATTTTCACGGTATTTCCTTTAAATTTAAAATACAAAGCTCTAGTTTACTATAATTTTGGCTTACTTTAATCATAGCCTAGGTTACTAGAGCTTGCTTGCCAGACAGATATTTAAGGCATGCAAATACTATTTGCTTTAGCCTTAGATTTTGTTTCTAGCAATCGAATATGCAATTTTATTAATTTTTTTATTATTTTATTTAAATTTTGTCACCAAATGATGCAGTTGTCAGGTTGTTCTCCAAAAATGATTTTAAACAACTAGGGGTAATGGCATAAGTAGTCAAAGTCAAAATTCCAGTATCGATTCCAAAAGATATTTTACATTTATACCTATTAGTTAAAAGTTTTTGATTTCTACTACCCACCTCTTCTTTTATCTTTTTTAAAAAATCTATAAAGAATTTAAATTCAAATTTGCCTCTAAAACTGTGAGATGGATTTGACTGAAGTAATATAATTTTTTTTTCTTCTATATTCTCAATTAATATTCTAGGCGAATTTGGAAATAACTTTTTTTCTAAAATATCTATATTCTCTAAATCATCAAAAATATTAACTTTTATTCTTAAGTCTTTATTAAATATATTATTGGTATTAAAATATTTTTTTAGGGCATCATTGATATTAAGTCTAGTGTCTATTTTTGTTTTCATCCTAATATCGTGTTGGCATGCCAGCCATGCATTTAAAAACAGTAGTTTATTATGAAAAGTTTTTAAGGCATCCTCATATAAGTTAATTACCTTTTGAACATCTTCATTATTGTTCATATTAAATTCATCCAGTAAAATTCTGATTAGTGTTTCTTTGGAAGAATAAAAATTTTCTATTGAATAGAAAGGTGTTACATATAACGTATTATTGGTTTTATCATCAGAATAGTCCTTATCTACAAAGAATAATACATTTGCCGCATTATACTCTGTTCTATTTTTTATTAACTCCCGAACCTTAACAACCTTATCTTTTCCGCCACATGTAAAATATTTGCATTTTTTATGGTAAGCAAATTCAATTCTTGCTCCATAATATTTTTTATCCTCATCTCCTTCAAAAAAACAATAAACCAAATCTTGATTATTTTTTACATAGGCCATTACAAAATTAACGTACGCAGCATGCCCGGATTCAGTTGAATCCTTCATTATTTCAAGCAAAGAATTATTCATTGCACTCATTCATATACATATTAATACCAACAGCAAATTTTTCTAATTCATTGTCAAAAATAAAAGGTGAATGGGTTACTGCTAATAAAAATTTACATTTACCTGATTCGATAATATCAGGTAATAACCTTTTTTGCCAAGGCAAAGAAAGTGAGAGCTCTGGCTCATCAAACAATACGATTAAATTTTCGTTTTTTTCTAAATAAATTTTTGAAAAAATTGAAACTATCTGTTTTTCTCCAGACGACAATTTATCTATTTCAACCTTTTCTTTCGTATTCTTTCTACATATATATAAATCTACCAAACTTTCATCATATACAACCTCTTTATCAAATAAGTACTGGTTGCAAACGTCTCTAAATTTTTTCATTTTATCATCAAGATGCTTATGAGCATTGTATATATCAATGAGTTTAAAAACAAAAAAAACCAAATCGCTCTTATTGTTTAATTCGTTTTTTTTATCTAATAAATTCAATATTGAATCTTTGTCCTTTTTGGATATATTATCTCCTACTCTATGTAAAATAATCCTAATTGTATTCTTATCTAATGATTCAATTTTATTTAAGTCGTTGCTTGTTGTATGCAAAAAGTGAGATAACATCTGTCCAGTTAGCTTAGAAAAACCAGTGATTGTTGACTTTTCAATTTCCTGTTTTATGCTTTTAATTTTTTGCTTGACATCATTCATTCCAAAATGTATCAATGTCTCCTCATCATCCAATTCATCGGCTAATTCCACACTATATGATTCTGTATAATAACTACGGGTGTCACGACGGCGCATACCTCTTTCCTCGAATACTCCAAGATTTTTCAAATCCTCCTCAACTCTTCTATACGTTGGTAAATATAATATTGAAAATTTTAATTCTTGTCTAATATTATCCATTTTATCAAAAACCTCAAAATTCGGTCTTTCCGTAATAAAACGAAAAATTTCAATTGCCATGATTCTATCGGGAGCAAACTGTCTAATTTTATTGTCTTTAACGTAATTTAGTATTTTTTTTTCAGCATCTTTATTAAAATCATCAAATTCGGATAAATCCAACTTTTCTAACATGAGAGCAATGCTACTTGGCAATCTTCTATTATCATTATCTAAGTAATTTACATAATCATCTAGATTAGACTTTGAAAATTGAATATGTTGTTTATTTGTAAAAAATAGCTCTATTGACTCGAATTCTATTTTTGATAGCTTAATATACTTACCGTTTAATAAATAATATAACGAATTTAAAACTGTTGTTTTTCCAAAACCATTTTCACCGATCAATATTTTTATGTTATCTTCAAAATTAATCTCAACATTTCTAAAACCAAAAAGCCCATTTATTTTAAATTGTTTAATCATTTATTTCTCCATATTAATTCTAGTTATTGCAGGAATAAATTTATTTATTCCTAAAACATAAACATAACTTATGTATATAAGCAAAAGTTCCAAAATATCGTAAATTTATACTGTATTTTAACTTTATAGAATGAGTGCGCTTAATCAAATATAGCTCCGATTATTATATTTTAAATTAATTCTTGGTATATTATTTTTAGATATTTAATTTTATCACAAAGCCTTTGAATATATCTTGAAATATATCTTATCTTA